>CAZQHW010000214.1:0-2056 GCA_964593395.1 uncultured Halobacteriales archaeon
CGTAGATGACGACCGACCCCTCGTGGAGCACGTCGGTGTTCTCGTCGATCGTTCGCTGTGTCAGCGCGATCAACACGTCCAGGCGGTCGACGACGCTTTGCACCCGGTCAGTGTCGGTGCGTATCTTGTACGCGGTGTATCCGCCTCGAATGCGGGAGGCGAAGTCCTTCGAGGTGAACACGTGTCGGCCCGCCCGCGAGAGCGCCTGGGCGAAGATCTTGCCGGTGGAGTTGATGCCGTCGCCGGCCTCTCCGCCGATCGCCCAGTTCAGGTCCTCGGGCATGATACTCCCTTAATATCCTGGCCCGCGGATCAAAAGGCTTCGGAAAGCCGACCTCTATGTCGGATATTCTCCGTCGAACGACCATCACAGACCGTCTGCCGTCAGTTCTGTCGTCTGACAGGTGTCGGGCGGGCGCCGACCGAACACACTTATCAAGCCCCGCCGGACGGGACACATGACCGACGAGCAGGTGAGCGAGGACGGCGACCGTCCGACCCCGGCGGCGCCGGAGACGGTCGACGTACCGGCGGCGGCCGCCGGGATCGACGAGCACTGGTCCCCGCGGGTGGCCGCCAGGCTGAACGGGCAGGCGTTGAAGATCGCCGTCGTCGAGGGCGAGTTCGTCGAACACGCCCACCCCGAGGCCGAGGAACTGTTCTACGTGCTCGACGGCGATCTGACCCTTGAGTTCCCCGACCGACCGGACACCCGGCTCCGGGCGGGCGAGGCGACGGTCGTACAAAGCGGCGTCGCCCACCGCCCGGTGGCCCACGAGGAGACCCGACTTCTCCTGTTTGAACCCACGGGCACCCGCAACACCGGCGACCGCGACACCGAGCACACCGTCACCGACCCGGAGACCGTGGAGTGACGGCGGCTTTTTGTCTCTCGCGGACCTGTGGCGGGGCATGACCGCCGACGGGGACGCCGGCACGGACACGCGGGACGGGGAGGGGCGACGGCCGACGGCCACCTTCGACCACGCCGGGGTCGCCGCGGAGGACGCCGAGGCGGTCGCGACACTGTACGGGGACCTCCTCGGACTCCCGCGGGTGCACGAGGAGACGTTCGACGGGATGCGGGTGGTGTTTCTGTCGACTGACCCGGGGTACTTCGAGATTCTCGAGCCTCTAGACGGAGGCCCAGTCGCCCGCTACCTGGAGAGCGAGGGCTCGGGGGTGCACCACCTCGCGGTCCGGGTCGAGAACGTCGACCGGGCGCTGTCGTGGGCCCGGACGTGTGACGTGACGCCGATAGACGACGAGGGGCGACCGGGCGCGTGGGGACACAGGGTGGCGTTTCTGCACCCGCAGGACACCGCCGGAGTGCTGCTCGAGTTCGTCGAGGCGGGACACACGGAGTGACCGGCCGGTCGCGTCGACCGCTCGGGGACAGTTTTTATGCGGCGGGCCACAAAGGGCGAACCGATGGCAGCGTCCCCCGTTGAGTTGGAGGCGTCGACGACCGTGCTCATCGTCGACGACGAGCGCAACGTCGCCGACCTGTACGCGACCTGGGTGGAGATGGAGGCCGAGTACGAGACACGGGTGGCCTACGACGGGGAGACCGCTCTAGAGGCACTGGCGGACGCCGCCGAGGGAGACGGGGACTCGACGGCGGCCGTCGACGCGGTGTTGCTCGACCGGCGGATGCCGGGAATGGCGGGCGACGAGGTGCTGGCGACGATCCGCGACCGCGGGTACGACGTCCCGGTGGCGATGGTCACGGCGGTCAAGCCCGAGGACGCCCCCCTGGATGCCGACTACCAGGAGTACCTCACGAAGCCGGTCATGCGCGACGACGTGGGGCAGGTGATCAGGACCCTCGTGAAGTACGACCCCGTGGACGACGCGGACGACGAGCAGGCGGCGTCCGAGGAGACACAAGCCACGGACGAGACCGACGAGGCTGACGAGACCGGCGCCGACCCCGAAGACGACACCGAGCGTCAGGTGAGCGAGGACGTACGGAAGACCCTGAGCGACGTGACCGAGCGCCTCGACCAGATTCAGGAGTCGGTCGACCCTGGGGCGGACGACCCGGACGACGCCG
>CAZQHW010000214.1:2156-4402 GCA_964593395.1 uncultured Halobacteriales archaeon
CGTCGACGACGACCTCGTGACGGCGGAGGACATCAGGACGAAGGTCTCGGGTGTCGGCGAGGACGACGAGGAGTGACGGCGACGCGCTCCCGATGGAACTTTGAGTCACGACACCGCGGTAACAGACGATGAGTACCCGTTCGTACGACGTCGTGGTGGTCGGGGCAGGGACCGCGGGCGCGTACGCGGCCGCGACCGCCGCCGAGGCCGGCCTCTCGACGGTCGTACTGGAGCGTAAGTCTCCCGAGGAGACCGGCCACATCGCCTGTGGCGACGCGCTGAAAGGCGCCGACGCCTTTCCCGATGTGATACCCCGGTCACAGATCGAGCCGAGTTTCACGAACACCGGCGTCGACCACGGTCGCTTCGAGATCCCACAGGAGGACACGGTTCTCGAGATACCCGTACCCGGCGAGTTGGCCGTTATCGACCGCCACGAGTTCGGCCGGCGGATGATCGACGGCGCAGAGAGCGCCGGCGCCGAGTTCCACTACAACACGGTCGTCCAAGACGTGATTCAGGACGAGCGCCAGGCCCCACGACCCCCGACGGGAGGCCCACAGCGGGTGTCGGACGGCGAGACGCAACGGGTCTCGAACGGCGAGACGCAACGGGTGTCGGACGGCGGCGTCGCGGCGCGGGGTGGCGACGGTGGGCAAGCCCCGGTCCAGGGAGTTCGCGCGGTGCAGAACGGCGACCCCGTCGACTACCACGCCCCGGTGACGATCGACTGCGCCGGCGCGCTGTCGATCCTTCAGGACGAGGCGGACCTGCGCGAGACCACCTTCGACACGAACGTCACCTTCCAGCAGTTCTGCTCGGCGTACCGTGAGATCATCCACGTCGATGAGCCGGTCGAGTGGGACGACGCCCTCGTGTTCAAGCCGACCGAGCGCGCGGCGGGCTACCTCTGGTACTTCCCGCGTACGTCGACGGAGATAAACGCGGGTCTTGGTTTCCAGATGACCGAGGAGCCGATGCAACTCGTCGACGACCTCAAGCGCGATCTCAGGACGCGCCCGGAGTTCGACTCCGCCGAGGTCGTCGACAAACTCGGTGCCGCTCTCCCCACGCGCCGGCCGTACGACTCCGCGGTCGCGCCGGGCTTTCTCGCGGCGGGTGACGCCGCCGGTCACGTCAACCCGACGACCGGCGGCGGGATCGCCGGCGCCGCCTACGCCGGCACGTACGCCGCCGAGGCGGCGATCGACGCCATCAGCCGTGGCGACGTCTCCGAGACGGCGCTGTGGGAGTACAACGAGCGCGTCATGGACCACTTTGGCGCCCGCTACGCCGCCCTGGACGTGTACAACGTGTTGTCGACGGCGGTCGACACCGACGAACTGATGGCCCTTCTCGCCGCCCTGCCGGGCGAGCGTATCGCCGAGTCGCTGTACGAGGGGTCGACTTCGATCGGTCTGCGTGACGTGATTCAGATCGCCACACAGAGCGCCGAGCACTGGCGACAGATCCTCCAGTTCTACCGCACGAAACGGTGTGCCGACGACGTTCTCGACCACTACGAGTCCTACCCCGACTCGCCGCGTGAGTTCGGCCGCTGGCAACAGGTTCGGGACCGCCTGATGGACGACGTGTACGAGACCACTGGCGCCGACCCGAAGTACTGAGCCGGGGTCCGACCCCCGACGGCATCGCTTCTTTGCGGTTCGCGGCGGTGACTACGCGTCGCTCTCGTCGCTGCCCGCCGGATTCTCGGCCCCGATCCGCTCGACGGCACCGACGAGCACGTCGACGCCGATGCCGATCGAGGGTTCGTCCACGTCGAACGTCGCCGTGTGGTGGCCTCCCGGGTGGTCGGTGCCGACGCCGACGTACGTAGCGAGACCGCCGCGGTCCTGAACGTGGCTCATCAGGTAGGTGGCGTCCTCGCTACCGCCGATGTCGGCCCGGTCGAGAACGCTGTCGACGCCCTCCGTGTCGGCGGCGACTCGCGAGACCGTCTCGACGAGTTCGTCGTCGCTCTCGGCGCTGGGGGCCTCCCCGCTCGTCCGTACCGACACCTCGCAGTCGTGTGTGGTGGCGGCACCCTCCATCACCGTCCGGGCGCGGTCGTACGTGTACTCCATCAGGTGGGTGGTCTCGCCGCGGACCTCGCCGATCATCGACGCCTCCTCGGCGACGATGTTCGCCGCGTTGTCCGACTCGACCTGGCCGACGTTCACCCGCGTGGCGCCGTCCTCGTGGCGGGCGATGCCGTACAGGTTGCCGATCGCGTCGGCCATCGC
>CAZQHW010000215.1:0-4382 GCA_964593395.1 uncultured Halobacteriales archaeon
AGGTCGTTGTACTGGTGGAACTTCTCGACCTGGCGCTCGTCGACCACCGGCCCCATGAACGTGTCCTCCTCCAGGGGGTCGCCGACGGCGACGTCCTCCGCGAGGTCGACGAAGCGTTGTTTGAACTCGTCGTACACGTCGGTGTGGACGACCAGGCGCTCACTCGAGACGCAGCGCTGGCCGGTGGTCTTGAACGACGACATCACGGCCGAGTGCAACGCGACGTCGAGGTCGGCTTCCTCGGTGACGACGACCGCGTTCTTGCCGCCCATCTCCAGGGAGACCTCGCGGCCGGGTTCGCCGCCGATCTCGTCGGCGATCTCGTGGCCGACCTCCGCGGAGCCGGTGAACAGCACCGTGTCGACGCGGTCGTCGTCGACGACGGCGGCGCCGGCGTCGCCGTAGCCCTGGACGAGGTTGAACACGCCGTCGGGGACGCCGGCGTCGACCATCATCTCGGCGACGGTCTGACCACACCACGGCGTCTGCTCGGCGGGCTTCCAGACGACGGTGTTGCCCTCGACCAGCGTGACCGCCATGTGCCAAAAGGGGATGGCGACCGGGAAGTTCCACGGCGTGATACAGCCGACGACGCCACGGGGCTGGCGGCGCATGTACGAGTCCTTTGCGGCGATCTCCGATGGGACGACGTCACCGTGGGGATGGCGGGCGTTGCCGGCGGCCCACTCGACCATGTGGTAGGCCTCGACCACGTCGGCGCGGCCCTCGCTTATTTCCTTGCCACACTCTTTTGTGACGATCTCGCCGAGTTCGTCGGTCCGGTCGCGGAGTTCGTGGTACACGTCCCACAACACCTCAGCGCGGTCGATGTACGACATCGCGCGCCACTCCTCGAAGGCCTCGTCGGCGGCCGAGACCGCCTCGCGGACGTCCGCCTCGGTGCCGCGTGGGAACTCCCCCAGTACGTCGCCGGTGGCCGGGTTGACGCTCTCGAAGGTCGTCTCACCGTGCCCCTCGGTCCACTCGCCGTCGATGTAGTGCCGGTAGGTCTGGGTCTGCTTGCTCATGCCCAACAGTTCGTGTCGGCAGGGCAAAAATCCCGCCGGTCCCGCAACGGAACACAGGTTGAAGTGACAGGCGACCGAAGGGAACTGGCATGGCCGTCTGTCCGAACTGCGAGTCAGACCTCAGCGAGTGGGCACAGCGACTCGAACGCGCACCGCGGGCCAACGCCCCGATGGTGTGGACCTGCCCGGACTGTGACGCCGTGTTGGGAATCAGCGACTACCAGTGACCCGGTTTGGCGCCGGTCCCGTCCGGTGAGTGGACTCCTCGCCGTGCCCGTCACTCGTGTTGCCGACGCGGTTGCTCAGTCGCCGCCAGCGGAGTCGAGGTCCTCAATGGCCTCCAGATCGGCCACCTCGGCGGGCAGTTCGGGGCGGGCTTCGGCGTCGGCGTCGGCGTCGACGGCCGCCTCGATCGTGCTCGCGACGCGGGCGACGTCGAAGTCGTGGTCGGGGCGCAGCGCCACGAACGGGAGGAACTCCCGGGCGGCGAGTAGGTCGCCGTCGTCGTACCGTTTGCGGGCCATCGCGACCGCCTCCCGGGCGCCGACCCGCGGGGCGAACGTCGCCAGCGCACTCGCCAGGTCGTAGGCACGGGCGTCCGCTCGGGCCGTCGGGTCGTCCTGGACGTTCGTGGCGTCGATGACGTACAACTCGCCCGCCGACAGCAGGAGGTTCTCCGCCTGGAGGTCGCCGTGGGCGAGGCCGGCGCGGTGCAGTCGTGCCAGGGCGTCGAACGCCTGCGGGGCGAGGCGTCGCACCTCCGTGTCCGGCAGCGAGGACAGCGGCGTCGGGTCGGGCAGGTACTCGGAGACGAGCACGCCCAGGTCGTCGATTTCGAAGGCGGCCAGTGGTCGCGGCCCGTCGACGCCGGCCTCGCGGATGCGCTGGGCTGCCTCGAACTCGTGGCGGACCATCGCGGCGGGGTCGTCGTGGTGCTCGAAGAACCCCTCGACGCCCGAGGAGACTGCCCCGAGGTTCCGTCCCGCGGTGAACAGGGCGTGCACCAGCGAGTTGCGTCGCGAGGTCACCTTCATAATGTACTCCCGGTCGACAACGACCGGCATCGACAGCCAGTTGTCCGCCTCTAGCGGCTCCACAGTGAACGACGACGGGTCCGCGTCGGTGTCCGGGTGACCCTCGCTGACTTCGCCCGCGATCAGCCCCTCGGTGTCCCCGACCGCGAGGCGGCGGGCCGCCTCCCTGGCGACCCGCTCGACCCGCGTGCGGTCGACACCGTCACGAAGCCACTCGCGGACGACCATCACCGATTCGTACGCGACCCCTTCTAAAGTATCCGTGGGACCGCCGGCACGTCTGTCTCGGCGTCCGAACGCTTTTTTGTTCGGACCGTCGCTGGTGACGAGATGGTGGCGACCGACGACGGCGTCGAGGAGCGTACCCCTGGTGTGGAACTCGTGGCCATCTACGCCGGCCTGCAGGCGATGGAGGCAGCCTACCAGGGGCTCGCTCTGCTGCGGGGCGGGGCGGCGCTCACTGTCGTTCTCGACGCCGGGGGAAAGAGCGTCGGCCTGTCGTTCGTGGTCCTCGGCGGCGTGCTCGTCGCGGTCGGCTGGGCGCGAGCGCTGGCGGCGAGACTGCTGTACAACGGCGAGTGGCTCGGCTGGGTCGGGGTCACTTTGCTGACCGGCGTCGACGTCGTCCTGAGCGTGGCGCTTCTCGGCGTCGTGGTGCTGGCGGAACTGACCGCGAGTCCGGTCCTCGTCGCGAAGGTGCCGCTGAACGCCCTCGTACTCGGTTACCTTCTTTTCGTCAGGGACCGCTTCGACGCCGACGAGCGCGCCGACAAGCGAGCGTACTTCCGGCGCGTGTACGGCCCTGCCGAGGACGAGTCCGAGTCCGCCGACCGTGACGCCGACCGAGAACCTCGCCCGAAACCTACCGGCGGACACGACCGCGAGGAGTGAGCGACGACGGAGACCGTGCGTCGCGCCACGGACGGAACGCCATCGTGTCGCGCCCGGCGTGTCCGTCGCGTCAGTCGCTGTCAGGCGTCGGTGCGGTCCAGAGCGTCCCGCGGGTAGGTGGACTTCGCCTCGGCGGCCACCGCGGGGTCCACGTCGACGGTGGCGAAGGGGTGGTCGTCGTCGGTCCGTGCGAGGACGGTCCCGTCCGGCCCCGTCACCCACCCGGCGCCACCGAAAATCACGCCCTCGGCGCTTCCCGAGCGGTTCGAGGACGCGAGGTACGCCCCGCTCAGGACACCCATCGTCCGCGCGCCGGCGAGCCACTTCTCCGTCGTCCGGCGCTCCGTGACGCGGGGGTTGGCGAGCAACTCCACCCCTGCCTGGCCGTACCGGCGCACCTCGTGGCTGGCCCACAGGTCGGTACAGACCAGCGGCCCCACCGCGAGACCGGCACACGACACTGGGTCGAACGCCCCGTCGTCCGGCTCGTACCACGACGCCTCCTCGAAACCGGGCTCGTCCGGCAGGTACGACTTCAGGTGCACCCCCCGCGTGTCGCCGGTCTCGTGGACGAACGCCTCGTTGCGGCGGTGTTCGTGGACGACCGGCCGCGAGCCCAGAACGGCGGCGTCTAGGCCGTCCAGTCGGTCGAGCCACTCGGCGTGGGCCTCTGCGGCCCGCTCCCAGGCGGCGTCCCGGTCACTCGCGTCCGGGTCGCGGGCCGGTAGCCACGGACAAAAGGCCAGTTCGGGCAGGACGACCAGGTCGGCGCTGGTCGCCCGGGCGTGGTCGACCAGCCCCTCCACGCGCCCCTCGAACCGCGGGTCCGAGACGTCCGGCAACTCACAGACGGTCACGCGAACCATACCCGCTCCTGGTCCGGTGATAAAAAAGTGGTTGCGCTCGCTGGTCTCGACCGGGCTGACCGCTTTAGCGCCTCCGGTGGGCTTAACTCGCCGAACGTTCATCTGGGTCTATGAACTTCAGTCTCCCCGACGAGCACCGGATGATCCGCGACGAGGTCCGGCGCTTCTGTGAGGAGGAGATCGAACCCATCGCCCAGGAGATCGAGGACGAACACCGCTTTCCCGAGGCGGTGTTCGACGCCCTCGGCGAGTTGGACGTGATGGGCGTGCCCGTGAGCGAGACTTACGGCGGACTCGGCGGCGACCAACTGATGTACGCGCTGGTCTGTGAGGAACTCGGTCGCGTCTCCGGTGCCGTCGGCCTCTCGTACGCCGCCCACGTCTCGCTGGGCGCAAAGCCGATCGAACTGTTCGGTAGCCCCGAGCAAAAAGAGGCGTGGCTCGAACCGCTCGCCACCGGGGACGGTCTGGGTGCGTGGGCGCTCACCGAACCCGGCTCCGGGTCGGACGCCTCCGACATGAACACCCGCGCCCGGAAGGAGGGCGAGGAGTACGTTCTCTCG
>CAZQHW010000216.1:0-4282 GCA_964593395.1 uncultured Halobacteriales archaeon
AGATCGAGGACATCGAGACCGAGGTGGACCCGGACCGCTCGCTGCTGGTGCTCGACGCCGCGATCGGGCAGGGCGCAAAGGAGCAGGCCCAGCGGTTCGAGGAGGCGATCGGCGTCGACGGCGTCATCGTCACGAAACTCGACGGCACGGCAAAAGGTGGCGGCGCGCTGACGGCAGTCAACGAGACCGGCTCCTCGATCGCCTTTCTGGGCACGGGCGAGGAGGTACAGGACGTCGAGCGGTTCGAGCCGGACGGGTTCATCTCCCGCCTGCTGGGGATGGGCGACCTGCAGCAACTCGCCGAGCGCGTCGAGCGGGCGATGGAGGAAACCGGCGAGGAGGACGACGACTGGGAGCCGGAGGACATTCTCCAGGGGCAGTTCACCCTGAAGGACATGCGAAAGCAGATGGACGCGATGAACCGGATGGGTCCGCTCGACCAGGTGTTCGACATGATCCCCGGGATGGGCGGGGGAATAATGGACCAACTGCCGGACAACGCGATGGACGTCACCGAGGACCGCCTGCGGGAGTTCGAGGTGGTGATGGACTCGATGAGCGAGCACGAGTTGGAGAACCCCCGCTCGGTCGGCGCCCAGCAGGTCCGCCGGATCGCCCGCGGTTCGGGCACCGACCCCGACCGTGTCCGTGAGTTACTCCAGCAGCACAAGATGATGGAGCGCACGCTCAAGCAGTTCCAGGGAATGGGCGACGCCGACATGCAGCGCATGATGAAACAGATGCAACAGGGCGAGGGCGGCGGCGGCATGGGCGGAATGGGCGGTGGCCCGGGCGGTCAAGGTCCGTTCGGCGACTGACCGATCAGACGTCGTCCCAGTCCACGTCGCCGACGCCGGGCGTCGGGTCCTCGTCGGGGGTCGACGCCCCTGCTGACCCCGCGCCCGTGGTGCCGTCCGTGTCGCTGTTGTCGCTGTCGCGCTGGTACGTGATGTCGTCGCTGACGAGCACGTCGAACCGGGCGCCGCCCTCTCGACCGTCGGAGACCGTGACCGACCAGCCGTGGGCCTCGGCGAGGCGCTGGACGATCGACAGTCCGAAACCGGTGCCGTCGTTCGCGGTCGTGAACCCGGTGTCGAACACCAATTTCTGGTCCTCCTCGGGGATGCCGGGGCCGTCGTCCTCGACAAAAAAGCCGGCGTCGGTCGCACCGACCCGCAGCGAGACGTCGGCGCCGACGTGTTCGACGGCGTTGCGGTAGAGATTCTCCAGGATCGACAGCAGGCGGTCGTAGTCGGCCTCCAGCGTGCGCGACCCGGTCACGTCGAGGGTGGCCTCGCCGGTGTCGACGTTGCTCCAGGCGTCCTGGGCGACGACGTCGAACTCGACCGGACTGGTCCTGACGACGGTCTCGCCCTGGCGGGCCAGCGTGAGCACGTCGTCGATAATGGCCTCCATCCGTTCGAGCGCCTGGTCGATCTCGCCGTAGTACGGCTCGGGGTCGTCCATCTCCCGCGCGAGATTGAGGTTGCCGCTGGCGACGTCGACCGGGTTGCGCAGGTCGTGGCTGACGATGGAGGCGAACTCGTCAAGGCGCTCGTTCTGGGTCTCCAGGCGGCGCTCGCGGTGTTTGCGTTCGGTGATGTCCTGGGAGTTGACCACGAGCCCGTCCACGTCCGCGGGGTTCGATGCGACCGACTCGAGCACCACGACCCCGTCGTCGGCGGTGCGGACTCGGTACTCGACGCTCGCGGTCCGACCCGGGTCCCGCAGGGGCTTCGTGAACGCCGCCTGCACCCGCTCGCGGTCGTCCGCGTGGACGAGGTCGAGAAACCCCTCGCCGACCAGCGTCTCGGCCTCGTGGCCGAGCAACTCCGTCACCGCCGGCGTCTGGTAGGTGATCGTGCCGTCGGGGGTGAGCACCGACAGGAGTGCCGACGAGCGGTCCACGAGCGAGCGGTAGCGGTCCTCGACCGCCCGCCGCGGGGAGACGTCAGAGAGCGTCACCAGCCTGTCGGCGGGTACGCGGTCGCCGAGGCGTGTCACCTGCACCGACAGCGCCCGACGCTCGCCGCGGCGTTCGACGACACACTGCTCGCCGGGGTCCGTGACGGTCCAGCCGACGCCCGCCGGCGGTCCCGGCAACCGCTCCAGCGACGGGACGGCGCTCTCTGTAGCGTCGTCCGTTGCCGGTTCGGGCAACTCGAAGCCGTCCGGGAGCAGCCCGTCCACCCGGCGACCGACCGTCCGGTCGACCCCGAGCAGTCGCTCGGCGGCGTCGTTGTCCGCGACCACCCGCCCCTCGCCGTCGACGACGAGACAGCCCTCGCGCACCTCGTCGACGACGGCACTCCAGATCGCCTGGTCCAGCGGGCGTCCACCCCCGTCGGTCGCCGCCCGTCGGCCCGACGGCGGCTGGTCGTCGCGGGACCGAGAGCCCTCGTCCTCGTTCCCGTCCTCGTCGGTACCACCGCTACTACGCTCGCCGACACGATCTTCCGGGGTGCCCACCATCGTCTGTCCTCAGAGGCGTCGTCATCCACGGTTCGAGAGGCGTCAACATGAAACCCCCGGCCCGATCCGCCCGACGGAGCGGTTAGTACAGCCCGGTCGGCGGGCGAACCTGACCGACGGCGACCGCCCGACGCCGACCCGCGTTCAGCGGTTCAGCGTGTGGATCGCCTCGCCGGCGGCGTGCTCGGCGGCCTCCATCACCGCCTCCGACAGCGTCGGATGGGTGTGGATCGTCGCGGAGAGGTCCTCGATCGTAGCGCCCATCTCGACCGCGAGGCCGATCTCGGCGATCAGTTCGGAGGCCTCGGGGCCGACGACCTGCCCGCCGAGGACGAACCCGGTCTCCTCGTCGGCGACGATCCGGACGAACCCCTCGTCCTCGCCGGTGGTCAGTGCCCGGCCCGACGCCCGGAACGGGAACTCGCCGACGGCCGGCGAGAACCCCTCGTCCTCGGCCTCCTCCGCGGTGAGACCGACGGTACCGATCTCCGGGTCGGTGAACACGGCGGCGGGCACGGCCTGGTGGTCGAGTGCGGCGGGTTCACCGGCGATCACCTCGGCGGCGACCTTTCCCTCGGCGGAGCCGGCGTGAGCGAGCATCGGCTCGCCGGCAACGTCGCCGGCGGCGTGGATTCCGTCGACGGCTGTCTCGGTGCGGTGGTCGGTCTCGATGAACCCGCGGTCGTCGGTCTCGACGCCCGCGGCCTCCAAGTTCAGCGTGTCCGTCACGGGTTCGCGCCCGACGGCGACCATCACCTTCTCGGCCTCGACGGTTTCCTCGCCGGCGTCGGCGTCCGGGTCGACGGTCGCTCCGCCGTCGGCGGCCACCTCCGCCGGTTCGGTCGTCACGCGGATCCCCTCGTCAGTGGACTCCCAGCCCGCAGCGGTACGGCCGAACCGGAAGTCGATACCGAGGTCCGTTGCGCGTTTCCGGACGACTTCGGCGACGTCGTCGTCGTATGTCGGCAGGGCGTCGTCTAGCATCTCGATCACGGTGACGTCGGCGCCCATCTTCGCGAAGGCCGTCGACAGTTCCATGCCGATGTAGCCGGCGCCGACGACGGCGAGACGGTCCGGCACCGCGTCCAACGCGAGTGCCTGTCGGCTGTCGAGAACGGGCTGGTCCCCGAACTCGAAGCCGGGGATCTCGATCGGTCGCGACCCTGTGGCGACGATGGCGTGCTCGAAGGCCAGCGTCTCGGCGCCCTGGCCCTCGCCGCCGTGGACCACCCGCAGGCGGCCCTCGTCGGCGAACTCGGCGCGGCCCTCGACGAGTTCGACGCCGTTTGCCTTACAGAGTTTCTCGACGCCGGTCGTCAGTTGGTCGACGACGCCGTCTTTCCACTCGACCGTCGCCGAGAGGTCCACGGCGGGGTCGGCGTGGACGCCCATGTGCTCGGCGCCGCCGGCCTCGTGAGCGAGGTCCGCCGCGGTGATGAGCGCCTTCGAGGGGATACACCCGTAGTTCAGGCAGGCACCTCCCCAGGCGTCCTTCTCGACGAGCGTGACGTCCAGCCCGAGTTGGCCGGCCCGGATGGCGGCGACGTACCCCGCGGGGCCCGCGCCGACGACGGCTACCTCCGTGCCGGTCTCGATGTCTCCGACGACCATCGCCCCAAAACAGGCGACCGCGGCGGTTAAACGTGTGGATGCGATGCTGCGGGATCAGCCTTTTTTGCACGCGGCGTCGACCGGCTCACGTGACACGCGCTGACGGGAGCGTCCGTGGACGGCTCCGGGCCGCGTTGGCCCTGCTTGACCGCCGCCCGTGGCTCGTCGTCGCCGGCCTCGTGACGACGCTGCTCTCGGT
>CAZQHW010000217.1:0-4237 GCA_964593395.1 uncultured Halobacteriales archaeon
CGCGAGGTGTACTCGAACAACGGCGTGTTCGTCGGCGAGATAGAGGACGTCCGCATCGACATGCACGCGGAGGCGGTGACGGGCCTGGCGCTGGGCGAGTTGAACGCCGACCTGTTCGAGAGTCACGTCGAACCCGGCCAGGGCGTGATGGTGCCGTACCGCTGGGTGCGTGCGGTGGGCGACGTCGTTCTCGTCAACGACATCGTCGAGCGCCTCGCCGACCCGGAGGAGGAAGAGGCCGCCGCGGTGGCCTGATCAGGAGCCGTTCTCGTCGACCTCGACACCGAGTGCGTCGAACAGTTTGCTCTTGACCGCCTCCTCTGTGAGCGACAGCAGCGTCTCGCGGTTGTCCTCGGTGGTCTCGATGCCGGTGAACGGGCCGAGCGGAATCTCGGCGACGGCCTGGGTGGAGTGACCGCTCGGCTGGCCGATGTCGTCGTACGCCTCCTCCAGAATGTTGCCGATGTCGATGCGGATGTCCTTCGAGCGGGCGGCGACGTAGATGGTGTCCTCGGCGATGCCGAACACCGCGGTCGTCGTGATCCCCTCGAGGTTCAGCAGGTGTTGTGCGGCCTGGCTGAGTGCGCGGTACTGGTTGACGAAGCCGGCGTTCGAGACGAGGTGAGAGCCACGCACCTCGCGGTTGGTGATCGCCTCCGCGAGCACGTCAAGCGTCTCCGGCGACATGGACGGGGACTCCACCTGTTCGAGGGTGTCGTGGTTTGCGAACGGGTACAGAAAGGCGGCGGCGGTGAGGTCTGCGGGGTTCGTGTCGCGCTTGAAGTCGAACGTCTCCGCGCGGATGCCGTACAACAGGGCCGTCGCGATGGCCTCGTCGACGGCCATGTCGTACTCCTGGACGTACTTCGTGAGGATCGTCGAGGTGGCGGACATGTTCGGCCGCACGTCGGCGAAGGCGGGGTCGTAGCTCTCGTGCGGTTCAAAGTGGTCGAAGACGATGTCGGCGGTGAGGTCGAGGGGGTCCTCGGCGGGGTCGGCCTGGTCGACGACGGCGACGGTGTCGTACTCGTCCATGTCGACGTCGCTCCAGGCGTGGAGGTCGACGTCGAGCAGGTTCGCGAAGGCGCGGTTCTCCTGGTGGCCCAGGTCGCCACGGTAGACGATGTCGGCCTCGACGTCGAAGTGGTCGGCGATCGCCTGAATTGCGACCGCGCTGGCGATCGCGTCGGGCGAGGGGTCGTCGTGGGTGACGACGGCCATCCGGCGCCGGGTGCCGCGGATCACCTCCTCCAGGCGGTGGGCACGGTGCTCGAGTTCACCGGCCTCAAGCGAGCGCAGGGCGCTGTCGGCGATCACCGAGGAGGGGTTGATGACGACGTCGGCGCCGACCTCGCCGAGGGTGTCGGCGGAGACCGGGTCCGAGGCGCGGGCGACGAGAAACTGGCCGTCGCCGTTGTGCTCGCGGATGGCTCGGACGGCGGCCTCGTTTGCGTCGGCGTCCGAGGAGAGCACGAGCACGACGTCGCGCTCGGCGATCGACTCCGCGACCTCCTCGTCGCGAATGTCGGCCGTGTGGGCGTCGAGGTCCTGGTCTCGGAGTGCCTCGACGCGACCCTCGTCGCGGTCGATTATCAGCACGTCCTTGTCCTGTCCGACGAGTTCCTCGGCGACGGCGTGACCGACGCTCCCACAGCCGAGGATGGCGTAGGTGGACGTCGAGGAGATAGTGACCCCGGCGCTCATTGTGCAGGGAATTCGTCGGTCCGCACTTAACCCTCTCGAAGCCCTCACGACGCCCGACGACACGTATTTGCGCCCGGAGCGGCTAGCCAGGCCGAATGGACGCCTCCCTGCGCCGTGTCGCCGTCGCAGCGGTCGGTGCGGTCGTCGTCGTCGCCCTTCTCGTGTCACTGCCGGCAAGCGGTCAGGCAGCACAGGCCGACCCCGACGACGCCCGTCTCACCGTCACCGACGTGGCGGTCTCGCCGACGACGCCCACCGTCGCCGACAGCGTGACACTCGACGTAACCCTTCGCAACTCCGCCGGCAGTCCCTCCGCCGTCGCCGTCGACCGCGTCGTCGTCCGCACCGCGGCGAACGACACCGTCGCGACCGCGACCGACCCCGGTACGCTCTCGCCCGGCGACACGCTGACCGTGCCCGTCACCGCCCGCTTCGACGAGGCGGGCGAGCAGTCCCTCGAGGTGGTCGCCGTCGGGACCGACGAGAACGGTGCCCAGGTCCGGGTCACCCGCCCACTGTCGCTGGTCGTCGAGCGCGCACCGCCCCGTCTCGACGTGGCCGTCAACCGCACCGTCGCGGGGGCGACGACGACCGTGTCGGTGGCCGTCGCCAACCCCACCGACGACGAGGTGCGTGACGTGGTGCTGTCGGCCGGCGGCGACGGCGTCGTCCCGGTCGGTGGCACCCGGTCCGTGCCGGACCTCGCGCCCGGCCAGCGCGTCACCGTCGACCTGCCGGTGCGACCCGAGCGCGTCGGCGAGGGGAGCGTAGCGGTGACCGCCACGTACGCCGCCGGGTCGGGCCTGCGGGCGACGACCGAGAGTGAGACACCCGTCGAGATAGTCGCCCCGGAGCGTGACCTGGGCGTCCGCGTCGAACCGGCGTCAGAGGACGACGGTGACCAGCAGTTGGGCGGCGCCGTCGGCGGCGTCCTCGGCGGCGGGCGCTCGACCGAGCAGAACGACGACGAGAACCAGCGCCCGAGTCGGGTCGACGTGACGGTCACCAACTTCGGCAACGTCCCCGCGGAGAACGTGGTGGTGACGCCCCGGGTCAGTGACCGCACGCTGCCCCGGCGGGCGGTGTCTGCTCTCTCGCCGGGCGAGTCAGCCACCGTCACCGTCGACCTCTCGGTGGTGGACCGACCTGGCACGGTCGAGTTCGCCGTCGACTACCGCGCCGCCGGCGAGGCCAGCGACAGCGTCGCCCGGTACGACTACCGCCCGCCGACGGGCCAGGTGACGCTGACTGGTGTCGACCTCGCCTTCGAGAACGGTCGCCTGCAGGTAACGGGGAACGCCGGTAACACCGGTGACGCGCCCGTCCAGGGCGTCGTCGTCGCCGTCGGCGACGGCCCCGCGGTCACCCCCGCATACCCGCGGCGGACGTACTTCGTCGGCACCGTCGACGGCAGCGAGTTCGCTCCCTTCGAGTTGACCGCCGACGTCGACCCGGAAAACGTCTCCGCGATCCCGGTGCGGGTGCAGTACACCGTCGACGGCGTCACGGTCAACCGCACCGTCGAGGTGCCGTACGACGACTCCCTCGAACCCGAGAGCGACGGTGGACCACCGTTGCTGCTGTACGGCGCGGGCGTCGCCGCGCTACTCGTCGTTGCGGTCGTGATCGCCGTGCTCGTGCGCCGGAGTGAGTCCGAATGAGCGAGGGTGCCGACCGGGTGGACGTGGGCGGGGAGACCGAGGGGACCGACCCCGTGGAGCGGGCCGACCCCGATGGGCCGAGCGAGAGCGCCGGGCCGGACGGGGCGGCACGAGACGACCCCGACGGGACTGACACGAACAGGGAGGCGACGACGACCGGTCGGCGACCGGTGCTCGAACTGTCGGACGTGGTGCGGACGTACGACACCGGCGCTGGCGTGGTGCGGGCGCTGGACGACGTCGACCTGCAGATCGAGCGCGGCGAGACGGTCGCCGTGATCGGCCCCTCGGGGTCGGGAAAGTCGACGATGCTGAACCTGCTCGGGTTGCTCGACGGACCGACCGGCGGTACGGTGCGACTGGACGGTCGAGACGTGACGGAGATCGACAGCCCCACTGCGACGGACCTCCGCCGGGAGTTCGTCGGCTTCGTGTTCCAGGACTTCTACCTGATCCCCACCCTCACCGCCCGGGAGAACGTCGAGATGCCGACGCTGTTCGCCGGACCACCCGAGGGTGGCCCGCGACCGGCGGAGCTGCTGTCGCGGGTCGGCCTGGGCGACCGCCTGGAGCACTACCCGGACGAACTGTCCGGCGGGCAAAAACAGCGCGTCGCGATCGCCCGGTCGCTCGTGAACGACCCGGAGGTGGTGCTCGCGGACGAGCCGACGGGCAACCTGGACCGGGACACCGGCCGGCGCGTCCTGGGGGAGTTCGAGCGGGTCCGCGAGCAAGGGGTCAGCGTCGTGCTCGTCACCCACGACCCCCTCGTCACGGAGTACGCCGACCGCACGGTCGAACTCGTCGACGGCGAGATAGCCGCCCACGACGCGGAGGGGATCGGTGAGTGACCGACGACGAGCGAGGGGCGG
>CAZQHW010000218.1:0-4221 GCA_964593395.1 uncultured Halobacteriales archaeon
GAGCGGCTGACTCCGTAAATTATACCCCGTCGAATTTGCAATTATGCGGTATGAACGCAGGCGCCGTGTTGAAGACGGCCATCGGGGTACTGCTGGTGTTCGGCCCCGCACTGGCCTTTGTCGTCCTGAACCTGGGGATGGACCCGACCGCGACGCTGGGCGTCTGACCCGGCGTCACCACTGGCCCTGGAACATCACTCGGAGTCCGGACAACTTGGCGAGTGCCTCGACCACCTCCCGGGCGGTGTCGGTGTCCATCGCCGTCTCCACGTGGTAGCCGTTTGCAATCTGCCGGGGGTTGGTCATCCGGTCGCCGCTGGGGTGAACCGGAGTCCGGTTGACCACGGCAGTCGAGGGGGGCAGGGCGTCGGTGTCCTCGGGCGCCCAGGGGAGGTCGAGACGGTTGTCGAGGGCGTGTTGCTCGACGAGGTACTGGACAGTCTGTGCAACCGCGCCCGCGCTACTCGTGGTGCCGACGGCGCCGACCGAGGAGTGCTCATCAAAGAAGCGAGCGACGTACTCGTCCTCGCCGTCGTTGCGGGCCATCGGGGCAGCCTCGTTGCGCGGGTCCTCCGAGTTGGCCTCGACACGTGTCGCACCCCCGTCGCTCGCTGCCTGGCCCGTCCCGGTCGCGGCCTCCGCGTCGGGCGTCGAGACGTGAGCGTCGGCGTCCGTGGCCTCTGTCGACTCCTCACCGGGTGGGGCGTCCGGGGGCTCTACGGAGCGGTCCTCGTCGACGGACGTCTCGGTCTCAGGCGGGGTGTCGGGGGTGGCGTCGTCCCGCGGGTGGGCGCCGTCGGCCAGTGCCTCGGTCGTCGCGTCGACAAAGGCGGCGGCGGCGGTCGCGAGTTCCTCGGCGACCGGGTCCGCGACGCCCTCGGTGAGCGCCTCCGTGACGCGCTCGACGGTGGTGTCGCGCCGGTCACGGAGGCGCTCGGCGACTCGTCTGCGGTCCTGTGCACGACGCTGACGGCGGCGCTGTCGGGCGGCCCGCTTCGTGTACAGCGACAGCAGCGACTCCCGCTCGGATAACTCCGCGAGCGAGCAACGCACTTGCTGCAACTCGTCGTTCTCAACGGCGGCGAACACGAACGACCGCCCGTTCGTGACCACTCCCTGGTCGACACCGGCGGCGGTCATCGCCGCGTCCAGGCGGTGCCCGTGGGCCTGTCCGAGGTCGGTGCCGGTGCCCGCGGTCACGACCAGCACCGTCGGTCGGTCGTCGAGCGTGAGCGCGAAGTCGACGGTGACGTCGTCGTCCTCGTCGGGGGTCTCGCCCTCGGCCGAGACGACGTAGTCGGCGACCACCTCGGGACCGTGAACGTCCCAACCGAGCGTCTTCAACAGCGGGAGAACGACCCGGAGGTCGGTGTTGGCCGCGGAGAGGTCACCCTCGGCATCGAGTGTCGCCCGGGTCTGTCGGACGAAGACGTCCACGTCGCCGTCGGTCATCGTCTCGTCCTACGACCCGGGTCGGCTTGTACCTTTCACCGTGGCGGTGAGGATTTATGCGTCCCACCCTCAGAGGAGGTAGTATGAGCGGGGTGCTCCGGTCGCTGGTACCCGAGTTCGTCCGCCGGAGCTACGTCCTCAAGTTCGGAATGACGCTTCTGGTGCTCGGGTTGACCATCGGGATGATCGGCTTCGTCGCCACCGACCAGATCCAGGCGACCGTCGAGACGGGGGTCCAGAGCGACCTCGCCGATATTGCCGCCCAGGAGTCACGCACGTTCCAGACCTGGCACGAGCGGAACACGCAGGCGGCGGGGTCGCTGGCGGCGAGCGTCGACAGGCGTCTCGGCGGGGGCGGTGACGCTATCGACGGCGAGTTTCTGCAAGAGCGAGCGAGCAGGTTCTCCGGCACCGAGAACGTCTACGTCGTCGACTTAGAAAGCGACACGGTGACGACGACGACCGAACTCGGGCCGACCCTGGAGGACCTCGAGTGGTCGAGTGCGCTCCCCGACGACCGGTTTGAGGGCGGCCCACGGGTGATCGGCACCGCCGGCAGTGCGGTCGGCACCGCCGCGGGTGACCCGCCACGGCTGATGTACGCCGCTCCCGTCGACAACGGGAGCCAGGTGGTCGTGTTCGGCGTCAGGGTGCGGGACTACGACACTGCAATCGCCGGCGAGAACGCCTCGGCGTTCGTCTACGTGGTCGACAACACCGCCGGCGGCGAGTTCAGAGTCCTCTACGACAGCACCGGTCAGGCCATCTTCGAGCAGTACCCCCGCGGCGACGCCCAGGCGGACGCGCTGTTCAAGGCCCAAGAGGAGCGTGCACGGAACAACGACTCGATCGTCGTGCCGAACGTCGGCGAGTACGTCACCCCCGACGGCGGGACACTCGCGCTGTCGGCTTCCGCGGTCGGGGGCAGCGAGGAGACGTTTATCCCCTCCTACGGGAACGTCGCCGGCACCGACTACACGGTGCTCGTACACACCCCCGAGTCCCAGGCGATGGGGTTTGTCGCGACCGTCGAGCGGATGGGTCTGCTCGTGACGATCGGCGGCGTGATCGTCATCGCGCTGTTCGGCGTGTTCATCGGCTACACGACGCTGGCGGCGATAAACCGCCTGCGGCTCAAGAGTGAGGAGATGCGCCGTGGCAACCTCGACGTGGACTTCGGCACCGACCGCGTCGACGACATCGGCCAACTGTACGAGAGCATGGCGAACATGCGCGACGCCCTTCGCAACCAGATAATGGAGGCCCGCGCCGCCCGCGAGGAGGCCGAGAGCGCCCGCGAGGAGGCCGAACGCACCAGCCGCCACCTCCAGACAAAGGCCACCGAGTACCGCGACGTGATGCAGGCCGTCGCCGCGGGCAACCTGGGCCAGCGGATGGACCCCTCCGAGCGCAGCCAGGCCATGCGGGAGATCGCAGAGGAGTTCAACGCCATGATCGGCGAGATAGAGCGCACCGTCGCCCAACTGAAGGCCTTTGCCGACGAGGTGGCCCAGTCCTCCGAGGAGGTGACCGGGTCCGCACAGGGCGTCCGCAGCGCCAGTCGCCAGGTCACCGAGTCGATCCAAGAGATCAACGAGGGCGCCGAACAACAGAACGCGTCCCTGCAGTCCGTCGTCGGGGAGATGAGTGACCTCTCGACGACGGTCCAAGAGATCGCCGCCCTCTCGAACGAGGTGGCCGACCTCTCCGAGCAGACCGCCCAGGCCGGGCGCCGCGGGCGCGACGCCGCCCGGGAGGCCATCGCCGGGATGAACCAGATCGAGTCCGACAGCAGGGAGGCGGTCGCGGAGATAGAACGCCTGGAGGCGGAGATGGAGCAGATCGACGAACTCGTCGAGGTGATCGCCGAACTCGCGGACCAGACCAACATGATCGCTCTGAACGCGAACATCGAGGCCTCCCGTGCGGACGACGTCGAGGGAGAGGACGACGGCTTCGAGGTGGTCGCCCAGGAAATAAAGGAACTCGCCGGCGAGACCAAACGCGCCGCCCAGAGCATCGAGGAGCGCATCGAACACATCCACGCGACCACCGACGAGACCGTCGACTCCGTCAGGGAGACCGGCGAGCGCATCGCCGACAACACCGACTCCGTCCGCAACGCCGTCGAGGCGCTCGACGAGATCGCCGAGTACGCCGAGGAGACAAACAGCGGCGTCCAGGAGATAAGCGCCGCCACCCAGCAACAGGCCGCCTCCACCGAGGAGGTCGTCGGCATGATAGACGAGGTCGCCGGGATCTCGGACCGCACCTCCCGCGAGGCCGAAAACGTCGCCGCCGCCGCCGAGGAGCAAACCGCCGCCGTCACGGAGGTGACCGACTCCGCCTCCGGCCTGTCCGAACAGGCCAGTCGGCTCAGCGACGCCCTGGGCCGGTTCCGGACCCGCGAGGTGGACGAGACCCTGTTCGAGGTCCCCGGCGACGACGACGGAACCGGCGACGACCGAGACGGCCAGACGGACACGACGAACTCGGATGACGCCGACGGCGACCCGGGCGACGGAGACGACGGCATCACGATCCCGGGCAGCAAGCGGGAGACGACGGCCGGGAACCCGTTCACCTACGGGGCCGACGAAGACGAAGACGAGGACGGGGACGAGAGTGAGACCGACGACGGAGCGCCCGCAGCCAGCGAGCGGTCGGCGACGGGCGACGATGACCGGACCGACTCGGACCCGGCGGACAAGACAGGGGTAGAGCCCGAGACCGACCGCCTGGAGTTGGACATCGACTTCGACGACGAGG
>CAZQHW010000219.1:0-4220 GCA_964593395.1 uncultured Halobacteriales archaeon
ACCAGCGGCGCGATGATCCGGTCGTAGTCGAAGCCGACCGGGACGACGTGGGTCTGCATACCCGGAGTTCCGGCGACCGCCTCAATAGAGTGTCGACCGTCGGGCACGGTCTCCCGGCGGTGTCGAGGACCGCCGCTGGCGGTCCTGTCTGGCAGTGTTCCCGGCCGAGACGGGGGGACCTGAACGGCGGCGTCGGCGTGACCGGTCGTCGGGAGAGGAGAGAAGTTTGATTACGGTCGCCGGCTAACCGTGGACGGAGATGGACATTTCTCAGATAGCGACTCGGGAGCACGAGTCGGTCGACGTCGGCACACGCCTCGGGAAGGTTCGAGCGCTGTTCGAGGCAGACAACCCGAAAGGCGTCATCGTCACCGAGAACGGCGAGTACCGTGGCGTGCTCACGGAGCGCGATCTGCTGCAGTCCCACGTCGAGGACGACGCAAAGGTCGCCTCGCTGATCAAGCCCTCGCGGAACGACCCCGCCCCGCGGGTCGACCGCTCGGAGGACGTCCGCGAGACCGCCCGGATGCTCATCGAGGGCGGCACGAAGGTCGCTCCCGTCATCGAGGGAGAGTCGCTGTGGGGTATCGTCACCGCCGACGCGATCCTCGAGGCGGTTCTGGAGAACCTCGGCTCGCTGACCGTCGGCCAGATCTGCTCGGAGGACGTGATCACCGTCCGCGAGGACGACGGTGTCGGGAAGGTGATAAACCGCCTGCGAGAGCACGGCGTCTCCCGGCTGCCGGTGCTCAACGAGAACGGTCGGCTCACCGGCGTCGTCACCACCCACGATATCGGTGACGTCGTCGTCCGCAGCATGGACACCCAGACCGTCGGCGACCGCAAGGGCGACGTCGACCGTATCCTCGACATCCCCGTCTACGACGTGTTGTCGAGCCCGGTCGCCACCACCACCCCCGATGAGTCCGTTCGCGACGCCGTCGAGCGCATGCTCGCCCAGGATTACGGCGGGCTCGTCGTCACCCCCGAGGACGACGACGAGAGCGTGATCGGGATCATCACGAAGACCGACGTGCTCCGGGCGCTGTCGTACACCGAGCGCGACCGCCTGGACGTGCAGATAACGAACATCGAACTGCTCGAGGGACTCTCCCGTGATGCGGTCCGCGAGGACATCGAGCGCGTCGTCGACAAGTACGGCGACATGGAGGTGTTACACGCCCACGTCCGGTTCCACGAGCACAAGGAGCGACTGCGTGGCACGCCGCTCATCCAGTGTCAGATCCGCCTGCGCACCTCGAAGGGCCAGGTCGCCGGCTCCGGCGAGGGCTACGGCGCGAAAAACGCCTTCAACATCGCCGTCGACAAACTCGAGCGTAACGTCCTCGAACTGAAAGGCATCACCAGCGACGAGGAGTACCGCGGCCAACTGCTGCGAAAACTGGGCGAACTGTAACTACCCGTAGCGGTCCTCCGCCCACGGGTCCGCCGTGTCGGAGTAACCGCGTCGCTCCCAGAAACCCCGCTCTCGCTCGGGCAGGAACTCGACGCCGCTGACCCACTTCGCGCCCTTGTAGGCGTAGCGGTGGGGTGTCACGACCCGCAGCGGGCCGCCGTGGTCGCGAGGCAGCGGCTCGCCGTCCAACGCCCACGCGAACAGCACACACTCACGATCACACTGCTGTAGTGGCAGGTTCGTCGTGTAGCCGTCGTGAGCGTGAAACAGGACGTGGACGGCGTCGTCGTGGACGCCCGCCCGCTCGGCGAGCGTGGGGAAGGTGACGCCGGTGAACTCGTTCCCGAGACGGGACCACCCCGTCACGCAGTGGAAGTCCTGGCGCTGGGTCTCGCTCGGGAGGGCGCGAAACGCCTCCCAGTCAAAGGCCATCTCGCGGTCGACGGCGCCGGTGACCGACAACGTCCAGTCGTCGGTGTCGACCGACGGCTCGCCGCCTTTCGACAGCACGGGAAAGTCCGTCGTCTCCCGCTGGCCCGGCGGGAGCCGCTCGTCGCCGAACTCGCGGTAGAGGTCGGTCACGTCACGGTCGACCATGTCGGGCGATCGGACCGGCGACACTTGTGCCTCGCGGACGGGCCTCGCAGGGCCGGGGGATCGGGCGTCGACACGCCTCAGACGTCTTTCCGCGGGAGAAACGCCAGCGCGACCAGGAGAACGGCGGCGACGACGCTGACGATGGTGACCCCCCAGAGGCCGTTCGTCCGCTCGTGGTACCGCTCGGCCTGTGCGACGCGGTCGCGGTAGTCAGTGGCGTCGGTCGTCAGCAGCACCTCGGGGTTCGCGTCGTCGGGTTCGGCGTGCGGAAAGAAGCTGAAAAAGCGCTGGTCGTTGAGGGTGACGTTTTGCTCCTGTGCGAGGTCGACGGTCTGAGTGCGGGAGGCGGTCCACGACAGGGTGACGCCCTCGTCGGTGATCGCAAGGCGGGTGTCGTTGCCGCGGTAGTCGACCGTGCCCTCGGTGACGGTCTCGCGCTGGAGGTCGTCGTACTGGTCGATCGGGGTCTGTTCGATGGAGCCGTCGTCGCGCTCCTCGACGACGTAGGTGACGCCGTCGCGCTCCTCGTAGTCGAGGGTCTCGGGCATCGCCCGGAGGGTGGCCTCGGTGGGGTCGGAGACGTTGGGCACGAGAACGGCGTAGGTGCCGTTCAACCGGGCGCCCTGGAGCGTGAGATCGAGGTCGACGGTGTCGGCGGCGGCCCACGTCTCCGTGTAGCGGGCGGTGTCGTTCGTCCAGGCGACGCTGGCCGAGTAGAGCAGTCCGCCGCCACCGTGTTCACCCTCCTCCTCCTCGACCGCGACCGACTCGACGGTGTAGGTGCGGTCGCCGACGGTGAACTGGTCGCCGGCGGTGAGCCGGTGGTCGGGGTCCTCGACGGTCACCGTGGGGGCGGCGGTAACCGCTACCAGGCCGTACGCCCCGACCGCGAGCACCAGAAACAGCGTGACGTACCCCGCTGCTGCCCGGCGTTGCATTGTTCGCGTGTAGCCGCGCCGGCGGTGATAACCGTTGCTTTTCGTCGGCGACGGGATCGAGGGGTCTATGCCGGCGTCGGCCGAACCACCCGTATGGAGTCGGACACGTTCAGGTCGGTACTGGGACGGTTCGCGACCGGTGTCACCGTCGTCACGCTGCCCACCGATCCCCCACACGGGATCACGGTCAACGCCTTCTCGAGCGTCTCGCTCGACCCGCCGCTGGTGTTGGTCTGCATCGACCACGGCACCAAGGCGTACGAACTGCTGGAAGACGACGGCGAGAACGGCGTCGACGGCTACTGCGTGAACGTGTTGACCGCCGACCAACGCGAGTTGGGCGAACACTTCGCCGACATCGTGGACCTCGACCGGGACCCCTTCGAGGACGACCCCACCCGGGTCGAGGCGTCGGGCGCCCCGGTGTTCGAGGAGTCGCTGGCGTACGTCGACTGCACGGTCGAGACCGCCCACGAGGCGGGCGACCACACGGTGTACCTCGGACACGTGGAGAACGCCGCCGTGTTGAACGACGACGCGGCGCCGGTCACCTTCTACGACGGCGAGTGGGGCACGCTCGCGGAGTAGCCGCGGACGGTCGTACGACGGTGCGAAAGTCTTTTTCGCGTCCTGCGAGTGGTCAGGACGATGGTGGATGTGGCGGACCTGCTCGGTGACGTCGTCGCCGACACCGACGCCGTGTTGTTGTTCTCCCCGAGCGGGTCGTTTTACGAGCGGTTCTCCGACCTGGAGGACCTCGCGGTGATCGTCGTGGCGCCGGACAACGACGTCGGCGCCGAACAGTTCGTCGAGTTACCCCTGGAGTTCGACGACATCGAAGCGCGGATCCGCTTCGGCGTCGAGGGAGCGCTAGAGAACGACCACGTCAACGAGGGTGACGCCCTCGTCTGTGTCTCCCGGGTGTTCGGCGACGGGATCGACACCGTCTCGCGGATCCGGTCAGACACCTTTCCCCGCAGTGGCGTGTACGACCTGTTCAGCGACTCCCGGGCACCGACCGACGTCATCCGCGACGTTCTAGAGTTGGCGATCGAACTCGGAAAGAAGGGACAAAAGGGCAAACCCGTCGGCGCCCTGTTCGTCGTCGGCGACGCCGGCAAGGTGATGAACAAGTCCCGCCCGCTGTCGTACAACCCCTTCGAGAAGTCACACGTCCACGTCGGCGACCCCATTGTCAACGTGATGTTAAAGGAGTTCTCCCGACTGGACGGTGCCTTCGTCATCTCGGACGCGGGGAAGATCGTCTC
>CAZQHW010000220.1:0-4220 GCA_964593395.1 uncultured Halobacteriales archaeon
CGTCGCCGTACACGGTGAGGTCCTCGCCGCGGATGGCCTGCGCGCAGAAGTTAGGGATGACGCGACCGTCGTCGGTGCGCATCCGCGGACCGTACGTGTTGAAGATGCGGGCGGTGCGGACGTCCAGGTCGTACTCCTCGTGGTAGGCGACGGTCAGCGTCTCGCCGAAGCGCTTGGACTCGTCGTAACAGCCCCGCGGTCCGCGAATGTTGACGTTGCCGTTGTACGACTCGGGTTGTGGGTGGACCTCGGGGTCGCCGTACACCTCACTGGTGGAGGCGTACAGCACCCGTGCGTCACAGTCGAGCGCGTGTTCGAGCAGGTTGCGCGTCCCCTCCGTGTTTGTCAGCGCGATCTGGACGGGAAACTGGGTGAAGTCCTTCGGTGAGGCGCGAGAGGCGAGGTGGTAGATCTCGTCGACCGGCGGGAGCGTCGGCGGGTCGCGCACGTCGGCCTCCATCAACTGGAACGCCTCGCGACCGATGAGGTGGTCGACGTTCGCGCGGCGGCCGCTGCCGAAGTTGTCCAGACAGATCACGTGGTGGTCGTCCGCGAGGAGTCGCTCGCAGAGATGACTCCCGACGAACCCAGCGCCTCCGGTCACCAGACTCCTCGGTCGCTCCATGTCTGTGCCGGCGACACGGGCGCACTTAGTCGGCCCGTTTCGGGCGTGTGCGCAGCCGACACCCGCCCCGGACGGGGCTCCCGTGTCGCGTGGCCGGGAGTCGTCAGTCGTGGTGAGCGACGAGGACCCGCTTGCCCCGGTCGTCCTCGGGCATGTACTCGCGCTCCCTGACGGTGCCGTACAGTCGCTCCAGGCGCTCCCGTGTCTCGTCGGTCGGGACGCCTCGCTCGGGGTGTGTCTCCACGATCGCCGTTGACCCACGTCGATCGTCGGACAGTCCGTCGAGGATCGACCGCTCGGCCCCCTCGCAGTCCAGCACCAACACGTCGTTCCCGGGAAGTTCGTCCACCGAGACCTGGTCACCGACCCCTTTGCCGTACACCTCGACCGCTTCCCCGACGACGCTGTGATGAACGGTAACTCGCTCGGTCGGGTCGTACGGACAGGCAGCGAACGTCTGCTCTGCGACGCCGATCATCGATGCCGACGCCTCGAAGGCGTCGACGCGTGTCGCGCCCGCCCGTATGCAATGCACGGTCGACACGCCCCGGCCGAGTCCGACGACCGTGACCGACCGGTCCCCGCAGTTGTCGTGGATCGCCCGGATCAGCCCCCGCTTGTAGTCGGGGTGATTCTTCGTGGCGTCGAGCAGCCTCGGGTAGAGTGCTGGGACGCCGGCGACGGCACCCATCGTCAGCGGGAGCCGCTCGCGGAGGACGGCGTCGTAAACGCGCTGGACGACCGGTCGGATGGGTCCGGGTATCATCGAGAATCGCCGTGTCGCCTCTGTAGGCGCACTCGAAATAACGACTTCGGTAACCACCCAGCGGTGCCACACGCGGCGGTCACCGGATGGTTTAGGCGCGTACCTCTCCGTACAACTCCAGATACCGCCGTGCCACCTCGCGGTGGTCGTACCGCCGTTCGACGACCTCCCGTGCTCGCTCGCCGACCGCCGCCCGTCGTTCGTCGTCTTCCAGCACCCACCGCAGTCCGGCCGCCAGCGACTCGGGGTCGTACGGCTCCGCGAGGTACCCGGTCTCACGGTGGTCGATCTGGTCCTTTGGCCCGGTGGCGTCGAAGGCGACGACGGGCGTCCCGCAGGCCAGCGCCTCGAAGACGGTCTGGCCGAACCCCTCGTAGCGCGAGGGGACGACCATCGCGTCCGCGGCGGAGTACAGCAGCGCGAGACTCTGGTCGTCGTGGAGGTAGCCCGTGTAGTGCGTGGGAAAGCTGAACTCCGGCGGGTCCGCCGGCCGCGAGGCGCCGAACACGACCAGTTCCACGTCCGCCGGCGGGTCCTCGCCGAGCGACTGCAGCGCCGCTCGCAGCAGGTCGGCGCCCTTGCGGCCGTCGCCCATCGGGTCGACGGCGCCGAACAGCACCAGTCGCCTGTCCTCGGGGAGGTCGAACAACTCTCGGCCGAGTGCCGGGTCGCGGGGGCGGTACGTCTCCACGTCGAGTCCGTTGGGGATCACCTCCACGCGACGGTCGCCCAGCAGCGAGGCGCGACGGGCCTGCTCGGCCAGCCACTCCGAGGGCGCGACGACGGTCAGGTCGAGGTCGTCCCACGCTCGGCGCTTGCGGTGCCAGGTGAGCCGCGAGAGGTCCCGGTCCCGGTCGCTGCCCAACTGTGGGCAGGTGCCACAGCGGTCCTCGAAGCGGTCGCAGCCGTCGGCGTAGTGACAGCCTCCGGTCAGTGCGGTCATGTCCGGCAGTCGCCAGACGACGGGGCGGTCGATCCGCCCGATCGTCTCCACCGACAGCGCGCCGCGCCACACCCAGTTGAGGTGGACCACGTCCGGGTCGAACCGGCGTATCGTCCGCAACTTCCGCTCGGGCAGCCAGTTCACGGCGAACCCGCCGCCGCGGCCGTACAGGCGCAGCGGGAGCATGTCGACGTGCGGGCGGACGAGACTCCACCCCCGCCCGACCGTTGACTCCGGGCCGACGATCGTCGGGTCGTCGCTGCCCTTCTCCTGGACGAGCAGCCGCGAGTCGACGCCGACCCGCCGCAGTCCGTCGTGGATGCGCCGGGTCGCCGTCGCGGAGCCGCCGGTGTCCGATGTGTTCACCAGCAGCGGCTCGATGTCCGTCTCGACCGTCGGCACGTCCCTCTCACCCGTCGGTCCGTCGGTCACGGCTCGGCCGCCTCCTGTGTTGGGCGCGGCCGACCCGAGGCCTCGCTGACGGCCTCGGCCAGGCGCTCGCCGATCCGCTCGACGGTGAACTCCGCCTCGTGTTTCCGGCGGGCGCCCGCAGCCAGTCGCTCGCGCAGTTCGGGGTCGCGCTTCAGGGTGAGCACGGCGTCGGCCAGCGTGTGCGGGTCCTCGGGTGGCACCATGTACACGTGCTCGCGGTGCTCGAACCACGACTCCGTGGCGGGCGACCGCTCGGTCACGGTCGGCCGGCCCATCGCCAGACTCTCACACACCTTGTTCGTGATGCTGGCCATCGCCCGCTCGTGCCTGGAGAACACGCCGAGACACACCTGCGAGGCGGCGATCCACTCGAACAGGTCCTCCCACGGCACCCGACCCTCGAAGGAGACGTTGTCCAGGTCGAGCGAGCGGGCGAGGCGCTTCGTCTCCGCCTCCATCGGCCCCTCGCCGAGGACCACGAACTCCACGCCTTCCCCTTCGAGTTTGGCGGCCGCGCGGACGATCGTCTCCAGGCCGTGGTGCGGGAGGTGGTTCCCCCAGTACAGCGCCGTGAACTGCTCTCGCTCGGGGACGTCCCGGGGGTAGAAGCGGTCCTCGTCGGCGCCGGGCGGCACGACCGAGAAGCGCTCACCCGGCACGCCGGAGAGACGGGCGTTGAGGGTGCCGAGTTCGGCGGTGGGGATGAGGTGGCGGTCCGGCAGTCGCATCGTCAGCCGTTCCAGCAGGGCGATTCCCCGGACGACGACGGGGTTCACCCCGCGCATCTCCACCGTCCCCCGAAGCGAGACGAAGGCGTCGTACACGAGCGGACAGCCGTGTCGCCGGGCCAGCAGCCATGCCAGCGGCAACAGGAGGTGGTTGAATTTCGTGACGAGGACGGCCTCGAACTCGGCCTCGCGCTCCAGCGCGCGGAAGCGGCGGTACAGGCGCAGGTAGTAGAGTGGCAACAGCAGCAGTTTCCGCGGGCCGATGAACACCTGCTCGTCGGCGTACCGGCACTCCAGCACGTCGTACCCCTGGCTCTCCAGCCCCCGCTTCAGGGACTTCTCGCGGGGGTACTCGTAGTCATAGCCGCCGAGCAGGACGACGTTGTGGTCGGCCATCCGGTCTGCGTTACGCCGCCAGAGGCGCATCGCGGGCAAAAGGATACCGTTCCGTCTTGCGTCCCGCTCGGACTGTCTCCCACCCCTGAGTCGGTTCCCAAAGGCCTATAGCGGCGTCAGCCGCCAGCGGAGAGTATGCAGGGTGTCGTGCTCGCCGCCGGGGAGGGGACCCGGCTCCGGCCGCTCACCGACGACAAACCGAAGGGTATGGTCGAGGTCGCCGACAGACCACTGTTGACCCACGTTCTCGACCGCCTCGTCGACCTCGGCGTCGAGGAGATCGTCGTCGTGGTCGGCTACCGGGGCGAGCAGATCCGCGACCGGTACGGC
>CAZQHW010000221.1:0-4201 GCA_964593395.1 uncultured Halobacteriales archaeon
CCACACATGAGTGCGACCGGAGCGCCCGCCATCGACAACGACGGGCGTCGAGCGATCTACGAGCACCTCGAGGAGAGCGGGCCGCAGCGACCACAGCGAGTGCGCGAGCGACTCGGGCTCTCGGAGCGAGGGTTCAGACACCACGTGGCGATCCTGAAACGCGACGGCTACGTCGAACGGGTCGACGGCCGACTGCAGGTGGCGATCGAGGAGAGCGAACGCGAGCAGTACAGCGAGGACGGCGTGGAGTTCGCGGTCCGCCCGGCCCGGGACGCCGACCTCTCGGGGCTCGTCGGCGTGATCCGCCAGGTGGCCGCCGAGCGCACCTACATCGAGGCCGAGAGCGTCGCCGACGTCATCGACCACGAGGAGACCATCCTCCGGCACGACGAGGTGGAGTCGCGGATGTTCTTTGTCGCCACGGTCGACGAGGACGTCGTCGGCTGGGTCCACCTCCACAGGCCCACCGTCGAGAAACTGTCACACACCGCACGACTCACCCTGGGCGTCCTCGAGGAGTACCGCGGCCAGGGCGTCGGCGAGCGACTGCTGGAGCGCGGGTTGGCCTGGGGCGAGGACCGCGATCTCGAGCGCATCTACCAGTCGGCGCCCGCGACAAACGAACGCGCCATCGAGTTTCTGGAGGCCCACGGCTGGGAGGTCGAGGCCGTGCGCGAGAGCCACTACCGCATCGGCGACGAGTACGTCGACGAAGTGATGATGGCCGTCCGGCCCTGACTCACAGCACGGCGGCGAGAAAAACCACGAGCAGTGACAGCGCGAGCACCGCCTGGACGACCCCCGACGCGAGCGCAGCGGCGACGGCCACGGCCGCGGCTCGCACTCCCTCACGGAGGTTCGCCCCGCGGTACACCTCCACCACGACGACCGTGGCGGCGAGCCCGACGAGCATCCCGACGGGACCGACCAGAAACAGCAGCCCGACACCGACGAGGGCGGCGAGCACCGACGACAGCGTCGAGGCACCGCCCGCGCGGGCCCCGAGCACCTCGGCGCCGAGGTCGACGGCGACCGCCGCGACGCCGACGAGTGTCAGGCCCACGACGACCGGCGTCGACGGGTCGGCGTAACTCGTCGACCACCAGTACAGCCAGACGCCGCCGACCGACAGCGCCGGCCCGGGGACGAGCGGGACCGCCACCGCGAGCACTCCCCCGACCAGCAGGCCGACGGCGACCAGAAAGAACGGGTCGACCGGCACACTCGGGCGTGTGGGCCGCAGGGTCAAAAGCGCCCGCCTCAGTCGTAGCGGTCGCGCTCCGCGCTGACCACGCGACCACCGTACCGGTCGGCGAGTGTCCCCACCGCAGCGCCGACCGCTCGCAGACACTCGCCCGCCGAGTGGTAGTCGAGCGCGTCGGCGACCGCCTCGACCGGCCGACCCTGCAACACGACCCCCACGAGCAGGCGCTCCTCGCCCGGCGACAGCCCCGCGTCGGGGTCGACGATCCCGGCGACGGCCAGTTCCCGGAACGGCGCCGGACGCACCTGGTACAGCCCAGGACCGTAGGCGGCACCGGCGACGAGGCGCCACTCGCGGTCGTCGAGATCCGGCACGGGTGGGTCTCCGGCTCCCGCGGTCGCCCGGAGCGCCGCCCGCACCACGTCCGGGTCCACCGTGGAAAGCGGTCCCGACGCCGCGGAGACGGTCCGCTCGCGGAACCACTCGACGTGGCGTGTCTCCAGGTCCAGCCCGGCGGCCGTGAGGCCGGCAATCATCACCGCTGAGTGCTCGCCGGAGCGGTCGTTGCGCGAGAGCGAGAGGTGGACCGTGCGAAAGCCGTTGCTGGTCCAGAACGACAGCAAGCGCGGCGTCGCGCCGAATCCAACGCCGAGGTAGTCAACCGTCGCCGGCGCCCCGGGACTGTCCCGGTCGACCGTGGCCTCGGTGTCGGACGCGTCGCCGGGACCGAACTCCCCGCGCACCGCGTCGAGCAACCTGGAGCCGAGCCCTCGTGAGCGGACCGCGTGGTGGGTGGCGATCCGCAACACGCGCAGGCCGACGGGGTCGCCGGCGTCGGGGTCGCGCAACTGCGAGGTGAGCACGTCCGGCACCATGTGGCCGCGGACCCGCTCGCCCTCGTACATTCTCGCTCGCCGTTCCGCCGAGAGGCCACCTTCGCGGGCGAGTAGCGCGACCGAGACGACGTGCTCGCGGCCGTCGTCCGGCGCCGTCACGAGGGTCCTGACCGTGACGTTCGGGGCATCGAGCAGGCGGGCGAGGTCGTTCGGTTCGGTGCGGTAGTGTGCGCGGGCGAGCAGGCCGACGACTTCCCGCAGTCGAGCGGGGTCGGCGACGAGGGCGTCGCGGTCGACCTGCCGGTACGCGACCGTCTCGGCGGTGGCGTCCGTCACGGCGGGCGTGACCGGCGGGCGGGCGTCGAGTAGGAGTGCATCGAACGCCCACCGCTCCACCGGGTCGCCGGGCGCGTACCGGACGGGTTCGTCCATCCGTATCTCGTGGACCTCGTGTGCCGCGTCGGTGAGTCGGTCCCGGAAGCGCACGGCGAAGCCGCGGCCCGTCCCCTCGTAGCCGTGGACCGTCGTCGCGTACACGACCCGGTCGGCGTCGAGTGTCTCCGCCAGGCGGTCGACCGGTATCGCCGCCGCCTCGTCGACCACGAGCAGATCCGCCTCCGCGGCGCTGTCGACCGCCTCCGCGGGCGAGCGGTACTGCAGACTCCCCCCGGACGCCGAGCGGAGAGGGTCGGGCCCCTCCGTCTCACCGGGTCCGTCACCAGCGTGGGCGTCGGCATCCAGCGCGTCGACCGCCTCACGACCGCGGGCCAGTACCTCCCGGGCGTTCGCCCGGTCGGGAGCCGTGACGACGACCTCGCCGCCGGCGGCGACGACCGCCCCGACGGCCAGGCCGGCGGCACTCGACTTTCCCCGGCCGCGGTCGGCCTCGACGACCGCCGCGCGTGGCCCGGGAGCGTCGACCTGGTCGCCGTTCTCGCCCTCCAGCGGAGAGGGTGCGACGGCTTCGAGAACGGCGACGGCGTCGTGTTGGTCGCGGGTCCGCGTGGCCCGGTACACCGGAGCCGGGAAGCGGGCGTTCGCGGGCGGCACGGGGTCGAACTCGCGGTCCGGGACGGCCGGGTGGTCCTGGTCCGTGGCGCCGTCGTCGCGTACCCGGTCGGCGTGGGCGTCGTACACCGCGACGCCGGAGTGCTCGCGGAGCGTGTCGACGAACCGGCGACGAAAGCGACCGGTCACCTCGCCCGGGTCGTGGGGCGGGGCGGCGAGGCTGGCGTCGAACTCGTCGGTGTGGTCGGGCCAGTGCTCCAGCGGCGGGGTCAGAAGGACGAGCAGTCCGCCGCCGTCGACGGCGCCGACGACGCTGCCCAGCGCGTTCGGCACGAGACGGTCGCGGGCGTCGAACACGACCGCCTGTCGTGTGGTGCCGAGCAACTCCCGGGCGTGCTCCGGGGCGTGACGCTGGGCGTCGAGAACCCGACGGTCGCCGACGACGGCAGTGTTTACGAGCGAGAGGTCGGCGGCGGCCAGGGCGTCCCGAGCGGCGGCGTCGACGCGCTCGTCGTCGTCGCCGGCGATCACTAGCAGGCGCCGCTGGTCGTCGCGGCGGGCGGCGGCCCGAAGGTCGCGAGCGAGGGCGGCGACAGTCGGGTCGTCCGCCACCTCACCGGTGCCGTCGTCGGATGACACGCGACACGGTAGCCGGCGCCCGGCAAAGACGCTTTCCACACCGTCGGCGGCGGGGGTTCAGGGGTCGCCAAGTGGAGGGGTCGAATCTGCCTCGCCGGCCCGGACGACCGTTTGAAAACGGTTTTATGAGGAGGGTGGCAACCGCAAGACACGCTCTGCACGGGGTAGTGAGGGTGCCGCCCGGGTCTCGAAGGGCGCACCCGAACCCGCGTGCGGGAGGTAACAACAATGCCAGTGTACGTAGACTTTGACGTCCCACAGGACCTCCAAGAGGACGCCCTCGAGGCCCTCGAGGTCGCACGGGACACGGGATCGGTTCGAAAGGGAACGAACGAGACGACAAAAGCAATCGAGCGAGGCAACGCTCGACTCGTCCTCGTCGCCGAGGACGTCCAACCCGAGGAGATCGTGATGCACCTGCCCGAGATCGCCGACGAGCGGGACGTGTCGTACGTCTTTGTCGGCGACCAGGAGGAGGTCGGCCGCGCGGCCGGTCTCGAGGTCGGGAGCGCGG
>CAZQHW010000222.1:0-4183 GCA_964593395.1 uncultured Halobacteriales archaeon
GAGCTGGTCGGGGTCGGTGACGTTGACCTCGGCGTCGATCTCCGTCTCCTTCACCTCGAGAGCGTCGTCCAGAACGGCGACGTCGGCGTCCTCGACGATGTAGGGCATGTTCTCGTGGACGCGCTCCTTGTCGATGATGACGCCCTCGACGAGTTCGCTCTCCTCGATGGCGCTGCCGACCACCTTGTCGATCTTGATGTTGTCGAGGTCGACACCCTCGTCGTCGGCGACCGAGCGGACGGCGTCGACGATGAGCTGAGAGAGCGTGCCCTTTGCGCTTTCGGCGCCCTTGCCCGTCATCGCCGTGGCGGCGATCTGCTGGAGAATGTCGGTGTCCTCCGCGTCGACGTCGATGGCGATCTCCTCTAGAGCGTCCTTTGCGCGCTCGGCGGCCTGACGGTAGCCGTCCGCGAGCGTGGTCGGGTGGATGTCCTGCTCCAGCAGGTCCTCGGCGCGCTTGAGCAGTTCACCGGAGACGACCACCGCAGTGGTGGTGCCGTCGCCGACCTCGTCCTCCTGGGTCTCGGCGACCTCGACGATCATGTTCGCCGCCGGGTGCTCGATGTCCATCTCCGAGAGAATAGTCACGCCGTCGTTCGTGACGACGACGTCGCCCGTCGAACCGACGAGCATCTTGTCCATCCCTTTCGGACCGAGAGTCGTGCGAACGGACTCGGCGACGGCCTTTCCTGCGGTGATGTTCATCGACTGTGCGTCCTTGCCCGAGGTGCGCTGCGATTCCTCGGACAGTACGATAAGCGGCTGTCCGCCCATCTGTTGAGCCATGACGTCTGTGGGTTGAATGCTATTCTACATAAGGGTAGCGGATCGCTCGGCGAACTCCCCGGCTCGCCGTCGCTCGTGGGTTGCGAACTGTTCGCACGCCACTCGTTTAAGTACGGTCACGGCAGCCAGTCGTAAAAGGAGCCCTCGATGAGGGTGCGGCGCTGGCGGTCGACGTAGTCACAGTGTGCCTCGTGGATCGCCGTCGCGAGGTCGGCCCCCTCGGCGGCGTGGTCACGGGCCCGCTCGACGGTCCACCGTGCGGGGGTGATCCCGTGTTCGACCCGGCGCCGCAACGGTTCCAGGTAGGTGGCCGCCGTGCCGTGGTCGATCGCGTGGGTTTTCAGGCCGTCGTAGGCGTGTTCGAAGAGGTCGGCGTACATCCGGTCGGCGTCGGTGGTGCGCTCGCCGTCGGCGTCGATCCACTCCATCTCGGCCTGCAGTCCGTCCCGGGTGGCCGCGTAGAAGTTCTCCCGTGCCTGCTCCCAGTTCAGGTCGTACACCGGGTGTGCACGCCGGGAGAGACTCGCCATCAGTCCGGCAAACAGCGCGAGCACGCCGATACAGTCCCGTACCGTCGGTTGTGCGGGGATCGGCCGGAACTCGATGCGGGCGTTTGCGTCGGTTCGGGTGGGGCCGTCGAACACCGGGCGGACCCACCGCCAGTAGGAGCCGTGTTTGTGGCGGACGTGGGCCCAGGCGTCGTCGAAGCGACCGCGCTTCTCGACGAGCATCGGGACGATCGTACTGTCGCCGGCGATCCGGTCGATCGCCTGTTCCGGCGACTCAATGTCCCGGGGGAACCGCACCTTCTTCGCGTCGGGGTCGTTGAGCACCGACTCGAACACGCCGATCCGGTGTTCCATGTGGGCGTCCGCGAGCACCGCCTCGACGGGGACGTCGTCGTACAGGTCCGGCGGAAAGAAGGGGGCGTTGACCGTCAGCGCGAGCACCGGTCCGGCGACCCGCAGGGCGTAACGGAACTGCTCGGGGAGGTCCTCGGCGCTCGCCAACTGGTAGTGTGGCTGGATGGAGCAGATGAGACTCTCGGGGACGACCGTGTCGAACTGGTGGCTGACGTGGGGCGCGTCGAGTTTCATGCCGGGTTCGTACCCTGCTTGCTGGGCGTTCGACATCGCGTGGTAGCGCACGGAGTCACTCATGTTGGCGGCGATCCGCACGCCGTCGACGACAGCGGTGTCCGAGAGGTACCCGAGCATCGTCTCCCCGGTCGGCGTCGGTACCGCCATGCCGCCGCTGACGGCGCGGTACCCCTCGCGACGTAGTGCGCCTCTCGCGGCGGTCAGTTGCGCCCGCAGTTCCGCCTCCTGTGCAGTCAGACCGTAGCGGTTCAGCGGCTGGGGGCTCGTGTGCGTCTCGGCCTGGTGGAGTCCGAGTTCCTTCGTGAACGAGACGTACTCGAGCAGGTCGCGGGGGATCCGGACCAGGTCGTCGGTCCGCTCGTCGACGCCGTACAGTTCGTGTTCCATCCCGACGATCGCCTGCGGGTTGTCGAAGGTGCCGTCGGCGATCTCCGAGCGAAGTAGGTCGACCTCTTCCTGCACCGCTGTCTCGAACTCCCCGGGGTCCGTCTCGAGGGCCGCTCGCACCCGCTCCGCGAGGTCCGACTCCGGCATACCGGCTTCACACCCCCCACCACCGTCAAAGTCGGGGGTCCCGCTACAACATTCCCCGGGACTCCGGCGCGTTGCCGTCGCCGCTGACGGCCAGTCCGCCCGGCAGCTCCGCGGCACACTCACGACAGAACTGGTACTGACCGTCGTTCTCGGCGCCACACTCCTGACAACTGACCGCGTCCACCTCGTTCGCGTCCGGCTCCGACTGGCCGGCGCCCTGTCGCAACCGGTAGAAGAACAACAGGATCACGACGTGCCCCAGTAGGAACAGCACGCCGGCGGCCAGCAGCCAGGGCTCGACTGGCATACCCCAACGTACGGCCTCCGTCCACTTAACCGCTGTGTCACCGGCGCCGCCCCACCGGCCCGTTGATAACTTATCTGGATAATTTCTACAATCTACGCAGCTAACCCTGGAATTCATACAGACAGTTCATCAAAGGTTCAAATGTGGTTGTCAGGGGGTTCGTTCGACCTTACCTGGGAAAGAGTTATTACAGATGATCGACATACTATGTCGTGAAGGGTGAGAACTACATGACAGGTAGTGGCAACGCTCTCCGGCGACTCGCACAGCTGTCTCGGTACGATGTGGTGCTCGTCGCGATCCCGTTGGCGTTCGTACTCGGGTTCGCGGCGACGGTCGCGCTCGGCGTGTCGGTACAGAGGTCGATGACCGTCGCGTCGGTACTGGGGGCGTTCGCCGTCGCCGACGCGCTGTTCATCAACCCGCCGTCGGCCGCGTCGTGATCAGCCGACGAAGCGGTGGTACTCCATTCCCTGGCGCTTGAGTTCGTTGTGTTTCTCCTCCAAAAACGAGTACACCGTGCCGTGAGGAGCGCCGTCCAACAGCATCTCGGCGGCCTCGCGGACCGCCTTTACCTGCTGTGGGGTGCCGATCGCCCCCAGGGTCGAGCCGTAGACGACGACCGCCGCCCCGGTGAGTTCGGCCATCAGTTCGCGGGTGCGGCCGTTCTCGCCGATGAGTCGCCCCTTCTGACGCCGGAGGTCGTTGTCGTTGCGGCTGGCGGCCTCGATGTCGACGACGTCTAGCATCATCATCTCGTCGTCGAGCAGGCCGAGTGCGACGTCGGGACTGAACCCACGACCGATCGCCCGGACGATGTCCGGTCCCTTTAACGCGGTGACGGGGTCGCCCGTCTTCTCGATCCCGACCGAACCGTTCTCGGAGTCGATGTCGAGACGGACGCCGGCCCGGTCCTCGATCGTTCGCATCGTCTCACCGCCCTCGCCGATGAGCACACCGACGCGGTCCTGCGGGATCTTCACGTGTTGCATAGTCAACGTTCGAGAGTGGCGCTGTTAAGCGTTCTGACCCGGTCGGCCGGCAGCGTCCAGGAACCGACTGACGAGAGGCTATCGACGCCGGGGAGAGCCAGAGAGCCCCTGCCGGGCAGGACTGAAATGGGCCGGGGGCTTCCTGCCTGTTCGAGACTGTTCCGGTCGTCTCTGGACCTCGTTCGACGCCGGCAGGTGAACATACCCTTGGAGACGAGTCAGGAGGTCTGGGAGTACTGCTCGATCCACTCCTCGAGGCTGATCCCCATCGTCGCCTGCGTGATCGCGTTCGAGGAGACGCTGTTCGCGCTCTTTACTATCTCCGCCTCTAGGGTGCGCTCGGGCACCTCGCCGATGACGTGGGGGATCGCCCGCTGCACCGCGAGTGGACACCCGACCTCGTGGGCCAGGGCGTACCCCGACAGCGAGTGCGGGATGGCGCCGTCGGCGTACTCCCGGTCCGG
>CAZQHW010000223.1:0-4049 GCA_964593395.1 uncultured Halobacteriales archaeon
GACGGTGAACTCCTCGCCGACCAGACGCTCCTCGATCACCCACTCCTCGTAGCCGGACTCGCGGACGTAGTCGGCGGCCTCGGCACGGGTGAGCTGGTCGCCGGTCACCCGCACCCCCTTTCCGCCGGTGAGTCCGCGGGGCTTCACCGCCACGTCGTGGTCCAGGCCGGCGACGTACTCGGCGGCCGCCTCGCTCCCCTCGAAGGTCTCGAACGCCGGACAGCCCGGCACGTCGTTGTCGCGCATGAACCGTCGTGCCCAGATCTTGTCGGTCTCGATCCGCGCTGCGGCCCGCGTCGGGCCGAAGGCGTACACGCCGGCGTCGTCCAGTGCGTCGACCACCCCGGCCGCGAGCGGCGCCTCCGGGCCGATCACCGCGAGGTCGGCCGCCGCCGCACGGGCCGCGTCGACGACGCCGTCGGGGGCCGTCGGGTCGAGCGTCGTCACTCCCGTCGCGAGGCGCGCGACACCCGGGTTGCGGTTCGACGCGACGGCGTGTAACTCGCAGTCCTCGGCGAGTGCCGCCGCGATCGCGTGCTCCCGTCCCCCGCCGCCGACCAGTAACACCCGCTCCTGTTGGGGCATACGCGTGTCCCCGGTGCCCGGGTGTGTAAGCGTTGCCGTCGCTGCCGGTCACTCCACGGCACGGACCAGATCGAGCAGTTCGTTCCGGAACCGACTCGCGTCGACGACGGCGGCGGTCCCGTCGCCGAACGACTGGGTGGGGTAGGCACCGCCCGCGACGCGGAACTCGCCGCCGTGGGTCCAGACGGCGAGCCACCCCTCCACGTCGAACGTGTCGCCGCCCCGTGGCCGGTAGACGGCGGTGAACCGCCGCAGACGGGCGCGGTCACCGGCGTCGGTGCGGACCCGCTCCCGGCGGCCCCGCTCGACGGACTCGAAGCCGCGCTCACGGAGGTCGTCGGCAAAGGACCCCGTCGCCTCGCTCGTGACCGTCGGGTAGATCGAGGCGGGACCGACGCCGGGCGCCAGCGGTGGGGTGAACTCGAGACGGGTGACAAAGAGAAACCGCCACGGCTGGTCGTCGAGGCCGGCCGCGACGGCGGCCTCGGTGACAGCGCGGTCCTCGAACAGGGCGGTGTGCCCGCGGACGCGGACCGCGGCCAACTCGAACACCGTCTCGACGTAGCGCTCGACCTCACGCCACCCCTCCATCGGGGCGTCGACCGTCGGCGGGTCCGGCTCCGGGTCGCTCACGGGACCACTCCGGCGGGCGATAAAAAGGGACTTGCGTCTCCGCGAGCGAGTCGCGGTCAGAGGTGGTCGGCGACGTCCTCGGCGAAGTAGGTGAGGATCAGGTCGGCGCCGGCGCGCTTGATCGCGGTCAGTGACTCGACGGCGGTGGCCTCCAGGTCGAGCCACCCGCGGTCGGCGGCGGCGTGGAGCATGGCGTACTCGCCGCTGACGTTGTAGGCGGCGACGGGGCGGTCGGTTCGCTCGCGCACCGTCCGCACCACGTCGAGGTACGGCAGCGCGGGCTTGACCATCACTACGTCGGCGCCCTGGTAGTCGTCCAGCGTGACCTCCCGGTGGGCCTCGCGGGCGTTGCGGGGGTCCATCTGGTAGTGCCGGCGGTCGCCGAAGGCGGGCGCGCCGTCGGCGGCGTCGCGGAACGGGCCGTAGAAGGCCGACTCGTACTTCGCGGCGTAGCTCATCACCGCCACGTTCTCGAACCCCTCGTCGTCGAGCGCCTCGCGGACGGCAGTTACCTGGCCGTCGACCATCCCGCTGGGGGCGACCATCTCCGCGCCCGCCCGGGCCTGGGACACCGCCGTCCGCGCCAGGCGGTCGAGCGTGGCGTCGTTGTCGACGGTGAGGTGGTCGGCGTGGTCCCCCGGGTCGGGGGCGTCCCGGTCCGCCCGGGCGTCGGGGTCGAGAACACCACAGTGGCCGTGGCTGGTGTACTCGCAGAGACAGAGGTCGGCGACCACGTAGGCGTCGGTGGCCTCGGTCACCCGGCGCAGCGCGCGCTGGACGACGCCGTCTTCGGCCCAGGCACGGGTGCCCTCCTCGTCCTTCGACTCGGGGACGCCAAAGAGAATGACCGCCTCGACCCCGGTCGCGAGCACCTCCTCGACGCGGTCGACGGCGGCCCCGACGGGCACCCGCTCGTGACCGGGCATCGACTCGATGGGGCGGCGCTCGTCGGCGGTCGCGTCGACGAACACCGGCGCGATCAGGTCCGACGCGTCCAGGTGGGTCTCGGCGACCAACTCGCGGACGCCGTCGCGACGGAGCCGGCGGGGTCGCTCGGTGAGGTCCATACCCGCCGTCGGTCCCCGACGGTGAAATGCAGTTCGCCACGCGCCCACCGTCGGCCGGTACGCTACGGGGCCACTCACGCCACGGTGTCCTGTCGGTATCCTGTTATGTGGGCGTCACACATTACTCGGTCGGGCCAGACGACTGTACCATGGCGACGCGCGACGAGTTATCGGCGGTGGCTGTCGAGGCGGTCGAGGCCGCCAGCGACTACCTCCGCGAGGAGTTCCGAGGAGCCAACACGGCGGGCGAGTACACCGCACGGGACGTCACCGCCGAGGTGGGCGAGGGCGCCAAGCGTCGCGTCGTCGGCCCGATCGAGACGGCCTTTCCCGACCACGCCGTCGACACCGCGGAGTCCGGCGAGCGGGCCGCCGGCGACGCCAGCGGCTACCGCTGGGTGGTCGACCCACTCGACGGCACGAACAACTTCACCGCGGGCCTGTCGACGTTCTCGACCGCGGTGACGCTGTTACGTGACGGTGACCCCCTCGTGAGCGCCGTCCACCTGCCGGTGCTCGAAGACACCTACCTCGCGGTCCGTGACGAGGGGATCACCTACAACGGCGACCCGACCCAGGCGAACACCGACCTCAACGGCCAGGCCGCCACCGTCGCCTTCGTCGTCGGCGACGACACCCGCGAGGACCCCGAGGGGCTGGCGATCGCCGGTCACCTCCGCAGCACCCTCGAGGTGCGCACGAAACGCGTCGTCGAGTCGTGGGCGCCGACGGTTCACTGGGCGCTTCTGACCCGTGGACTGATCCAGGGGGTCGTCGCCTACAACCCCGACCCGGAGGAGCAGTTCGCCGGCGAACTGCTCGCCGCCGAGGCCGGCGTCGGCACGAAACAGAGCGACACCGTCTTTGTCGGCGCCGCAAACGACATCGTCCTCGCCGAACTCGCCGACATCACCGAACCCGTGTTCTGAGTCGCAACGCAGTAGTCCGTCCGCCCGGGAGCGAACTCGTGCACGATACAGACGCCGAGACCGTCGAACGCGTCGCCGTCGCCGCGGCGGCCGCCGCCGGCCAGGAACTCCGTCGACGGTACGGCCGCGGTGACGCCGACGGCGACTACGGCACCGCCGACGTGAAGGCCGCCGCCGACCGCGCCGCCGAGGACGCCGTCCTGCCGGTCATCACGCGGGCGTTCCCCGACCACCCCGTCTACGCCGAGGAGTCTGGCCACCTCGGCGGGAGCGACGGCGGAGACGGGGACGACTGGCGGTGGATCGTCGACCCGCTAGACGGCACCAACGACTTTGTCGCCGGGTTGCCGACGTTTGCCGTCGGCGTGACCGCACTCCGCGGCGACGACCCGCGGGTGGCCGTCGTCCACCTGCCCGCGACCGACGAGACCTACGTCGCCCGCGCCGGCGAGGGGGTCAGGTACGACGGCACCCGCGTGACGGCCACCGGCGACCTCGCCCCCGAGACGGGGACGGTCGTCACCGTGATCGGACGGGACGCCGTCGTCGACCCTGACCGCGCCGGGGCCGCCGAGGCACTCGACGACGCCGTCGAGACGCGAGTGAAGCGAGTGATCCAGTCGTGGGCACCGCTGGTCCACGCCGGCCTGCTCGCCCGCGGTCGGGTGCAGGGCGTCGCGACGTACCATCTCGACGTGGAGGAACAGCCAGCGACCGAGTTGCTCGCCCGCGAGGCCGGGGCCGTCACCGAGCGCCACGGCCCGCTGTGGCTCGGCGCCGTCGACGAGCCCACCCTGGCGACACTGCGCGAGGCCGCTCGTGCGGTGCCGGCACT
>CAZQHW010000224.1:0-4028 GCA_964593395.1 uncultured Halobacteriales archaeon
TGGCCGGCGGTCTCCTGGCCGTGCGTCGCGGGCGCCGACTCCGGCTCTGACTCCGGCTCCGGGTCGGACCCGGCCGCCGGCTCCGCGGGAGCCCCGTCGCCGGCCGCTCGCTGCACGTCCGCCTCGGTTACCCGGCCGCCAGGCCCGGTGCCCTCCACCTGGTTCAGGTCGACGCCCAACTCGCGGGCGAGCCGTCGGGTGCTCGGCGCGGCGAACACGCGGCCGGTGCTGGCCGCCTCCGCGGTGCCGTTGCCGGTGGCGGGCGTCTCCGCGGGGTCGGCGGTCGCGCCGCCGGCCGTGGCGCCGTCGTCCGTCGGCTCCCCGGTGTCGGGGTCGGGGTCGGGGTCCGGCTCCGGGTCGGTCTCGGCGGTCGTTCCGGCGCCGCTCTCGCCCTCGTCCAGTTCGAAGGTGACGATCACGTCGCCGACGGGGACGACCTCGCCCGCCTCGGCGTGCAACTCGACGATCGTGCCGTTGACCGGCGAGGGCACCTCGACGAGGGCCTTGTCGGTCTCGACCTCGGCGAGTGGCTGGTCCTCGGTGACGTGGTCGTCCACGTCGACCAGCCACGCCTCCAGGGTGCCCTCGGCGACGCCCTCGCCGACGTCCGGGAGTTCGAACTCGCGTCGCGTCATCTCAGAACTCCATCGCGTCGCGGATCCCGTCGACCACGCGCTCCGACTCCGGGAGGTAGTAGTCCTCCAGGGCGTACAACGGGAACGGCGTGTCGAAGCCCGTGATCCGCTCGACGGGCGCCTCCTGGTACAGCAGTGCCTCCTCTTGGATCGTCGCGGCGATCTCCGCGCCGAAGCCGCCGGTCTTCGGTGCCTCGTGGACGACGGCGGCGCGGCCGGTCTTCTTGAACGACTCGAGAACGGTCTCCTCGTCGAGCGGCGAGAGCGTCCGCAGGTCGACCACCTCGACGTCGATCTCGCCCTCGAGTTCGTCGGCCGCCGCGACCGTCGGCCGGGTCATCGCGCCGTAGGTGAACACGGACACGTCCGACCCCTCGCGGCGGACCGCCGCCTCGCCGAGCGGGACGGTGTGTTCGTCCTCGGGAACGTCCTCGCGGAACGACCGGTAGATGAGTTTCGGCTCCAGAAAGACGACCGGGTCGGGTTCGCGGATCGCCGACGCGAGCAGCCCTTTCGCGTCACCCGGTGTCGATGGGATTACTACCTTCAGGCCGGGCTGGTGGATAAAGAAGTCCTCGCTCGACTCGGAGTGGTGTTCCGGGGCCTCGATACCGCCGCCGTACGGCGCCCGGATGACCATCGGCGCGGAGTACCGGCCCCGCGACCGCGTGCGAAGACGGGCGGCGTGGCTGACGATCTGGTCGAACCCAGGGTACATGAACCCGAGAAACTGGATCTCGGCGACGGGCCGCAGCCCGTAGGCGGCCATGCCGACCGCGGTGCCGATGATACCCGACTCCGCGAGCGGCGTGTCGATCACCCGTTGTTCGCCGAACTCCTCGATGAGGCCGTCGGTGGCGCGGAACACGCCGCCGTTGACGCCGACGTCCTCGCCCATCACGAGTACGTCGTCGTCCAGTTCCATCTCGGTCTCGAGTCCGTCCCGGACCGCCTGTACGAGCGTTAGGTTCTGTGTGGCTTGTTGTGTCGCCATTGTCTCACTCCAGAAGCGCCTCGTCGCCGTGGCGCTCGCGTAGCGTCTGTAGGTACTCGAGTTGCTCCTCCAGTCGCTTTGGCATCCCCTCGTACACGTGGGCGAAGATCTCCGCCGGGTCGGGGTCGGCGACCGCCTCCGCCTCGTCGATCGCCTCGGCGACCCGCTCCTCGATGCGGTTCTCGATCGACTCGACGCCCTCGTCGTCGATCCGGCCCGTGTTCCGGAGGAACGTCTCCATTCGCGGGATTGGGTCGCGCTGTTTCCAGCGCTCGACCTCCTCGTCCTCGCGGTAGACGGTGGGGTCGTCCGCGGTCGTGTGCGCCCCGAAGCGGTACTGCACCGCCTCGATCATCGTCGGTCGCGTCGCCGACCCGAGCACCTCGTTCTGCTCGACGCTGTCCGGGTCCTTTGCCTTCTGGACCGCCTCGTGGGTCACCTTGTACGTCGCCAGCGGGTCCATCCCGTCGACCTGGACGCCCTCGAAGCCGTACGCCTCGGCCTTCTGGGCCAGCGTCGCGGAGGCGGTCTGGCGCTCGCGGGGCACAGAGATCGCCCACTGGTTGTTGTTACAGAAGAACACCGCCGGCACGTCGAACACGCCGGCGAAGTTCAGCCCCTCGTGGAAGTCGCCCTCGCTGGTGGCGCCGTCGCCGAAGTAACACAGAAAGGCGCGGTTCTCGTCTTTCAGTTTCGAGGCCCACGCCGCTCCCGCCGCGTGGGGAACCTGCGTCGCGATCGGGACCGCGACGGTGAACAGGTTCAGGTCGTCGGGAATGATGTTGCCCTCCTCGCGGCCCATCCAGTAGAGAAGTGTCCGCTTCAGCGACAGGCCGTGCACGAGACCGGCGGCGTGTTCCCGGTACGAGGGAAACACCCAGTCGTCGTCGCCGAGGGCGTGGGCGCTGCCGACCTGGGCGCCCTCCTGGCCCGACAGGGGCGGGTACGTCCCCATCCGCCCCTGGCGCTGGAGACTCACGGCACGTTCGTCGAACCGCCGTGCCAGTCGCATCTGGGCGTACATCTCGATCAGCGTCTCGTCGTCGAGGTCCGGCACCTCGGCGTCCTCGAGCACCCGACCCGTGTCGTCGAGCACCTGTACCCGGTCGCCCGGGTCGCGCTGGAGTACACTCACGGCCGGATCCACCTCGTCATACCTCGAATATCGCTCGCTCGGGTCATAGTGCTTTCGTAACCGCCGTCAGCCGCCGGTACGGTGGTCCGACCGGCCGCGAGCGTCCCACGCACTACTCCACGCCGGGCGCCGGTTCGACCCGGAACGCCGACCGCCACGTGGCGACGTTTATCACGTCTCGTTCGACGGCCGGCCCGGGCCGCACCCGGTGGCCCAGCACCCGCACCCGGTCGCCCGGCTCGACGCGACGCTCGAGCACCCGCACGAAGGCGTCGTCGGCGAGGTCCGTGGTTTCCCGCAGCCACGACCGCCGGCGCTCGTCGAGGGCACGGAGACGGTCGGCGACGACCACCGCCTCGTGGGGGTATCGCAGGTCGCTGGTCGCGTACGCCGCCCGCGGGCGGACGCTCGTTTCGGGGGTGAGCCCCTCGTCGGCCGCCCGCGGCACGGGGTCGACGACCGCCTGCGCGGGTCCGCTGTCCCCGCCGGGTCTCGGGTCATCTCCCGCCAGCACGAACGGCACCGCGTGTACGTCGTCGGTCGCCACGAACCCGTCGGTGAACGACCGCCGCCCGGGGTCGTCGATCGGGGCCGGGTAGGCGTCGATCCGCACGCGACAGACGACCGACGGCGTCAGGCTGCCCGTCGGCCGGACCAGGCGGTCATCGAACGGTTCGACGGTCCCGGCGACGGCGACGGTTCCCCGCTCGGGCAACGCGCCCGGCGTGACCGTCTCGGCCCGCAGGTCGGTCAGGTCGACGAACTGCCTGGCGAGGCCCTCCCGGAGTTCGTACCCCAGCATCTGGAGTCGTGGCAACGACCCGAGGACCACGGCTCAGTCGCCGGCGTTTGCTCCGGCGCCCGCCGACCGGGCCCGCTCTCGTGCCTCCGCCACCGAGCGCCCGTCCCGCAGGAGCGCGTCGACGAACAGTTCGCCCGCCTTGTACGACGACCGCACCATCGGCCCCGACGCACAGTACAGAAAGTCGAGTTCGTCCTCGGCGACCCGGCGCCAGGTCTCGAACTTCTGGGGGTGGACGTACGACTCGACGTCGAGGTGCGTGCGGGAGGGCTGGAGGTACTGTCCGAGGGTGACGACGTCGACGCCGCGCTCCCGGAGATCGCGCAGCGTGCGGTACACCTCGTGGTCGTACTCGCCGACGCCAAGCATCAGCGAGGTCTTCGCGTACGCCTCCGAGTCGCTGGCGACCTGTTCGAGCACCGACAGCGACTGCTCGTAGCCCGCCCGCGGGTCCCGGACCGG
>CAZQHW010000225.1:0-305 GCA_964593395.1 uncultured Halobacteriales archaeon
ACCGCGCCCGCTACCTCCACGAGGCCGCCCGCCAGGTCACCGAGGAGTTCGACGGCGAGTTCCCCCGCGATCCCGACACGCTGCAGGAGTTGCAAGGCGTCGGCCCGTACACCGCAAACGCCGTCGCCTCGTTCGCGTTCGACAACGGAGATGCGGTCGTCGACACAAACGTCAAGCGCGTTCTCCACCGGGCCTTCGGCGTCCCCGACGACGACGCCGCATTCGAGGACGCCGCCGACCGTCTCATGCCCGACGGCGAGTCCCGGGTGTGGAACAACGCGATCATGGAACTGGGCGGCGTGGCC
>CAZQHW010000225.1:315-3972 GCA_964593395.1 uncultured Halobacteriales archaeon
GAGACCGGCGACTTCACCGCCCCCGACGTGCCCGACCAGCCCGACTTCGAGGGGTCACGACGGCAGATGCGCGGTCGTGTGCTCTCCGTGCTGGGCGAACACGGCCCACAACCGCTGGACGACCTCGGGCGGCGCGTCCGCGTGGACTACGCCCCGGACGGCGACGGTGAAGGGAGCCGCGAGTGGCTCCGCGGTCTCGTCGACGACCTCGCCGACGACGGACTCGTCACCGTCGACAACGACGGGGACTCGGTCGTCCGGCTCCGTGAGTGATGCCGTCAAGCGTCGGGGTCGCCGTGTTCTTCGTTCGGGACAGTGCGAGAACGGTGTGAGGTGGATTCGAACTACGCGACCTCGCTCCCTGCGGTCGCCCTCTGACTCAAATCCGGGCTATGCGCGCGGCTCACGAGGTTGTTTGCCGCGAGAGTAGCGGGAGGTGGATTTGAACCGCGAGGCCTCGCGTCGCTCCTCCCCTGGATTCAAATCCAGTCGCCGTTCTCTCGCCGACTCGAACGAGGAGTACCGCGACGAGTGAGACCGGCGAGAGAATAGCGGGAGGTGGATTTGAACCACCGGTCTGCGGGTTATGAGCCCGCCGGAATCTCCTGGCTATCCCATCCCGCTACCTCCGGGTAACAGGTGCCGCTGATTAAGGGTTGTGTTTCGGACCGTCGTCGTCGTCCGGTTCGTCCCGGCGCCGCCCGTCGGTTCTCCCGCTCCGTCGCCGTCGTCTCCCAGCGATCCGCCGCCGCGTTTCTCGCGGGGCCCCGGACGACGGGTCGCCGTCGACACCGCCGGCGCCTGTCGCCGTGCCGGTCCCGCCGTCACTCGCGACCGGCCCCCCGCGTCATCCGGGGCACTGTTGGCAGGGGCACACTGAGGGCGGGAACGGTCGGTCGGATCGCGAAAGGGGTTTACCCGGACCTGCGTACATCCGGGTGATGGAGTACGGGTTGGTGGTCGTCTGGCTGCTCGCCTACCTCGCGCTTGGCGCACTGGCACTGCCGGCGACCGCCGCCCTCCTGCGATCGTTCCCCGACCGCGGCGCCGGCTTCGCCGTCCCCGTGGCGTTCGCGGTCGTCGGTGTCGTCGGCTTCTGGGTCGGTCAGGTCACCTTCGGCCTGTTGACACTCGTGGTGGCCCTGCTCGTGCTGGCCGCGCTCTCCGCCGTGGCCCTGTGGCGCGGCGCCACGCCCGACCGCCGCCGCTACGCCGAGACGATGGGCGTGTTCACCGTCGCCTTTCTGCTTCTCGTGGCCGTGCGTGCGCTCGACCCCGCCGTGCATCCGGGTGGGGGCGAGAAGTTCCTCGACTTCGGGATGCTCACCGCCCTGGCCCGCGCCGGGGCGCTACCGCCGGAGGACTTCTGGTTCGCCGGCGAGCGCGTCCAGTACTACTACGGCGGCCACATGATCGCGGCGCTACTGGCCCGGCTCACCGGCACCGCCCCTCGCTTCGCGTACAACCTCGCGCTGCCGGGGTTTTACGCCGCCTTCGTCACCGCGGCGTACTCGCTGGCGGGGGCGGTCGCCGCCGACCGGGGCCGGAGCCGCGTCTCCGCCGGCGTGTTCGCCGCCGTCCTCGTTGGCCTGGCGAGTAACCTCGCCACGCCGCTGCGGGCTCTGGCGTGGTGGGTCGGCGACGGCACCGTTCTCTGGGTCACCGGACTCGACGCCGCGTGGGCCGTCGACGGCCCGGCGACGTTCAGCTACTGGCCCGCCAGCCGCGTCATCGAGGGCACGATAAACGAGTTCCCGCTCTTTGCCTACCTCAACGGCGACCTCCACGCCCACATGATGAGTCCGCCGCTGACGCTCCTGGTCGCCGCCGTCGGCTACGCCTACTGGCACACACCCGCCACGGACCTCCGGCGCCGGCGCCTGCTCGTCCTCGCGACCGCCCCGCTGGCCGGGCTGGTCGCGTTCGTCAACACCTGGAGCTTCCCGACCACCCTGGGAGTGACCTGGCTTGCGCTCGCCCTCGCTCCCGCCGACCCCCGCCACCTCGTCCCGCGTGTCGGCCCGCCGCCGTCCCCGGAGAGCGACGACGGCGGGCTCTCGGCCGTCGGGCCGGACGACGGGGCGCTTCGTGCCGGCCTGGCCAGGCTGGTCGACGAACTCGGGCGAACGGCGACCGCGCTGGTCCTCACCGGCGTCGTCGCCGCCCTGGCGGCCGCGACGGTGCTGCCCTTTCTCATCGGAGCGACCGGCGGCCGCCGCGGCATCGGCCTCCTCACCGCGGAGAACCGCAGCCGCCTGCTGGGGTTGCTCGTCGTTCACGGCGTCTTTCTCGCGATAGCGGGGCGCTTTCTTGGCGGGCAGGTTGTCGCCGGTCTCGGGCGTCGCTCCCGCACGGGAGTCGCCGCCGTCGGTGTCGGTCTCGGCGTCGTCGTGCTGGCCGCCCTCGTCACGCTGGTCGGCCCGCTCGTCGGCGTCCAGCCACGCGTCCTGGGCGCCGTCCCGTTCGTCCTCCTGATCGCCGTCGGGTGGGTGCTCGTCCGCGGCGAGTCGACTGTCGGTGGCCCCGCTGAGGCGGACGCCGACACCGAGACCGCCGGACGTGACGGGACGGCGGGAGCGGGCTACGAGACGGCGCTGCTGGTGGGCGCCGCGGGCCTGGTGACGCTCGTGGAGTTCGTCTACGTCACCGAGACTGGCCCGGGGCGGTTCAACACGGTGTTCAAAGTGTACGCCCAGGTGTGGGCGCTGTCGGCGGTCGCCGGGGGCGCCCTGCTCGCCGAGTACGCCGACCCGGCAGCCCTCGCCCGGCGAGTCTCCCTCACCACACCGCGGACGAGCACGCGACCGACGACCGACGGGGGCCCCGAGGCAACGCCGGACTCCGACCCGGACACTGGGCCGGCGTCACCCGCTTCCGGACCGGCGGAGTCCGGCACCGACGAGGGCAGTGGTGGCGCCCTCGGCGCCGTGACCGTCGGCGGCGTCCTCGTCGCCGTGTTGCTGGTGACCGCGTCGCTGTACGCGGGACTGGCACTGACAGAGCACGCCGTCGACGTGCGCAACGAACCGGCGACCCTCGACGCCGTGCGGTTCGCGGAGCGCTACCACGCTACCGAGTGGCCCGCCATCGAGTACGTCCGCGGCCTGGAGGGGACGCCCACGCTCGTCACCGCCCCCGCCGAGCGGATCTACCAGTGGTCGAACGACGGCCAGGTCCGCCAGGACGACCCCCCCGAACTGGTCGGCGGCGCCGCCCCGTCGAGTCTCTCCGGCGTGCCCACGCTCGCCGGGTGGGGCGTCGAGGTCGTCTACCGCGGGCAGGCGGCCTGGGACGAGCGCGTCGCCGCCGTCGAGGGGGTGTACACCGCCGCCCCCGCCGAACAGGCCCGTCTGCTCGCCGAGTACGACGTTGCGTACGTGTACGTCGGTCCGACCGAGCGCCAGCGCTACGGCGACGTTCGCCTCGACGAGCGCCTCACGGGCGTCTCCGTCGTCCCCGAGTCCCGCGACTGGGAGTTCGTCACGCTCTACCGCGTCGACCCGGACGAGGTGGGCGTCGCCCCAGACTGGTCCGGGGAGAGCACGGAGGAGAACGGACCGGACGGGGTGTCGTGAGGATCGCAGGACGGGCGACCGGAGCCGGTCAGACCGCGAGGTCGCCCGCTCGCTTGATCACGTCGACGGCGCCGGCGTCTGC
>CAZQHW010000226.1:0-3929 GCA_964593395.1 uncultured Halobacteriales archaeon
GTGGAGGTGCGCTCGATCGAGATGCACTACCACCGCGTCGACGCGGCAAAGGCCGGTCGCATCGTCGGGATCGCTCTAAAGGGCATTGACGAAGCGGACATCGAACGTGGCATGGTGCTGGTGCCGCGGGACGCCGACCCGACGCCCGTCCGTGAGTTCGAGGCAGAGGTGGTCGTTCTCAACCACCCCACCCGCATTGGCGACGGGTACGAACCGGTCGTCCACCTGGAGACCGTCAGCGAGGCGGCGTCGTTCCACCCGGACGGTGGCCAACTCCTCCCGGGCGACAGTGGTCGGACGCGGGTCCAGTTCAAGTTCCGCCCGTATCTCGTTGAGGAGGACCAGAAGTTCGTCTTTCGCGAGGGTCGCTCGAAGGGCGTCGGAACCGTCACGGACATCACACCGGTCGACGACTGAGGGGACGTGAGCGACCCCGTCGAGACGGTCCTGTTCGACCTGGACGACACGCTGTGTGCCTACCGACGCGGCGGCGCCGAACTTCTCTCGGTCGCCTTCGACCGCGTTGGCGTTGAGCCGTTTTTCAACGTGGAGGAGTACTACGGCCGCTACGAGGCGTTCGCAGAGGAGAGCGACGGCATCGCGGACCTCAGGGAGCGGTGTTTTGCCGCCATCGCCGCCGACCGCGGCCGGGACCCGGACGTGGGCCGTGCGGTGGCACGAGCCTACGCTGACGAGCGCGACCACTCGAACGTGCGACCGCTTCCCGGTGCGACCGATGCGGTCCGCTCGCTCGGGGCCGACCACGCCCTCGGCGTGGTGACAAACGGCGCACCGGAGATGCAGCGGGCGAAACTGTCGGCGCTGCCGTTCGCCGACGCCTTCGAGACGGTCGTCTTTGCGGGCTACGACACGCCTGCGAAGCCAGACCCGGAGCCGTTCGAGGTGGCGCTGTCGGACCTCGACACCGCCCCCGAGCGAGCGGTTCACGTCGGTAACTCTCCCTCCGCCGACGTCGACGGCGCACACGCGGCAGGGGCCCGTGCCACGCTCCTCCCCGACGGCCCGCCGACAGCGGCCGAGACGACGCCCGACTACCGCGTCGAGTCGCTCTTTGAGTTGGCCGATCCACCGTGGCGCTGACCTCTCGCGGTCCCGGCACTCAGACCGCCTCGTACTCGTCTCCGTCTGTCGTGCGCTCGAACGCGCCCAACAGCACCCCCCAGTCGAGGAGTCGACCGACACGCGCCCGCCAGACTGCCTCCCAGTCGTCCGAGCGGTGACGCTCGTACTGCGGCACGTGCTCACGGAACCGCTCGAAGGCGGTGTCGCCGTCCAGCGGCGCCCCGCCGAGGGTCTGGTGGAGTTCCCGGGCGCCGTACACGCCGTCGAGGAACCGCTCTCGCAGGGTCTCGTGGTCCGGCTTCTCGCGGGTGCGGGCGTAACCGCGCTCGGTCTCCTCGACCAGCGAGAGCGCACGCAGGAAGGTCAGCCAGGTGCGAGCCTCGTCCTGTGCGGGCACCGCTGCGCGTTCGACCAGTCGCACGCAACAGGTGGTCTCGGGATCGGGCGTCAACGAAACTGCCGCCCGTACCTCCTGAAGCCGGTCGAGCGAGTCGGGCGCGGGCGGGACGGGCTTGCGGCGCGTCTGCATGGCCTACAGACCAAAGCTCTCGGCGACGACGGACTCGTCGGTCTCGCCGTAGACGTGGGTCGGTCCACCGACGACGTCGACGGTCACCTGTGCCGGAGCAAAGGCCGCCCGTGGCACCTGGTCGAACTCCCAGTCGGCCTCGTCGAACACCTCACGGAACGTCCGACCGTGGTCCTCGCTCGCGGCGGAGACGACCTCGTCGAACCGGTCGAACTCCTCGTCGACGACGAGGTGGACCTGCCCGCCGTAGGCGAGGGCGTCGTTCGTGCGGACCATCGCGGAGCGCTCGTCCCCGGCGACGGGGGCCATCGGCGCGGAGCCGCTCGCCGAAACGATGTCCGTCGGGTCGTAGCCCAGTTCGAACAGACGGTAGACGGCCGTCTCGCTGGCACGGGCGGCCACGCTCACTGACCCGGCGACACTCGCTGAGGAGAACGCGAGCAGGTGGACACCGGTCTCCTCGACCCCCGCCCGGTCGGCGACGTGGGCGGCCACCGTGTCCCCAGGGAGCGTGTCACACTCCACGGCAAGCGTCGTCAGGTCGAAGGCGTCGACGTAGTCAACGTCCGCGAACACGTCCTCCTCGGCCACCAGCGCCCGGGCGGGGCCCGACCCCAGCCACTCGGTGCCGTCGAGCGACATCTGCCAGCCGGCCTTCTGTGAGCACAACAGCGACAGCGCCGGGTGGTCGGTCTGCAGTTGCACGTGTGGGACCGGGGCACCGTCGACGGTGTCCATCCGCGTGTCCACCGTCGCCAGCCCCGTCGTCTGGATGTCCACGAGCAACAGTCCGGCCTCGATCCCGCCGTCGAACTCGACGCCGAAGTCGAGCACCGTGGCACCCCCGTCGAGTTCGTGAGCGCCGATCCCGAACTCCTGGGCGAACTCCAGGGCCTCGTCGACCCGCTCGATCGCCAGACGGTTGAGACTCTCCATACCCGGGCGCTCGGTCGGGCGTCGAAAGGGTCTGTCGGTCCCGATCACCGGGGGCGCCGGCGACGGCGTCCACGTTGTCGAGTCGGACGACGGCGTCGACCTCCGCGTCGCCCGCGCTCCACCCGAGGACCTGGAGAACGCCGTCGACCTCCGGCGGTTCGACACGGTCAGGGTCTCGGGCCGGGAGACGACGAGGGTCTCCGTGTCGCTGTTCCCCCGAACCGGACTGAGCCGACCCCGCCGCGCTCGACTCCGCCCTGGCTCACCCCTCTCGCTCGCTCCGGGGCGGTCGTCCCAGTTCCCGCTCGACGGCCTCGACCTTCGCCTCGGCTGGCCGGTCGTCGGTGCGCTTGTCGTCCAGTTTCAGGAACGTGGAGACGCGGTCGGCGTCGACCGCCTCGTGTGCTGCCTGGGCCGCCGAGAACAGCGTCGCGGCGTCCTCGGCCTCGATCACGGTGCCCATCGGGTTCGTCTCGTAGGCCACGTCGAACTCGTCGAGGGCGGCCACCGCGTCCGCCACGTCCGCACCCATACTTTGCTTGCCCGCCGGTGCCACGCTCAACAGGGCGATCGCCGTCATACGACGAGTTCGGCCGACCACCACATCGGTCTGACGGAGACGCGACGGCGGTCGTCGGCGACCGGGACCCGTGGCGTGGCCGGGTCGCCCGCAGGGACTTCCCGATCGCGACGGTGCCGTGTCCCTCCTCGTGTCGCCGTCGCTACTCCCCGGTGACTACGCCGAGACCGCCTGCCTGTCCGGAATCAGTTCCGGACGGGACTCACATGAAGTTCGACCCCTGGTACTGGGCGTCGCCGAACCCGAGCAACGGGAAGAAGATGAACGGGACGAATATCAGCCCCAGCGTGTAGGCGATCCCCTTTCCAAAGGACTGGGCAAGATCGTAGATGACTTTCAGTCCCAGTAGCTGGCCGATGAGCGGCACGATGAGGATCACCAACAGGTACCACCACGGGTTGTCGGTGATCTTGAGCAGGACGTAGATGTTGTAGATCGGGATGATAGCGGCCCAACCCGGCTCTCCTGCCTTGCTGTACACTAGCCACATCCCGGCGAGTGGGACGATGCCGATCAGGAGAAAGAAGATCGGGAAGAGGAGGCCGAGCGCACCTTCCTGGAGTACTATCTGTAGCATGTCACCTTACAACGTCACATGCCGGCGACATAAACGTTAGTACATGATTACTAGCGGTTTGACGCATGATCTCAGTCGCTCGTGAGTTTGTTCCGCTTGAACGGGTTGTGGAACTCGTCGCTACCACTGCTCGCTCGCGTCGTCGAGAGAAGTGCGCTGGCCGGGATTTGAACCCGGGTTATGTCCGTGGCAGGGACATGTGATACCGCTACACCACCAGCGCG
>CAZQHW010000227.1:0-3914 GCA_964593395.1 uncultured Halobacteriales archaeon
AACTGTGCTGGCCGCACTTCCGGGGCGAGGCGCCACGGGCCTCGGACGAGAGCGACGGCGGCGACGACACCTTCGGCGCCGTCGGCAACATGGCGAGCGTGCACGGTCACTACGTCACCCGCGACAAGGTGGCCTACAACGTCGCGAAGTTCGGACTCCGGGGGCTCACGCAGTCGATCGCCGCCGAGGGCCGGGGCGACGTGCGTGGCTTTTCTATCTCGACGGGCTACGTCGCCACCCAACTGGTGACGGACCAGATCGGCGACACGGCCCGCGAGCGAGGCATCACGGAGCGCGAAGTCGTCGAGGACGTGATGCTCGGCCAGGCCCGCACAAAGGAGATGATGGCTCCCATCGACGTGGGCAACCTGTACGTCTTCGGCTTCTCGGAGCACGCCCGCCACCTCAACGGCGGCGACCTACTGTTCGACGGCGGCTACACGAGCACCTACGAGTGACCGTGAGCGACCAGTCCTCCGACGAGACGGTTGGTGATCCCCTCACCGGCGACGTGAACGTCGCGGTCGCGGTCCAGGGTGGCGGTAGTCACACTGCCTTTGCGGCCGGGGCGCTCGAACGACTGTTCGAGTCCTGGCCAGAGAACCGCCGCCTGGTGGGGCTGAGCGGCACCTCCGGCGGCGCGATCAACGCGCTCGCCGCCTGGTACGGGTTGCTCGCAAAGGAGCACACGCCGGGCGGTCGGCTACGGGCCGTCTGGGACGAAATCGTCGCCGACGACCCCGTCGGACGCGGACTCAACGAGTGGGTCGTCGCCGGCTCCCGTGCCTCCTCCTTTGGCCTGCCGGTGCCGGAGTTCAGCCCCTACCAGACGCCCGTTGCGGGGTGGGGACGAGAGTACCTGGAACGGGCGGTCGAGTCGGCGGTCGACTTCGACCGGGTGCCCGACCTCGCGGGCGACGCGGTCCCACGGTTGGTCGTCGGTACCGTCGACGTCAACGGCGGCGAGTTCGAGACGTTCGCCGACGGCGCGGTGACGCTCGACGCCGTTCTCGCGTCGACGGCGGTGCCGGACCTGTTCGAGGCGGTCGAGATCGACGGCCACTGGCACTGGGACGGGTTGTTCTCGCAGAACCCGCCGATAGACGACCTGATGATGACCCCCGCCGGACGCAAGCCGGACGAACTGTGGGTCGTGCAGATCAACCCCCAGGAGCGCGAGGGCGAACCGACGTCGCTCGTTGAGATAAAGGACCGTCGCAACGAACTCGCTGGCAACATCTCGCTCAACCAGGAGTTGCGGTTCGTCCGCCGGGTGAACCAGTGGATCGACGACGGGCGCCTACCAGATGACGAGTTCGCCCGCACCGAGATACGGACGATCCAGATGGGACGCACGCTCCACTGCACCTCGAAACTCGACCGCAGTCCCGGCTTCGTCGACGACCTCATGACGTCCGGGCGAGAACACGCCGAGGAGTTTCTCGCCGTGGAGTGATCACTCCGTCGCCCGTTCGTCGTACCGCCGGACGAGAACGGCGAGCCACCACAGTTTGAACCCCACCGAGACGGCCACGCCGACGGCGGCACCGGTGGGACGCCGTTGCCACGCCGCGAGCAGTGCGCTCACAAACCCCAGCGCTCCCACCGCGTTGCAGACGTTCGGGTAGTCGGTCCCGACCGTCGAGTGGCCCTGGTCGACCCACCACCGCTCGGCGAGAACGGCGCGGGTCATCCACGCCGCCTCGTCCTCGGGTGGGGGGAACAACAGTGGGTTCACCGCGGTCCAGACGAGCGTGGCCAGCAACAAGCGCAGGTCCCGGCGGTAGACCGCCGCGACGATGACGGCGCCGGTGGGGAGACGCGTCCAGCCACTCCAGGGGTTCGAGTGGCGCCTCCACACTCGGTCAGGCAAGAGCGTCGACATCTCCGGCACTCGTCGCCGCTCGAATCTAACCGTTCCGCCTGGTCACCCCTCGACGTCGGCGTACCACCGGACGAGACCGCACTCGGGGCAGACAAAGGCGGTGACGTCCAGGCGCTCACGGACGCCGAGTGCCCCTTGCAGTCCGCCCTTCTGTTCGTCGGTTCGGAGTTGCAGTTCGTAGCCGCTGCTGACCGGGTCGGCCGGTTCCGTCGCGACGCCACAGTCCGGGCATCGCGGGTCGACGCCTGACATATCGCCGTGTCGACTCGCCAGGCCCGAAAGTGTCTCGCCGTGTCTCACCAGCCGAACTCGCCGTAGGCGTCCGTCGCGGTCAGCGCCTGCTCGACGTAGGGAACGGTGTTCTCCGGCAACGCGTCCGCCGGGAACCACGAGAGGTCGACACACTTCTCGGGTTCGCGGTTCCGCACCGGGCCGTCCCAGTCGTCGGCGGTGAAGAACAGGTCGTAGCACACGCGGTCGCCGGAGTCACGATGGACGACGTGGGCGAGTTCGAGCGCGTTGGGGTTGACGCCGACACCGGCCTCCTCACGGGCCTCACGGACCATCGCCTCGCTCGCCGGTTCGCTCGGTTCGACGTGCCCGGCGACGAGACTGTACTCGCCGTCGCGGTGGCCCGTGTTCTTGCGTTTCGAGAGCAGTACGCGGTCGCTCTCGTGCAGAACCAGAAACACCGCCGTGTACGGTCGGTGTCGCTCGCCGTCACTCGCCATGACCGCGGTCGGCAGTCGGCGGAATAGTGCGCTTCGATCGGGACGGGCGAGGGTGGTGGTGGGGGATCGAGGGCCTGAGTGGTCGAGTTTGGAGGGATCGAGCGGTGGCGTCGCCGAGTTCTCGGGGGGTGGAGAGGTCGAGAGTGGCGGGACGGTCGAGAGTGTGAGTGATAGAGAGCACGAACAACCGCGAGCGCGCCGGAGGCGCGACTCGCGGCCTTTTTTGATCCACATTTTTTCGCCGAGCGGTGCGCTCCGCGCACCCGAGGTAAAAAAGGTGGGATCAGTAGAACTCGCGGACCAGGTCGGTGGCGTCCTCGGGGGCGCCCTCGGGGATCGAGGACATGTCGGCGTCCAGGTCGTGGGCCTCGCCGTAGGGGACGGAGTCGGGGTCGCGGTACAACACGCCCTGGTACTCGTGGTCGGGGTCGAGGATGCGGTCTTTCGCCTCGTTGAAGTCGGTCTCGTCGTGGTCGATCTCCTCGTCCTCGTTGACGTCGACCAGGGAGCCGCGGAAGTACTCGTAGGTGTCGACGTCGTTGAACGTGACACAGGGTGAGAACACGTTGACGAAGCCGAAGCCGTCGTGTTCGATGGCTTGTTGGACGATCTCGGCGTGGCGCTGGGCGTCGGAGGAGAACGTCTGGGCGATAAAGGTGCCGCCGGCGGCCAGCGCGAGGGCGAGGGGGTTGACCGGCGGTTGCTTGGGACCCTCGGGTGAGGTGGCGGTCTCGAAGTCCTCCCGGGAGGTGGGCGAGAACTGGCCCTTCGTCAGCCCGTAGATGCGGTTGTCCATGACGACGTACGAGAGGTCGACGTTGCGGCGAACGGCGTGGATAAAGTGGCCGGCGCCGATGGAGTAGCCGTCGCCGTCGCCGCCGGCGATCATCACCTCCAGGTCGGGGCGGGCGACCTTGACGCCGGTGCCGACCGGCAGGGCGCGGCCGTGGACGCCGTGCAGGGCGTAAGAGTGCATGTACGTCCCTATCTTCCCGGAGCAGCCGATGCCGGCGACGATGAAGGTGTCGTCGGGGTCGTTGCCGGTGTTGGCGAGGGCTTTCATCATGCCGTTCATCGTCCCGAAGTCGCCGCAACCGGGACACCAGGTGGGCTGTGCGTCTGACTTGAAGTCGACGAATGTCGTGTCTGAGCTCATTCGGCTTGCACCTCCTCGGAGTCGGAGCCGTCGGCGGCGCCGGGGCCCGCGTCGGGTTCCTCGCTGAGTCGCGTCTGTATCTCGTCGGCCAGTTCGTCCGCCTTGAACCGGACGCCGGTGTACTTGTTCACCCGCTCGACGC
>CAZQHW010000228.1:0-3842 GCA_964593395.1 uncultured Halobacteriales archaeon
GACGCCGGTCACCGGTTCGTGGCTCTCGGCGGGGTGGGCGCCGTGGCCCACCGCCGCGCCGTCGTCGTCGCCCGGCGGGGCGTCCGCCCCCGCGGTCGGGTCGCCGTCGTCCGGGTCGTCGATCCGGCGGAGTCCGCCGCCCTGGTCGTCCCCGTTTGCCGACTCCCGAGGGGGCTTTTCCGGTGTGGGGGGGTCGTCGGGCGGGTCGACGCGGGTCAGTCCGCCGCTGGCGTCGTCCGAGTCCTCCGGGTCGCTGTCCGACGCCGTCCCGTCGGACGGGGCGTTGCCGTCAGCGTCGTCGGACTCGGGAGCGTCGGTCGAGTCGGCGTCGGCAGGGTCGGTGTCGGCGTCGCCCTCGGAGTCCGAAGAGTCGGCGAGTGACTCGTCGAACGCGAACGGCGTCTCCGAGTCGGGCGACTCCGTCGCCTCCTCGTTGGTGTCGGCGTCCGCGTCGGGAGTCGTGTCGGAGTCCTCGCCCGCGGGGTCGGCGTCGCGGGCGTCGTCGCGACCGTCCTCCGACTCGTCCATGTACCACGGACAAGCGTTCGGCCGCCTATAGTCCTTTTTTCCTCCGGCGGGGCCTGTCGCCGCGCACGCGAGGTCAGTGACAAAGATTGATAGTCGCGAGTCCGTCAGGATCGCTACGACGATGAGTTCCGCGCTGGACGACGACACCGCTCGCGCCGTACAGTCCGGTCGCGAGACCGTCGGCGCGATGCTCGGCGCCACGCAGCGCCACCTCCAGAAGGTGTTTATCGCCTTTGTCGCGGGGCTCATGGGCACGATCCTCGTTCTACAGGCGTACGTCTGGGACTTTCTCCGGAACAACACCCGCTCGCAGATGTCCGAGGCGGTCTCGAACGAGTTGCGGATCATCACCCGCACCCCGTTCGACGTGATTCTCGTCCAGGTGAAGATCGGCCTCGTGGTCGGAATCCTGTTTGCGGTGCCACTTCTCGTCTACCTCTCGCGTGACTCCCTTCGCGAGCGGGGGTACACCTCCGTCGTCCCCGTCTCCCGGGGCAAGCAGGTCGCCTTCGCAGTGATCGGCTCCGTGTTGTTCGTCGGCGGCGTGTTGTACGCCTACTCCGTGTTTTTCCCCGCGATGTTCAACTTTCTCGCGACAAACGCCATCCAGGCGGCGGTCAACCCCGAGTACGACATCGTACTGTACGTGCAGTTTCTCGTCCTGTTGACGGTCTCGTTCGGGCTTGCGGCCCAACTGCCGCTGGTGATGGGCGTACTCTCGTACACCGAGATCGTCCCCTACGAGACGTTCCGGGACCGCTGGAAGTACGCCGTCGTCGGCATCTTCGCCTTCGGGGCGCTGTTCTCGCCGCCGGACCCGTTCACGCAGATCATGTGGGCGCTGCCGCTGTGCTCGCTGTACCTGTTCAGTCTCGGACTGTCGAAGCTCATCACGAACGCCCGCCGGCGCAGCGCCGTCGACGACGACGCCGTCTCGGTGCGCCAGGGCGTCGCCGGCTTCGTGGCGCTGTTCGTCCTGGCTACCGTCGCCGGGGCCGGGGCCGCCCGCGAGGGGGCGTTCGGCTACCTCAACGAGCAGGTCCGCCCGTCGATACCCGCGGCGGTCCGTCCCGGGCCGCTCAGCGTCGAGGGACTCGTCGGCGTCGGCGGCGACCTGGGGGTCGTGGTGTTCGGACTCGCGGCGGGGGCGGTCGTCATGCTCGTCGTGTTGCTCGGGCTCTCCGTCTGGGTGCTCACCCGGCCCGTCGAGCCGCCGGGTGGCCGGTCGAGCGCGCCGGACCCCGCCGACATCGACCTCGGGGAGTTGGACGCCGCCGGCGTCCGCGCCGCCCCGCCGGAGGCGTTCGCGGCGCTGACCGAGGACGAGGCGGTCGGGATCGCCGGCCGGGCGATGGAGGAGGAGGACGACCCCGAAAAGGCCGAGGTCGTTCTCGAGCGCTTCGACGAGGCCCAGGCCCAGGCAGAGACCGAGGACGCCGCGCCGGCGGAGTCGGACTCACCCGCGACCGAGGACGACGACAGCGTGTTCACGAGCACGGCGGCGGGAGTAGTGGACCCGTTCACCGACGAGGAGACCACCGAGGAGGACGTCGGCGGCTACTACTACGACATCGCGTTCATCGTCGAGAGTCTCACCTCAAAGGCGTTTCGCGTGGTCGGCGTGTTGATGGGCACCCTCGCGGCCGTGTTCTTCTGGCTGTACCAGGGTGGACTGGGGCGAATAAAGGGCACCTTCTTTCGCCAGGTCGACGGTAACCTGTTGCGACAGATGGTCGGCTCCGTGCGGTACGACACCGCCGGCGCCACCCTCGACGCCAGCGCCGGGATGGGTGGCGTCGCCAGCGGTGCCGGGGTCGTCCAACCGCCGCTCGGGGGCGACCCCTCGCCCGGTGGAGCGAACTACATCATCGCCTTACACCCCGTCGAGCACCTCATCTTCGAGGTGAAGGTCGCGACGATCGTCGGCGTTCTCGCCACGCTGCCGGTGTTGCTGTACTACGCCTGGCCCGCCGTCGAACAGCGTGGCCTGGCGACCGGCGGTGACCGCCGAGTGTTTCTCGTCTGGGGCGGCTCACTGCTCGCCGGCGTGGTCGGCGGCAGCCTGTTTGGCTTCTTTTATGCCTCGCCGGCGATCATCTCGTTTCTCGTCAACGACGCCCTCGCGGCGGGGATGCGGATCAGCTACCGGCTGAACACCTTCATGTGGCTGATCGTCATGACGACGCTTGGGGTCGGGCTCCTGGCGGACATCCCGGTGACGATGTGGCTGTTCGACCGCGGCGGGATCGTCTCGTACGGGACCATGCGCCGTCGCTGGCGGGAGGTCGTTCTCGGCGTGTTCGCGGTGGCGGGGCTGGCGCTGCCCGGTGGCACTCTCACGATGTTCATCATCGCCCTCCCCGTCTGCGTGGCCTACGGCGGCGGACTCGTGCTGTTGTGGCTGCTCACCCTCCCGCGACGGGCGCGGCGTCGGCCGCCCGAGGGCGACGAGGTCGCCTCCGCCGACTGACGCGCCGTCGGGCATCGAAACCGCCTGGTGCCGGTTCAGTCCTCGTCGACCTGCTCGGCGAACCCGAACCGCGGCTTCAGGTCCGTCACCTCGACCTGGACGGTGTCGCCCTCGCCCGCGTCAGGGACGAACAGCGTGAACCCGTCGACCTTCGCGACGCCGTCGCCCTCGGTGCCCTCGTCCTCGACGGTGAGTTCGAGGCGATCACCGACCCGGACCGGCGCTGTGAGGCGGTTCTTCCCGACGACGTACACCTCGGAGGAGGCGTCCCGGGAGGCGTCGGGTTCGATCGTGCGGACGTACTCGAAGGCGTCGGCGACCTCGTCGCGGAAGTCCTCGATGTCGCGGCCCTCGAACACCTTCACCGCCATGTCGCCGCCGGCGGCCAGCAGGTCCTCGGCGACGGCGAGCACCTGCCGCGCCAGGTGGACCGAGCGAGCGTGGTCGAGGTCGTAGTCGCCGCTCATGTTCGGCGCCAGGTCGGAGACGACGGCGTCGACTGGGCGGCCCCCTCGCAGGTCCTCACCGCCGTCGGTGGTGTCCGCCTCGAGGACACGCCGGACGGCGGCGACGGTCTCCTCGTCGGTCACGTCGCCCTGGACGGTCTCGACGCGGGCGGGCACCTCGGGGTCGTCGATCGCCTGCCGGTCGACGCCGACGACGTGTCCCCGCTCGCCGACACGCTCGCCGACGACCTGGAGCCAGCCACCCGGCGCCGCCCCGAGGTCGAGAACGGTGTTGGCGGGCGACAGCAGGTTCGCCTCGTCGTCGAGTTGGCGGAGCTTGTACGCCGACCGGGTGCGGTACCCCTCTTGCTTGGCGCGGTTGTAGTACTCGTCGCGGT
>CAZQHW010000229.1:0-3823 GCA_964593395.1 uncultured Halobacteriales archaeon
GGTCTCCCGGTCCGGGAGGCACCACGTCGTCGAGCAGTAGGCGGCTTGTACTTACTTGTGGTGGTGTCTGGCTAACCCGACGGATGCGACCGGTTACGTGCGCCTGCGATGGATTACGCACCGACGACCACCCGTCACCGGGTGACGACCGACCCCCGTCTCGTACGGCCGGGCCCACACTACCGCTGGACCGGGCAGGGCCCGTAGCGGCGAGACGACGGCGGACCCCCTGGCGGGTTGGCGTCGACACCGGAACCGGTCAGTTCGTCGCGGGGGGACGAACGCCATGACGACGAACCGTCGCGACAGCCCTCCCGAGGGCGCGGACAGACCGGAGCGGTCGGCACTCCGGACGGAGTTCCGTATCCCGCTCGACGGGTGGCTCGAGGACGTCTCGGAGGGTGTCGACGGTATCGACACCGTCGAGGTCGACAGTGCGGTGCCGATGGGCGGTGAGCAGGTGAAGTTGTTCACGTCGTTGTCCTCGAGTAACGGCGTCGACGTCTGCCCCGCGCTCGCGAACGTAGAGGGACTCGTCGTCGAGCGCTGTCGGTCGGCCGACGACCGGGGACTCCACCGGGCGGTGTTCGTCGCCGACTTCCGGGAGTCGGTGCTGTCGACGGTGCTCGCCGAGGGGGCGATCCCCTGTCGGGTGCTGGCCCGCGACGGCCGTGTCCGGGCCGTAGTCACCGTCGAGGACTGGGAGCAACTCCGGAGCCTGGCGGCCGCCGTCGAGGGCGAACACGGCGAGTTCGTTCTCCAGGGGACGACCGAACTCGAGGGGCCGGGCTACCCGCTCGGGCGGGACGACCTCGAGGCGACGGTCCGGGGAAAACTGACCGACGACCAGATGGAGGTTCTCCGGACGGCCTACGAGATGGGCCACTTTGCGGTCCCCCAGCAGTCGACCAGCGGTGCCGTCGCCGAGGAACTGGGCGTCGCGCGGTCGACGTTCTCCGAGCGACTCCGGCGCTCACAGAACAGATTGCTGAGCGTGCTGTTCGGCGACATCGACTGACCCGTCTTGAATGGCGACGTATGTCGGGGCGGTTCGTAACAATAGATAATGGAGTATATCTCGAACATGCCGCCGATGGCTGCCTCGGACAAGGATGAAACGGAGCACACGCCAGAAGTGCTGTCGATCGACGCCGGCGGGACGCTGACGGACACGTTCGTGATGGACCGAAACGGGGAGTTCACCCTGGGGAAGGCAAAGACCACCCCTGAAGACGAGTCCCGCGGGTTCGTCAACTCCTCACAGGACGCCCTCTCGGACTGGGACCTGGACGTCGACGACGGGTTCCCGAGTCTGGTGTCGACGGTTTACTCCGGGACCGCGATGTTGAACCGACTGGTCGAGCGCGAGAGCGAGGTCGACGTCGGCGTCCTCACCACCGGCGGTATGGAGGACACCCTCAGGATGGGCCGGGGACGCCAGTCCTACACTGGCTACTCCTACTCCGACCGCCTCCACGTCAACACCCACAAGCACCCCGAGCCGCTGATCGAGCGGGATATGATCCGGGGGATACGCGAGCGGATAGACGTGAAGGGCGAGGAACTCGTCGACCTCTACGAGGCGGACGTCCGCGAGGCCGTCGACGAGTTGCTCGACCGGAACGTCGACCACATCGTGGTGATGTTCCTGCACTCCTACCAGAACGACAGCCACGAGGTTCGAACAAAGGAGATCGCCGAGCAGGTGATCGAGGACCGCGGGGCGAACACGACGGTGATGCTCTCCAGTGACTACTACCCGACGCTGAAGGAACTCCAGCGGCTGAACACGACGGTCGCAGAGGCGTACGCGGCCGAGCCCTCCCGCGAACAACTCGGAAACGTCCAGGCGTCGGTCGACGACCACGGCGCCGGCGTCAGTGTCCGGGTGATGGCCAGCCACGGCGGGACGATCGACATCGAGGCGAACGAACTCGCCCGGACGATGATCTCCGGACCGATCGGCGGGATGATCGGTGCGAACTACTTCGGCCGACAGACCGGCTACAAGAACATGGTCTGTACCGACATCGGAGGGACCAGTTTCGACATGGGGATCATCATCGACAACGACTGGCAGATCGACTACAACCCAGAGATGGCCCGACTGCTGTTGTCGCTGCCGATGGTGAACATGGAGAGCGTCGGCGCCGGCACCGGCAGTTACGTCACGGTCAACCCCACCTTCGACACGGTCGAACTCGGTCCCGAAAGCGCCGGCGACCAGGTCGGCGTCTCGGCGGTGGAGACGGACGTCGAGACCGTCACCGTCACCGACTGCCACGTCGCGATGGGCTGGATCGACCCGGAGAACTTCCTGGGGGGCGACATGCCGATCGACCGCGACGTCGCCGAACGGGAGATCCGCGAGCAGGTCGCCACGCCGCTGAACCTGGGAATCCACGAGGCCGCCCAGGGCGTGGTCGACCTGCTTGAGAACAAACTCCGCAACGACCTGGAGGCGGTCGTCACCGGCGAGGGCTACTCACCGTCGAACTTCAAGTGCCTCTCGTACGGCGGTGGCGGCCCGGTGCACACCGCCGGCTACACCGAGGGGCTGGGCTTCGACGACGTTCTCGTCCCCGAGTGGGCGGCAGCGTTCTCGGCCTTTGGCTGTGGGGCCGCCGACTACGAGTACCGCTACGACCAGACCACCAGCATCGACGTCGATCCCGACGTCTCGATGGAGCGAGCCGCCGAGACCGCCGGCGCCCGTCTGAGCGAGGTGTGGGCCGATCTTGAGGAGAAGATCGTCGACGAGTTCCAAAACAGCGACATCGACCGCGAGGAGATCGACTTCCGGTACCACATTCTCGGGCAGTACCAGGGCCAACTCAACAGCATCGACATCACCTCGCCGGTCGCCCGCGCGGACACCGCCGAGACCCTCGAGGAACTGCTTGAGACCTTCGAGCGGGAGTACCGTCGGCAGTACTCCGAGGAGGCACGCTCGCCGGAACTGGGCCACACGATCACCCAGGCCTCGGTCCGGGGGGTCAGGGACGTGACCAAACCGAAGATCCCCGAGGAGGAGCCCGTCGGCGAGGTACCCCCGGAAGCGGCCTACAAAGATCCCCGGGACGCCTACTGGGACGGCGACTGGCTGGAGACCAGGGTGTTCGACCTCCACCAGTTGGTGCCGGGCAACAGGGTGACTGGGCCCGCGGTCCTGGAGGGTGCCGCGACGACGTTCGTTCTCCCGCCGGGCTACGAGACCCGCCTGGACCGCCACCGCGTCCACCATCTCAGCCACGGCGGCTGAGGACCCGCCGGCGATTCGCCGGCGTGTGGAACTGCATTCACTCCGCTCGCGGCCACGGGGCCGGTCGGGGTGGATGCACCACACCAGCCCGCGTCCGGCTGCGAACGGACGTTCAAACATGAGTTCCGAAAAAGAAAAACCAGACCGACCGTCCGTCGGCGAGCGTGCAGCCGCTGACGAGGAGGTGACGTATCCCCGGATGCGCCGGGAGCAAGAACTCGTCAAAGAGAAGATCCAGAACCTGGACGAGGGTATCGGGTGGGACGGCGCCACGTTGCGCGAACAGATGGCCGACCTGGAGGCAGCCACCGAGGACACCGGCCACTACGCCGGGTTGGAGGACCTTGAGCTGAAATCCGAGGCGCCAATCGAGTACGAGCAGATGTTCTCACAGCTCCGCGGGGACCTGGTCACCGCCCGCGAGACCTCGAAGGAGGTCGCCGCCACCCCGATCGTCGAGCAGGAGGGCGAGCTGTGTTACGGGCTGTTCACACCCGAGGGGGACTCGATCGCCGTCTCGACGGGGATCATCGTGCACATCCACACGATGAGCGAGGCGAT
>CAZQHW010000230.1:0-3817 GCA_964593395.1 uncultured Halobacteriales archaeon
CGGGAAGGACCGGATCATCGTCGAGACCGTCGGCGCCGGCCAGAACGAGATCGACATCGTCCGCACCGCCGACACCGTCGCCGTGCTCGTCCCGCCCGGCAGCGGCGACGACGTCCAGACGCTCAAGGCCGGCATCCTCGAGATCGCCGACGTGCTCGTCGTCAACAAGGCCGACAAGGACGGCGCCGACCGCACCGTCCAGGAACTCCGTGAGATGATCTCCCTGCGGGACGACGACCGGCCCTCGCTGGTGAGTTCGGGTCACCACGCTCCCGACGCCGGCGGACACGGCCAGAGTCACGGCCACGACCAGCAGTCGGCCGACGCCGAGGACGACAGCGCCGACGACGCCGACGCCGAGGACGCGGCGGACGGGTGGACTCCGCGGATCGCCGAGACGGTCGCCACCCGTGGCGACGGCGTCGCGGACCTCATCGACACCTTCGACGAGCACCTGGCGTACCTCGAGCGGACCGGGCGCATAGAGGAGCAGGTCCGGGACCGCTACGCCGCCGAGATCCGTACCCTGTTGCGGGAGGACACCGCCGGTCTGCTGGAGGCGGAGATCGAGCACCGCGGCGGGATCGACGCCCTCGTCGACGCCGTTCTCGCCGACGAGACCGACCCGTACACGCTGGCCGACGAGATTCTCGGCCCCCTGGAGGAGCACCTGCGACGACGCCACCGCGACGAACCCGTCACCCCAGAGGAGTAGCCGTCGACCTGCTTCGACCCCCGTTCTCTCGTCCGTGGGGCCCCCCAGAGCCGCGCGACCACCGCCGAGCGCGACCGTTTTGTTCCCGGCGCCCCAACTGGGGGGTATGAACCGAAAGCTAGCCGGCGCACTCGCGGTCGTCGGGGGCGGACTCGGACTGGCGGCGGTCAACCGCGGTCTCGCCGCCCGCGCCGACGACCTCGCCGCGCCGCTGCCCGGCGAGGCACGCACGTACCGCTGGCGGGGACTCGACGTGGCCTACACCGAGGCCGGCGACCCGGACGACCAGGACCTCCTGCTGGTGCACGGGCTCAACGCCGCCGCCACGAGCCGGGAGTTCGAACCCGTTGTCGAGGCACTCGCCGAGGAGTTCCACGTGGTCGCGCCCGACCTGCCGGGGTTCGGTCGCTCGGAGCGCCCACCGATGGTGTACTCCGGGTCGCTGTACGAGTCCTTTCTCGCGGACTTCGCCGCCGACACGACCGACGACGCGGTCTGTGTGGCCGCCTCGCTGTCGGGCGCCTACGCGGTGAGCGCGGCCGACGACGACCGCGTGGACTTCTCTCGGCTCGTTCTCGTCTGTCCGACGGCGACGACGATGCCGGGCCGCCGACTCTGGTTGCGCACCCTGTTCCGGACCCCGCTTCTTGGCACCGCGCTGTACAACCTCATCGCGAGTCGCCCGTCGATCAGCTACTTCGCGAACGACCACGGCTACTACGACCCCGACCGCAAGCCCGAGGGCCTCGAGGACTACCAGTGGCAGACCGCCCACCAGCCCGGCGCTCGCTACGCGCCTGCCTCCTTTATCAGCGGCTACCTCGACTCCGAGGTCGACATGGAGCGGGCGATCGCCGACCTCGACGTGCCGACGACGCTCGTCTGGGGCCGCGAGTCCGAGATCACGCCCCTCTCGAAGGGCCGGGACATCGCTGCCGCGACCGGGTGCCGACTCGTCGTGGTCGACTACGCCACGCTCCAGCCACACGCCGAACACCCCGAGCGTTTTCTGGAGATCATGGAGGACGAGACCGGCGCCGAACTGACCGACGCCGAGGGTGACGGCGTCACGATCGAGGTGGAGGGGGCGAGCGCCGGGACCGGGACCGGCACCGAGACCGAACCGGAGGCGACCGGGGAGGAGTCCGAAGAGGCAGAGAGCGGCGAGTCCTAGCGCGGGCGGAACACGAGCACCGGGTCGCCGGTCGTCGCCGTCTCCTCGACGTCTAACTCGACGACTGCGCCGGTCTCGAGGGCGCCGTGGTCGACGCCGCGTACCTGTGCGGTCACCTCCACCGAGCCGAAGTCTGCGACCGCGAGGACGTAGGGGGTGTCCCCGGAGAAGTTCGGTGAGGCCACGTGGGTCGTGGTGTACGTCTCCACCTGTCCGACCTCGGGCAGCGGCGTCTCGGCGAGGTCGGTCTCGCCGCACTCGGGACAGACCCGCCGCGGCGGGAGGTTACCGTGGCCGTTCGGACACTCGAGGTACCACGCCTCGTCGTCGCGGACACCCGCGAGAAAGTCGTCGTACCCCTCGTTTGGGTACTCCGTGCGGGTGGGCTGTTCGGTCACGCCACCACCTCCAGAACGTGGACGACCGCACTGGCGACCGTGCCGCCAGCGTTGTGTGCCACGCCGGTCGTGGCGTCGGTGACGTGTTCGCAGTTGACGTGGTCGCCGCCCAACAGCCACGCCAACTCGACGACCTGCGAGGCGCCGGTCGCGCCGACGGGGTGGCCCTTCGCTTTCAGTCCGCCAGAGAGGTTCACCGGTACGTCGCCCCCGCACCGCGTCGTGCCCTCGCGGGCGGCGGTGATCCCCTCCCCGGGGTCGTACAGCCCCAGTGACTCCACGGCGAGCACCTCGGCGATCGTGAAGCAGTCGTGGACCTCCGCCACCTCGACGTCGTCGGGGCCGACGCCGGCGTCCGCGTAGGCCTCCTCGGCGGCGCGGTCGGCGGCCAGCGTTCGGGCGTACGTCTCGCGGTCCTGGAGGGCAGCACGGTCGCCGCCCTGGCCGCTGCCCGTCACCGCGACGGGAGCGTCGAGGTCGTGTTCGGCGGCGTAGGACTCGCTGACCAGAACGAGTGCCGCGGCGCCGTCGGTGATCGGGCAGGCGTCGTACAGGTGCAGCGGCGTCGACACCGGGGGGCTGTCCATTGCCTCCTCGACGGTGATCGACTTCTGGTACTGGGCGTACGTGTTGTCCAGAGCGTTCTCGTGGTTCTTGACCGCGACGTGGGCGAGGTCCTCGCGGGTCCCGCCGTACGCCTCGAAGTACGCGCGGGCCATCAGCGCGTACGCTCCGGGGAAGGTCATGCCCGAGCGGACCTCCCAGAGGTCGTCGGCAGCGATCGCAAGCGCCTCGGTCGCGCCGGCGGTGCCGAGGTTGGTCATCCGCTCCATGCCGCCGACGAGGACGACGTCCTCGCGACCCGCCCGGATACGGGAGACGCCCTCGCGGATCGCCACCCCAGAGGAGCAACAGGCCGACTCAAAGCGGGTTGCCGGCGCCTGGACGCCGACCGCCTCGGCCATCAGCGGGCCCTGGTGGCCCTGGTGCTCCGCGAGTTCACCCATGAAGTTGCCGTAGAAGACGCAGTCGACGTCGTCGCGGTCGACGCCAGCGTCGTCGAGGGCAGCGAGGCCAGCCTCGGCGAACAGGTCTCGCCCGGTACGCTCCGGGTGTTCGCCAAAGGGCGTCAGCCCCCCGCCTGCCACACGTGGATCGGACATCCCGAACGTGTAACGGTCCCACGGGTTAATATGGTCCGGTTACCCCGCCGTCACCGCGTGCAGGTGGCGCTTCCCACCGCGGCCGGTGCGCCACACGACCGTACGGGCCGGACCGCGGTCGAACTCACGTCACCCTCGATCGCACCACGGTGGTCCCGCCATCGCAGTTGAACCGACGGGTGGGTCCCCGGTAGAGCCGGTACGGCGACGGGACTCCCGGTGGCGCGTGCGACTCGACGCGCTCGAGGGACGAGTGAGCGACCGCAGGGAGCGAACGAGGCGGCTGGGGAGGCGTGAGGAGCGGTCGCGGCGGGTGGGGCTGAAAGGGGCCGTTCACGGCGGCTCCGCCGCCGTGAGCCAGAGAGAC
>CAZQHW010000231.1:0-3811 GCA_964593395.1 uncultured Halobacteriales archaeon
GACACCGCTCACTCGTTCCTCGCCGGCATCCTGGAACACGCCCCCGCGCTGACCGCCGTCTGCAACCCGACGGTCAACAGCTACAAACGGCTCGTCCCGGGCTACGAGGCGCCGGTCTACGTGGCCTGGAGTGACGTGAACCGCTCCGCACTCGTGCGGAAACCGGCCGCCCGTACGCCGGCCGCCTCCCGCATCGAACTCCGCTCGCCCGACCCATCCTGTAACCCGTACCTGGCGCTCGCCGTGATGCTGCAGGCCGGGCTGGACGGCGTCGAGCGCGATCTCGACGCGCCCGCCCCCGTGCGGGAGAACATCTACGAGTTCGACGACGAGACCCGCCGCGAGCGCGGCGTCGACACCCTCCCGCCGAACCTCCGCGGTGCCGTCGACGCCTTGGAGTCCGACGAGGTCGTTCTCAGTGCCCTCGGCGAGCACGTCGGCCCGAAGTTCCTCGAGGCCAAGCGCGCCGAGTACGACGAGTACAAGGCCGAGGTCTCGGACTGGGAGATCGACCGGTACCTGGAGACGTTCTGAGGCGCCCGGCCGCTCTCTCCGACGGGGCGTACCCCACCGTCCACCCGATCGTGTGGTCGGACCACACAGTTTTACGCGCTGACACCGTAGTCTGGGAATGGCAGACGACAAGCGTGGGCGAGAGAGTCAGGCACGCAACGAGGAGCGACGACAGCGCGAACGCGCCATGCAACAGGAGTTAGACCACATGGACGACCCGGCGGCGGTGGTCGACGAGACGGCGCTCGACGAACTGGAGTCGACGCTCGACGTGGTCTCGTTCCCGTCGACGGGCGCCGACCTTGCCGCCACTGTCGGGAACGAACCGCTGGAGCCGGGGACGCTCACGGTGGGTGACCTGGTACCGGACAGCGAATCCTTCGAGTCGGCCGAAGCGCTCCGTCGGCGCCTCGAGCGGCCGGACGTCGCCGCGGCGATGAAGCGGATCGTCGAGGCGGCGGCCACGCTGCCGGACGCCGGGCCGTGGGGGTCACAGCGTGACGCCTACTTCCGCACACTCCGGGAGGTCGCCGCCGTGGACGACACCGACGAGAACACCGCACTCGAGGAGGTGACCGACTGGGTCGTGACCCGGGTCGAGGAGACCGAGACGCTGCCAGGGTCGCGAGACGTCCGCCGGGAGGCCGCGACGGTGTGCCGGGCGAACGGGCACGAGATCCGCAACGACGAGTGGCTCGGGGTCTGAACGGGCACGCGTCTATCCACGCAGCGAGCCGACCAGGTCACGGAGTTTCCCCAGTGCGGCGACGCCGCCGAGTCCGAGTCCGACGAGCACCATCAGCGCGTACAGGCCGAGCGTGGACAGCCACACGACGAGCATCGCGGCGATCGCCCACGCCCCCTCGAGATAAAAGAACGCCCCCAGGGTCATCGCCGTGCCGTACAGCAACACGAGGTACGGGCCCCAGCCACGGGCGTGACCACGCCGCTGGCGAGAGCGGACGTACTGCTCCAGGTCGGCCTCCAGGTCCGAGCGACTGACGGTGCGTTCCTCTATGCGTTCGTCTATCGCCTGCAGTTGCTCGCGGAGTTGCTCAACGTCGGTCCGGACGGCGGCCACCTCCTCGGCGGTCTCGGCGTCGACGCCGTCGAGCGACGGCCCGGCGTCGTTCGCCGGGCCACTCGCCGGGGTTGCGCCGTCCGAACCCACCGTCGTCTCAGGGTCCACCCCGGGCGCGTCCACGCCAGCGTCGGCACCGGTCGTGGCTCCGTCAGCGTCGGCCTCGGGCGCGTCGTCCGCGTCCTCGGTCGACTCGCGCTCGACCTCGTCGTCGGCCATTCGGCCGTCAGGACTCGGGCGTGCCTGTTGTACCTGCCGGTCCGCGCTCGATGCCGCCGCGCCGGCCATCGTGGCGTTGACCACCGCCCCGATCATCAGGACGAGCGCCCCGAGGTACAGCCAGGTCACGACCAGCAACGCGGCCCCGAGCACGCCGTACACCGACCCCCCAGCGACGTCGGCGTAGACGCCGAACACGGAGCCAAGCACCGACCAGCCCACGGCGGCGAACACGGTCCCCGGCAGCGCCTCACGGACCGTGATGGGCCGGCCCGGGAACACGTAGTACAGCGGCAGAAAGGCGGCCGCGAGCGTCAGGACCGACAGCGCCCTGACCAGCGGGGCGGCGGCGCCGACGACTCGCGTCACCGCGCCGCCAGCGACCGCGACGGCGGCCACGCCCACCCCGACCGTAGCAAGCACGACCAGCCCGTTTCTCAGTTCGCTCAGCAGTCCCGTCCCACCAGTGTCGCCGTACACCTCCGAGAACGCCCTGTCCAGCGCACGAAACAGTTTCAGGCCGCTCCAGGTGAGCACCACGAGTCCGGCGACGGTCGCCCCGCCGGCGCCCGCGTTCGCCGTCAGGGTCTCCCGGAGCAGGCTCTGTGCCTCCGCCGTGAGTATCTGGTCGGTGCCGGCGACGACCCGCTCCGCGAGAGCGGCCCCCCCGACCAGCGACGCGACCCCCAGGGCCAGCAACAGGAGTGGAACGAGCGAGACGAACGCGTAATACGCCACGCCCGCGGCCAGCAGCGTGACGTTCTCGTCCTGAACGGTCGCGACTGCCGCCCGCAGCGCCGCGATTACGCTACGCTCGCCCGCTGACGGTGCCGTAGACACGCCAATGTATTCGGTCGCGGGCGTCATCAGTCCCGCGGGTTCGACACCGTCGCTACCGGTGTGGCCACCGAGTGCCCGCCAGCCGTCTCGCGGCGCTCACTCCCCGGTTGCCGCCCGGATCTGGGACACGTCGGCGTCCGTCTCGAACGTGGTCCCGCCGTGGTGGGTGCGACTCGCCTCGTGTCCCGCCGTCCGCAGGGCGTCGAGAAAGTCGTCCATCGCCGCCGCCGAGCGTCCCCAGGTCTTGCAGAGGCGGTGCTGGTCGTAGTGTGTCGGGCGGTCGAGTTCGTCTCCGATCGTCCCGAGCATCTCCCGTGCCGCCTCGGCGGTGCCCATCGACTCGCCGACGTTGTCCCGGACCGTCTTCACGAACCCCGAGTCGTGCAGGCCGGCGAGCCACAGGGGCCCGGCGGCCATCGTCGACGCCCCGCAGTTCGGACACGCCTCGAGCGGGTCGGCGATCAGGCCGCGCTCGTGCTCGCGGTACAGGCACTCCGGGCAGTGGTGGACGTAGCCGAGGTCGTCGATCGCCCCGTTGGCGGGGGTGGCGCCGCTCTCCAGGCGGAGGTAGGTGCGGGCGTAGTGGTTGCTGGCGTGTGACAGCAGCGGTCGGGCCGCGAGGTCGTAGCGGGCGGCGGTCCGCACCAGCGCCGAGACGAGCACGCGCAGGCCCATCTCGGCGTGGTACTCGGTGTTCCGTGGCACCGCCGAGTACGAGCGCACGCCGCTGTGGAAGTGCGCGCCACACAGCGGCGCGGTGTCGGTGGCGGTCACCGCGAGCACCGAGCGGGCGCTGCGGACGGCGGCGTCCGCGTAGGGGATCGGGGTGCCAAAGGGGTCGACGTCGACCACGGCGTGGCTCGACTCGTGCATGTAGCCGTTGGCGTCGCGGTGGACCACCTCGCCGGCGAGGTCGTTCCGGGCGAGGTTCGTCTCACAGAGGTCGACGGCAGCAGCGTCCCGGTCACACAGCGTCGCCTCGTAGCCGGTGGCGGCGGCCCGCACGCCCCGGATCCCCGTTGCAGCGGTGGCGTCGAGGTACGAGGGGTCGGCGGGGACGACGCCCTCCTCGCGCAGCGCCCGCAGCGTCGCGACTGTCACGTCGCGGTTCAACTCCTGGTCAGGGTTGTAGAAGACGGCGTCACCCACCCCGGCGTC
>CAZQHW010000232.1:0-1365 GCA_964593395.1 uncultured Halobacteriales archaeon
CCTCGTCGACCCGACGCAGCGCCTCCTGCAGGTTCCGGGCCCCACAGACGAACGGCGCGGTGAACTCGCGCTTGTCGATGTGGTAGCGGTCGTCCGCGGGCGTCAGAACTTCCGACTCGTCGATCATGTCGGCGCCGGCGGCCTCCAGAATCTGTGCCTCCTTTGCGTGGCCGATGCGGGCCTTGCCCATTGCGGGGATCGACACCTCGTCGATGACCTCCCGCAGCGCCGCGGGGTCGGCCATCCGGGCGACCCCGCCACGCTTGCGGATGTCGGCGGGCACGGACTCGAGATGCATCACCGCGACCGCACCGACGTCCTCGGCGATGCGGGCCTGCTCGCGGTTGACCACGTCCATTATGACACCACCCTTCTGCATGCGGGCGAACCCACGCTTGACGAGGTCCGTGCCGCGTCGGAGTTCCTCGAGGTCCGTTTCCTCGGCTTCTACCATGTCTGTCCGTACCCGCTAGACCCACTTGAACCCACGCTTTACCGCCCGGAATCGCTGCACTCGGGGGCCGTCGGACCCCCAGTGTTGCGGGCGACGAGGCCCGACAGTCATATAGTCGGGTCGGTCCCAGCGAGCGCATGGCCTCGGGGTCCGAACACGAACACGAACACGAGCGCGACGGCGAGGGGCGCCAGCACGGTCTGCTGGGGGTCGTGTTCGGCCGGACCCCACCGGAGCGGCCAGGTCTCCCGCGGTACGTCGCCCCCCTGCCCAGTGCGGTCGAGGAGGTCGGTCTCCGCCTCGCGTGGCCGGTCGTCGCGATCAACCTGCTCGGCACCGCCTTCGGCTTCTGGTACTACGGCTTCCACCCCGTGCCCCTGTCGGACCCGCTCGTCACCTGGCAGTTCGCCGGCGAGCCACTCGTGATGTGGCCGCTGGTGCCCGACAGTCCCGTGGCGACGCTGTTCGTTGCCGGCAGTCTCGGGGCCTGGAAACTGGGGTACGCCGACCGGGTGCCGTGGCTACACGCACTGGCCTTTTTTGGCTGTCTCAAGCTTGGTCTGTGGACACCGTACGTGCTGGTCGTGTTCAGCGACGGCTTCTCGTATCTCCACCCCGCGATGTACAACTTTCTCGTGTGGAGCCACCTCGGGATGGTCCTCGAGGCGTTCCTCATCTACCGGTACGCCGACTTCCCGCCGGCGGCGGTCGCCGTCGCCGCCGGCTGGTACGGGCTGAACGACCTCGTGGACTACTTCGTCCCCGTCGTCGGCACTCCACACCACACGCTGGTGCCGCCACAGCGACTCCTCGACGGCCGGTACACCCACCCTTCACCGGCCCACGAGATCACCGCCGCCGGCGCGGTGACGCTGACCGTCGCCGCCGTGGTGCTCGCCGTGCTCACCCGC
>CAZQHW010000232.1:1465-3785 GCA_964593395.1 uncultured Halobacteriales archaeon
CCGTTCGCGGTCCCGTCGGGCGCGACGGAGGCGGTGACGCTGTCGTGGCCCGGCGGCGAGACGACCCTCGACGGCGTCGGGGAGGCACTCGCCCGCCCGGCGCCGCCGGTCGCCGTCGAGTCGTTCGAGGCCTCGGTCGAGGACGGCGCGGTCACGCTGTCGGTGACGGTCCGCAACGGCGGCGACACGCGGGGGTGGTTCGTCGGGGCGGTCAACCGTCGTGGGCCCTCCGTCGCCGTCGTCCCGGTCACCGGCGTCGCGGTCGCCGCGGCCCCTGGCGAGACGGCGACCTGGACACACGACGACGACACCTTCTACGGTTCGTCCGGCACCGCGGAGTACACGCTCCGCACCGGCGAGGACGACCACGAGGCGAGCGTCGAGGTCGGCTGACGAGCGGGAGCAAGGCTGACGTAGCGAGAGGTGGAAGTCGGGTGACAGACCATGCCGGACGACCCACTCGCGGACCCGACGCCGGAGACCACGACGATCGTCGCGGTACGGGGCAACGAGGAGGCGGTCGACACCTACCTGCTCGCCCCCGCCGACGCGGAGCCCGACAGCCTCGACGGCGTCGACGCCCGCATCCTCAACGCCCACACGGGCGAACTGTCGCCGACGATGCCCGCGCTCCAGGCGGTCAAGCGAGGGTACTGGCGTGCGGCGAGCGAGCACTCGGACCCGGACCAGGACCTCGGGCGACTCCTCGAGGAGAGTGACACGGGGACCCGGTGAGTCGGCCGGCGAGAGCGCCCGCGCTCACTCCTCGTGAACGATCAGGACAGCGTCGTCAGTCTCGACCATCTCACCCTCGCCGTCGTAGGTCCGCTCCCGTTCCACCTCGAAGGTCTCGGGCGCGAGCGTCTCGCCGGCGACGGCGAGGCCGTTGTCAGTGATCTCGTAGTCGCCGTCGTCGATCGCGGCGTCGAACTCGTCGACCTGGCTGCCGTACTCCGGGCCGAGGGTGGCGTAGTCGAGGTCGATCGCAGCGACGCGCTCGGTGATGTCCGGCGCCGTCTCGAGTTGGTCGAGCGCCTCGACGTGCATCACCTCGCGGACCGCGGTCTCGAAGCCGCTCACGTCGCCGTACACCTCCACGAGCGGGAGGTCGGCGTTCAGCGGCAGTTGTTGCTCACTCTTGTACTTCCGCAGGGCGCCGATCACCCCGAGTGCGGTCTCGCCGGCGGCGAGGTCGGCGTCGTAGTTGCCGGCGGCGGGCCAGTCCGCGAGGTGGACACTCTCCAGGTTGGCGGCGTCCGCGTACCGCGCCTGGTACACCTCCTCGGTGACGTGCGGGAGCAACGGTGCGAACAGTTCGAGGAAGGTGCGGTGTGCCGTCGTGAGAGCGTACGCCGTCGAGGGGTCGTTCTCGTCGCGGAGCCGCTGTTTGGCGATCTCCAGGTAGTTGTCACAGAAGGTGTTCCAGAAGGTCGCCCGGAGTTCGTCGCGGGCCTTCGCAAAGGCGTTGTCGTCCATGAGGCCGGTGAGCCGCTCGGTGAGGTCGTCGACGGTGGCGAGCATCCACCGGTCGATCGGGGCCAGCTCGTCCGGTTCGGGGGGATCGGCCGGCGCCAGGCCGTCGACGAGTTTCGAGGCGTTCCATATCTTGCGGATGAGTTTCTCGCCCTGAGTTATCTCGTTCGTCTTGAACGGGAAGTCGTCGCCCAGCGAGGACGACGCCGCCCAGTAGCGGATCGCGTCGACGGGGTAGTCGGCCATCACCTCCTCCGGGAGAACGACGTTGCCCTTTGACTTGGACATCTTCTTGCGGTTCTCGTCGAGAACGAACCCGTTTATGAGAACGGCGTCGAACGGCACCTCACCGGTGTGCTCGACGCACTTGACGATCGTATGAAAGAGCCAGAACGAGATGATGTCGTGGCCCTGCGGGCGGAGGTCGAAGGGGTACAGTTCCGGGTTCGCCATCCGGTGTTCGCCCGCCGCCTCGTCGTAGTCCCACCCGGCGTTGATCAGCGGTGTGAGCGAGGAGGTCGCCCAGGTGTCGAACACGTCCTCCTCGGGGTCGAACTCGTCGTGACCACAGGCCGGACAGGCGTCGACCGGCGGGTCGTCGGCGATCGGTTCGACGGGCAACGCAGAGCGGTCGGCGACCACCGCCTCGCCACAGTCCGCACAGTACCACACCGGAATGGGGATACCGGAGTCACGCTGGCGGGAGATACACCAGTCCCACTCTAAGCCCTCGATCCAGTGCTCGTAGCGGGTGGCCATCTTCTCGGGGTACCAGTCCATCTCCCGGCCGGCCTCGAGGTACGCCTCCTTCTTGTCGAGCAGTTTCACGTACCACTGCTCGGTGACG
>CAZQHW010000233.1:0-3729 GCA_964593395.1 uncultured Halobacteriales archaeon
CCGCCGCCGCCGCGACGTTGTTGCCCGTGCCGCCGCCGACCACGACGACCTCGAAGTCAGACATGGCGCCGTCCACGGGCGCCGACGACATATAACCGGCAGTGAGCCGCCGGTCGTGGGGTCACGTTTAGTTACCGCACCTGACAGCGGACACCGCGGGGCACTCGCTCCCGGCGTTCAGGTAGAAGCGCATTTACCCCTGAGTGCCCCACGACGAGTATGACCGACGACGAGACACGGGAGAACGTCCTGCCGGGGTCAGACGAGGAGTTGGACACCCCGGACGTCCGCGGGTACGACTTCCGTGGGGAGTTCTCGCTGACGGACCTGCTCGACAGTTACGCCACCACGGGCTTCCAGGCGACCCACCTCGCGGAGGCGGTCGACATCACCCGGGAGATGCGCGACGACGACGCGACGATCTACCTGGCGCTCACCTCGAACATGGTGTCCTCGGGGCTGCGCGAGTCGATCGCCTACCTCTGTCGCGAGAACCTGATCGACGTGATCATCACCACGTCGGGGGCGATCACAGAGGACGTGATCAAGACGGCGAAGCCGTTCAAGATGGGCGAGTGGGACGTCGACGAGGCCGCCATGCGCGAGGCGGGGATCAACCGCCTGGGCAACGTGTTCGTTCCCTCGGACCGGTACGTCTGGCTCGAACAGTACCTCAACGACTTCTTTCCCGACTTCTTCGCCGACGACCCCGTTCGCACCCCCAGCGAGTTCGCCCACGAACTCGGCGCCACGCTGGACGACGACGACTCGGTGCTGAAACACGCCGCCGACAACGACATCCCCGTGTTCTGTCCCGCACTCACCGACGCCGAGGTGGGCAACTTCCTGTACTACTACAACCAACAGGCCGAGCAGGACGTGGGCATCGAGATCCTCGCCGACTACGAGCGCCTCATCGAGGAGGGCCTCTTGGCGGACACCACCGGCCTGCTGTGTTTCGGCGCCGGCGTCCCCAAGCACCACGCCATCATGACCAACCTCTTTCGCGGCGGGGCCGACTACGCCGTCTACGTCTCCACGGGCGTCGAACACGACGGCTCGCTGTCGGGGGCGCCGCCGGACGAGGCCGTCTCCTGGGGGAAGATCAAGGACGAAGGGACGAACTACACCGAGGTGAAAGCCGAGGCCACGCTCGTCGTGCCGTTGCTGATCGCCGCCGGGTTCAAGCAGTACGACCCCGCCGGAGCGGACGAGACGGCGCCCGAGGCGGCCGCCGACGACGACTGAACCGGGGGCCCGTGCGGTCGGAGTGCGCCGGGGCGACCGCCGGCGCCTGACCCCCGGTCGACCGCAGGTCACGCCGGCACGAGTCGCGCAAGCGGCGCGTCGCCGTCGTCCACGACGACGTACACCGCGCCCGACTCGGGGCCGACGGCCACGTCGCGCACCCGCCAGTCCCGGTCGGCGAGCAGTCGCCCGCGTTCGGTCACGTCGCGGCCGTCGACCCCGAGCAGCGCGAGGTAGCGAGAGGCGAGTCCGCCGACCAGCAGGTCCCCCTGCCAGGGGAACGCCGACCCGTTGTAGAACGTCGTTCCGCTGGGCGGGAACCCCCCCGAGCCACAGGGCCAGGAGTACACCGGCGCGACGACGTCCGAGCGGTCGTCGTGAGACACGCCGATCGGCTCGCCCGACCCGTACGTACAGCCCTCGTCGGCGACCGGCCAGCCGTAGTTCGCCCCCTGCTCGACCACGTTTATTTCGTCGCCGTCCTGTTCGCCGAACTCGCTCTGCCACAGGTCGCCCGTCTCCGGGTGGACCGCCATCCCCTGTGCGTTGCGGTGGCCGTAACTGTAGATCGCGTCCCGCGCCTCCGGGCGGTCCACGAAGGGGTTGTCGTCGGGCACGGAGCCGTCCGGGCGCAGTCGCAGCGTCGTCCCGAGTTCGTTCGTCAGGTCCTGGGAGTTGTGACCGGGGCCGAACGCCTTTGACTGCCGGTCGCCGACGGTGACGAACACGCGGTCCTCGCGGACCACCACTCGCGACCCGAAGTGGCCGCTCGACTCGACAAAGGGTTCGGCGACGTGCAGTCGCTCGAACGCCCGCAGGCGAGGCGTCCCGAGGTCGAGTCGACCCCGCCCGAGGTGGGTGGCCGACCGCCCCTCGTCGTCCGTCGCCGAGTAGGTGAGGTACACCCACTGGTCGTCGCTAGCGTCGTCGCCAGCGTCGGACAGCGTCACGTCCAGCAGGCCACCCTGGCCCTCCGCGAACACCGCCGGCGTGCCGGGGACCGTCTCGACGCCCCCCTCCGGGTCGACCAGTCGCAGGCGCCCGACGCGCTCGGTGACGAGCAGTCGAGACTCGTCCGGCAGCGGCGTGACCGCCCACGGGAACTCGAGGCCGTCGGCGACCGTCTCGACGGCGTACTCCGTCGCCGACCCGTCGGATGCCGGGGGCCCGCCGTCGCCGTCGGCGTCGCCCTGCCCGTCGTCCGCGCCGTCGGTGCCCGCGTCGCCGGCACAACCTGCCGTCCCGCCCGCGACGGTGACCCCCGCGAGCGACAGAAACGACCGCCTGTTCATCGGCCGGACTACGTCGCTGTCGCGTATCAATGCCACGCGACCGCACGGGACCACTCGCCGCCGGCGCCGCCACCGCAACCGTCATTCTCGCCGACACCCAACACCGGGCATGGACTACGACGCCGTCGCGACGTTGCCGCTGCAGGTGTCGGGCCACCGCCTGGCGTCTCGCGACCGCGACACCTCGAGCGGGTTCGTCCGGAGAACGACCGTGGTCGAACTCCACGGCGACGGCCGCGTCGGGCGTGGCGAGGACGTGACCTACGACGCGAGCGACCACGAGGCCTTTGTCGCCGCGTACGGCGGGAACGGCGCGGACCTGGTCCCGACCGGCGAGTTCACCTTCGAGGAGTTCTCCGAGCGCCTGGACGACCGCGACCCGTTCCCGTCGCCACCGGAGCGGGCGTCGGCACGACACTACCGCCGGTGGGCACTGGAGAGTGCCGCACTCGACCTGGCGCTGCGCCAGGCGGAGACCACCCTGGGCGACCTGCTCGGGCGGTCGTACGACCCCGTCACCTTCGTCGCCTCCACCCGCCTGGGCGACCCACCGACGACCGACCGCGTCGACGCACTCCTCGACGTGCACCCCAATCTGGGCCTGAAACTCGACCCCACGCCCGAGTGGGACGACACGGTGATCGAGACGCTCGCCAGGACCGGTGCGGTCCGGGTGCTCGACCTGAAGTCCGCGTACGAGGGCACCGAGGTCGACAACCCGCCGGACCGCACGCTGTACGAGCGCGTTCTCACGTCGTTTCCCGACGCCGTCATCGAGGACCCCGGCCTCACCGAGACGACGGAGGATCTGTTCACCGGCGCCGTGCACGACCGCGTCTCGTGGGACGCCCCGATCACCGGGGTCGACAGCGTCCGGGCGCTACCGTTCGACCCCGGGTGGCTGAACGTCAAGCCGTCCCGCTTTGGCACCGTGGCGTCGCTGTTCGAGACGCTGGCGCTGTGTGCCGAACGGGGGATCGCGACCTACGGCGGCGGGCAGTTCGAGCTCGACGTGGGTCGCCGGCAGTTGCAGGAACTCGCCGCACTCTTTTATCCCGACGCCCCGAACGACGTTGCCCCCGGTGCGTACAACGACCCCGAGGTGAGCGACGACCTGCCCGCACCACCGCTGTCGGTCACGCCCGACGGACCAGGGTTCGGACGGTGACGGACGTTGAGCCGCCGGGAC
>CAZQHW010000234.1:0-3727 GCA_964593395.1 uncultured Halobacteriales archaeon
CTGTGGCCGCTTCTTTCCGTACACACTCATGCTACGACCGACAGACAGCACGGCGACCATCCTCGTGCTCACGCTCGCTCTTGTCGGCCTCACGGCCGGCACGGTGGGGGTGGCACACGCACAGACCACCGACGACAGCACCGGCCTGTTCGCCGACACCGGCACCTCCGACACCGTCGCGACCGTCCAGGGCATCGCCAGTCGCGGGTACAACTGGGTGCTCTACCAGCTCGGCGCGGCGACCAACGGTGCCCTTCCTGGCGTCGAGGAGCCGCCTACTGCCGAACAGCGGGCCGACGAACTCCAGCAGTGGGTGACCGAGCGGCACGCGACGCTGGAGCAGTACGCCAACGACCGGCTGCTCGGCGACCGGAACCTCACCGAACCTCGCGTGGCGGAGGTGACGCTGACCGGCGCCGACGACACGACGGCCACGCGGTACGTCGTCGTGACCGTCAGCGACGGCCAGGTGGACACCATCGAGGTGGTGAACAGCACGGACTACTCGGCGAACGTCACGCTCACGCTGTCGGGCTACGCGAGCAGTGAGGCCCGCGCCGAGGCCGAACGGCTGTTCACCGAGTACGTGCAGGCAGACGAGCGCCCGCCTGAGGCCGAGCGGACCCGACTGGCGTCGAAGTACGGCGGCTCGGTGACGATCAACGGCGAGCGCCTGCCGAGTGACACCGAGGAGGTCGACCCGTGACGGTGCTGACAACCATCCGCCGGCAGCTCGCTGGCTTCGCGGCGAACGTCCGGGACCTGTTCTTCACCGCCTCGGTGGACGACCTCCTTCCACCAAGTGTCGTCTCGACGCTGGTGTTCATCCGTGACTCGGTGCCACGGGCCTTCGGCTTCACGGACACCCCCACGGAACACATCACGGGGATCGTGGTGTTCTCGGTGGCGCTCATCCTCGGGTCGTTTACCACGCTGACCGTGGTCGCGGTGGTGTTCGCGCTGGTCGCCCTGCCGATGGCGGCCCTACGCCTGTGGCCGGCGGTGGACGAGCGGTGGCCGTTCAGACCGCGAGACTGGCCGTTCTGGGAGGTGCAGACCTGATGGTCCGCATCCCGACCCTGTTCCCCGACTCGGCGTGGGAGACGTTCTGGGAGATGCTTCGCGGCCCGGTGCTGATCCTCCTGTACCGGACGCTCCTACTGGTCGGCTTCGTGATGGTCGTGCTGGTGGCGGTGGCGGGCGGCGGTATCATCGGCCTGGTCGCCACGATCGTCGCCTTCAGCGTGCTCGCGCCGCTGCTCAGAGACTCTGTGCGGGACATCTGGAACGCGGACTTCGCGGAAGTGGAACTCGACACTGACAGACTTCCATGGCGCTGAACAGGTCCATCCTCGACACGGCGACGGCGGTGTTGCTCGGGGTCGTCGCGGTGTTTCTGCTCGCGGCGACCCTGCTGGTGACGACTACTGTCGCAGGCGCACAGTCCCAGCCGTCGAAACTGCACATCAACGCCGACCACGGCCTCGTCGCAGACGACGCCTACCAGACCTTCGACGAAGACGGCGTGGTGAGCACCGACCTCCAGCGAGCGGACATGACCGTCACCATCGCCGAGGACCACGAGGACGTGGGCGTGAGCGGCTTCCAGACCGACGCTGGGTCGCTGTACCTCCGGTTCGAATACCGCGAGGAGATCGCCCGGGAGATCCGCTTCTACGTCCCGGCGGCCTACGCCTCGCCCCGGGTCAACCGTGACCCGACACTCGTCACGGGCGACGTGCCGGTCAGCCTGGATCCCGCGGAGGATCGGTCGTACACTGCGGTCACGCTGACGGTCACGGAGCCGACCGACGTGGTGGTGAAGATGAGCAAGGTTCGCGGGAAGGTGTCGACCGGGCGGGCGTGGGTGCGCTCGCAGGTCGAGAACGGCACCAACATCGACCTCCCGCGGCTGGCGGCCAAGGGCGAGTGGGCCTACGTGAGCGACGACCTCGACGGGGCGAACGCGACGGCCCGACTCCCGGAGGGCGACCATCAGGTGCAGTACGCCTCGCCGGTTGCCGAGGACGCCTGGGTGACGGTGCCGGACTGCGACAGTCAGGTCGAGCCTGTCTGCCAGTTCAACCGCGACGGCGCCACCTACGTGCTGGCGGTCAACAACGACTCGCCGGAGGTGCGCTACCGCGAGCAGAGCCAGGGCGGGATCGTCTCTAACGTCAGCGCGGCGGTCAGCGACCTTCGCGCCATCCCCGGTCGGATCGCCCAGTTCGTCGGGTCGCTGTTCGGCACGGTGTCGGTGCTCCCCGCCGGTCGTGTCGCCGACATGGCACCGGGACCGGCCCCGTCGCTGGAGGTGGTCACCCATGCCTGACTTCGACCTGAGTAGCGGCCGAGTGGTGCTGGTCGCCGTCGGGGTCATCGTCGGCGGCCTCATCATCATCTTCGCCACGAGCGTTCTGAGCGTCGTGCTGGGCCTCGTGCTGGTCGCCATCGCCCTGTACGTCGTCTACATTATCGCGCGGGGTCTCAACGCCCGCCTGTTCGACTGGCTCTCCGGTCGCGGTGGCAACGGCGGAGGTGGTGGCGGTGGCTGAGTTCATCCTGCTCGGGCTGACCGTCCTGCTGGCGCTACTGTTCGTCCAGTTGTTCCCCGCCGCGACCGAGCGGTGGTATCGACGGATCGCCCGCGTGTCGGGCATCCTCTGGAAAGTGATCGGGCTGATCGTCTCCATCGCACTGCTCACCAGCGGGTCGCCAACGCTGGTCGCCATCGGGGCTGTGGGCATCGTGATGCTGGTGCTGTTCCTCGCGTTCGACACGCGCCTCGGCGACCGACTCTGACCCCCCGACTTCGACTTGACGCTTCAACAGACACCTGAGATACCATGCATATCAGACGGCAGATCGAGGACAACTGGGAGGCCGTCAACAACGACCTCAAGACGCGGACCCTCGACGTCGAGGTCCGCACGGCCGTCCGGGAGGTTCTCAAGCACGCATCGACACTGAAAGCACGTATCGACGGCGAGAAGGCCCAGTTGTCCGTCGTTCGGCGGTACGTCTCCGAGGAGGCCCGTCGCCTGCGCGACGGCGAGCGGGACAAACCCGTGTGTGGCTGCGAACTCCCGCGGTGTGACCTGAAGCGGGGGATCGTCCCCGGCGAGGTCGCCCGGGAGGACAGCCTGACGGACGGGATCGCCGCCCTGCAAGAGCGCCACGCCGACCCCATCGTGCTCCACGAGGCACAGGCGCACTGGGAGTCGCTACACGGTGAGGTGCTGTCACTCCTGAGCGACGCCCGGACGATGATCACGAAGGAGGAACTGATCCAGGTGGACCACGAGGACGTGAACGTGGTCGCCGACGACGGCACCCTCCTGCGGGATGTCCAGCCGTGGACGGACGCACAGCGCGGCCCGGCGCGACTGGACCCGGCGCCTGACACCGGAGGTGACTGAGCATGGCAAAGGCAGACAGTAGCACCAGCAAGACCTATCTGGAGTACCGGCGCGGGGAGTCCCAGCAGTACGTCCGGGAGCGCCGCGAGGAGCGCGTTCGCGAGGCGCTGAAGGCCGGCGCGGCCGCTCTCTCGGCGACAGACCCCGACTACGCGGCGCTGGCGGCGGTGCTCGCCGAGGACCTGCTCCCGGAGTTGGTCGGCGACGACGGGCGGGCGCTCCGACACTACGACCGCCAGATCGAGGACGATCCCGAGTGGGACGCCGGCGCGCTCGGCTGGATCATCGACCACCGCCGCCGACTCGGC
>CAZQHW010000235.1:0-3691 GCA_964593395.1 uncultured Halobacteriales archaeon
TCGTCGGCAACGCCCTTTAGCGCGCGCAGTTCCTCCTCCATCTCGTTCTCGCGGCGCCGGGAGATCCAGAAGTACGCCTCGTCGCGGGTGTCCTCGGCCATCAGAACGACCACGCGGCCCTCGGTCTGGCGACCGGTGCGGCCCTTTCGCTGGATGGAGCGAATGGCCGTGGGAACGGGTTCGTAGAACAGCACCAGGTCGACCTCGGGCACGTCCAGGCCCTCCTCGGCGACCGAGGTGGAGACGAGCACCTCGAACTCGCCGTCGCGAAAGGCCTCGAGTGCGTCCTGTTGCTCGCGCTGGGTCATGCCGTCCGAGCCCTTCCGGTCGCCCTGGCCGACAAAGCGGCGCACGGCGAAGTGCTGGCCGAGAAAGTCCGTCAGCGCCTCGGCGGTGTCACGGGACTCGGTGAACACGATGACGCGCTCGCCGTCGTTGATACCGAGTGTCTCGGCCACGAGTCGCCGAGTGCGGGAGTACTTCGGGTGGAGACCGTCGTACGCCTCGGCGCGGCGCATCGCGTCGCGCACCCGGGGTTCGGAGACGAGTCGTTGGTCGGCCTTTGACGCCCCCGAGGAGCGGGCGGCCTGGCGCTGGCGCTCGAAGTACCGCTCGACGGCCTCCACGCTCTGGGTCTCGACCAGCGTGACCGCCTGGCGCAACTTCATCACCTCGGCGTGGATGCTCATTCCCTCGAACCCGTCCGAGTCGCCGTTGTCGATGAGTTCCTGCAGGCGGCCGCGCACCTCGTTCAGTTGCTTCTGGGAGAGGTCGGGTTGGGTGGTGTTGCAGACGCCGAGTTCCTTCAGGCGGGTGAGTCGGTCACGGATCACCTCGTTGATCTCGTCGCGGATCTCGGCGACGGCGTCGGGCAGTTCGACGGTCTCCCACTCCACGTCGGTCTCGTGGGTGTACTCGGCAACGTCGGCGTCGTCCTCGGTCATCACCTCGACGGTCTCGACGCCGAGGTTCTCACACACCTGGAGAATCGCCTCCTCGTCGCCCCCGGGCGAGGCGGACATCGCGGTGACGAGCGGGCGGTCGGCGTCGGCGTGGTAGCGCTCGGCGATGTAGTTGTAGGCGTAGTCGCCGGTGGCGCGGTGACACTCGTCGAAGGTGACGTGGGTGACCGCCGACAGTGAGACCCGCCCGCCGACGAGGTCGTTCTCGACGACCTGCGGGGTGGCGACGACGACCCGGGCGTCGTCCCAGAGGGCGGCGCGGTCCTCCGGCGAGACCTCGCCGGTGAACACGACCACGTCGTCGTCGGGGATCGACAGGGCCTCGCGGTAGAAGTCGGCGTGTTGCTGGACGAGTGGCTTCGTCGGCGCCAGAAGCAGCGACCGCCCGCCCACCTCCTGCAGGCGCCGGGCGGTCACGAGCAGTGAGACGGTCGTCTTGCCAAGGCCCGTCGGGAGACAGACCAGCGTGTGCGCGTCGCCGGCGGTGTCGGCAAGGCGCAACTGGTACAGGCGGCGCTGTATCACGCCGTCGACGAGCAGCGGGTGTTCGACGTGGGCCTGCTCGTCCGTTGTAGCCATCACCCGACGATCGCGGGCGGTCTCGCTTAACCCCTCGGGAACCGCGGTGGAACTGAAAGTCGGCGCTCGTGGGGCCGACGGCCCCGAGAGCGGGACCCGGACCTCACGGCAGCGTGACCACGGGGGCGGGACAGTCGACACCGCACAGCGGCGGGACGAGGCGGAGCGCGAGGGCGGCGACGACCGCCGCGCCGAGCGGGATCGCGGCGTTGTCGTCGATCACCTGGCCGGCGACGGTCGGCGTGTAGGCGTCGGCGAGCGTGGCGACGAGGGCGGCGGGCACCGCGGCCCGGGGGGCCACGAACGCCAGGCCGATCGCCAGGCAGACCCCGAATGTGACCGCCATCACCCACAGCGCCTTGCGCTCGCCGACACCGCCGCTGCCGAGGACGCCACTCACGGGGTCCCCGACAGTCAGCATCAGGAGGGCGGCAACGGCGACCGGCGGCACAAAGGCCCAGGCGACGACGGCGGCGGCGACGACCGCCAGCGCGTAGCCCGCGGGAGCGTCGGCCTCGTACTCGCGGGTGAGGCGGTCGTACACCCACCAGTCCAGGCCGACGCCCAGGCGGACCGCCTCGAGGACGATCGCGACGGCGGCGCCGGCGGCGACGAGCACCTGGAGTTGGAACCACGTTATCAGGTCGAGCAGGTAGACGACGGGGACGAGCGTCCCGCTCGTGTGTGCGAGACGCCGCCCGAGTTCGGTCATTCCTCGCCGGGGTCCTCGGCGTCGGCGGTCGCCGCCGGCGCCTGGTCCGGGGCGTCACTCTCGTCGCCGTCGTCGCCGCTGCCGACGACCGGGTACTCCGCCGCGAGGTCGGGGTAGGACCGGTCGCCGTCGGCCAGCGCGGTCAACAGCGCCGAGAGGTCGTCGACCGGGACCCGCACCTGCCGGGTGGAGTCACGGTCCCGGAGGGTGACGGTGTCGTCCTCCGCCGTGCGGGGGTCGACGGTGACACAGTACGGCGTGCCGACCTCGTCCTGGCGGCGGTAGCGGCGACCGATGTTGCCCGAGTCGTCGTAGTCGGCGTCCAGCCCCGCCGCACGGAGGTCGGCGACGACCTCGTTGGCGCGGGTCTCCTCCTCGTCGGTCAGCGGGAAGACGGCGACCAGCGTGGGCGCCACCGCCGGGTCCAGCGCGAGGTAGGTGCGGGACTCACCGTCGATCTCGTCCTCGTGGTAGGCGTGGTCCAACAGCGTGTACACGAGTCGGTCGACGCCGAAAGAGGGCTCGACGACGTGGGGGACGACGTGCTCGCCGTTCTCGGTGACCTCCTCCACTCGGAAGTTCGCCCGCTCGGTGGCGACGTCGTACTCGGTGCCCTCGACCTCGACGGTCACCGACTCGTCGTCGAACGCCGAGGGGTCACGCCCGGCGAGGTCCGCGAGGGCGTCGGCGACGGCCTCGGCGTCGGCGCCGTACTCGGGGCCGAGCGAGGCCATGTCGGGGTCGACGGTGGCGCGCTCGACGGTGCGGGGTTCGTCGTACTGGCGGAACACGGTGTAGGACTCGTCGGCGTGTTCGTGGTGTTTCGAGAGGTCGTAGTCGCCACGGTACGCGAAGCCGGCGAGTTCGACCCAGTCGCCGTCGACCTCGCTCTCGGCGTCCCAGCAGTCGGCGGCGTAGTGGGCGCGCTCGCCGGCGAGGTGCTGACGAAAGCGAAGGCGGTCGGGGTCGACGCCCACTGAGCGAAACCACTCGGCAGCGATCCCGAGGTAGTACGCGATCCACTCGTCGGCGATGACCCCCTCCTCGACCGCCCGGCCGACGGTTGTCGTGTGGGGGTCGCTCTCACCGTCGAGTTGGGCCGTTGCAGAGAGCAGTCGCAGTTCGGTGTCGGCGACGTCCGAGCGGTCGGGACCGTCGCTCTCGGGGTCGACGAGCAGTTCGAGTTCGGCCTGTGTGAGTTCCCGCACCCGCAGCACCGACCGGCGGGGGCTGATCTCGTTGCGGTAGGCGCGGCCGACCTGGGTGACGCCGAAGGGGAGTTGCCCGCGGGCGTACTCCGCGAGGCGAGGGAAGTCGACGAAGATGCCCTGGGCGGTCTCCGGGCGGAGGTAGCCGGGGGAGCCGCTGCCGGGGCCGATCGTCGTCTCGAACATGAGGTTGAAGTCGTCGACGGGCTCGCCGGCCAGAGCGGCGCCAC
>CAZQHW010000236.1:0-3610 GCA_964593395.1 uncultured Halobacteriales archaeon
GCGGCGCCGTCGCCGGCGCCGAGATGCTCGACGCCGAGACCGGCGGCGCGCTCTCACCTGCCGACGCCCGGGTCTACGCCGAGCGCCACGACCTCCCGTTCGTCGAGGGACGCGCTCTCGTCGACCACCTCTGACTACCGCCGCAGTCGACGGGTCTTCACGACCACCCAGGCGGCGAGTGCAGCGGCACCGACGAGTTCCGGCAGCGCCACGCCCGGGGTGGACCCGCCCGCCGCGACCAGCGTGTACACCAGCCACCCCGTCGCGTTCGCGAACGCCAACCAGACGAACACGAGCCCCACCCGACGACGCCCGACGAGAACCGACGCCGTGCCGTCGAGCGCCACCCCGTACGTCAGCGTCACGAAAAACGCCACCGAGACCGGCGTGTGCAGCCCCGACGGGTGATCGACCGGCACGAGACCGATCGACGCGAGCGCGGCCATCGCCCCGAGCAGTACCACCTGCCCGACTCGCCGGACTCGACCCCGCTCGGCGGCGGCCAGGCGAGCGACGAACGCCGCTCCGAGCGCGCCTGCGGCGACCAGCCCCCCGTTGAACACGGGCGCGGACCGCGCCGACGGCCGGCCCAGGTCCGAGAGAGCGTCGCCGGTGAGCGAGAACCACGGCGCGAGTGCGACGGCGACCGCGATCGCGCCGAAGGCCACGACGCCACCGGCGACGCCGGCGTAGGTCGTGGCTCGGCGCAGTCGGCCGCACATGGGTGATCTTCGGGCGACGGCGACACGTAGCTTCCGTTCGGTCGCCGACGTGTGTTGCCCTCGGACCGGGCCAAAACAACCGCGATCGTCAATACTGATTACGCTGGCCGCGCTGTGTGGGTGTATGGCGACATTCGAGGAGATGGACGTCGACACGATATGGATGGACGGGGAGTTCGTGGACTGGGACGACGCCCAGATCCACGTGCTGACTCACGGGCTTCACTACGGCACCGGCGTGTTCGAGGGGGTCCGCTGCTACGACACCGAGCAGGGGCCGGCGATCTTCCGGTGGGACGGTCACCTCGACCGCCTGTACCAGTCGGCCCAGCCGTACGAACTCGACATCGACCACGACCCCGAGGAACTGACCGAGGCGACGCTCGAACTCATCCGGCAGCAGGACCTCCGGTCGTGCTACATCCGGCCGATCGTTTTCTACGGGTACAAGCAGTTAGGGGTGAGCCCGGAGGGGTCGCCGACCCGCACGGCGATCGCGTGCTGGCCCTGGGGCGCATACCTCGGTGAGGAGGCCCTGGAGAACGGCGTCGAGGTGAAGGTCTCCTCGTGGCGCAAGCACGCCCCGAGCCAGATTCCCACGAACGCAAAGACCACCGGCCCGTACATCAACAGCCTCCTGGCAGGCGAGGAGGCCCGCCGCCACGGCTACGCCGAGGCGATCGTCCTCAACAAGGAGGGGTACGTCGCCGAGGGACCGGGCGAGAACATCTTTCTCGTCCGCGACGGCGAGATCTTCACGCCCGCCATCTCCCAGAGCATTCTGGAGGGCGAGACCCGCGACGTCGTCATCACGCTCGCCCGCGAACTCGGCTACGAGGTCCACGAACACGCCACGATCGGCCGGGGCGAACTGTACACCGCCGACGAACTGTTCTTCTCCGGGACCGCCGCCGAGGTCACCCCGATCCGGAAAGTCGACAACGTCGAGGTGGGCGACGGAGACCGGGGACCGATCACCGAGGAGATACAGTCGCGGTTCTTCGAGGTCGTCGAACGCCGCACCGACGACTACGAGGAGTGGTTCACCTACGTCGAGGAGTAGCGAGGCGACCGGGAGCCGGTCGTTCGTTCCCTGTGGAACGAGACGAACCATGAGTTTGCGCTCGCGAGGGACGGAGTTCACGCTGCGGTAACTGCGCACGTGCGGCTTCCACCTGCCGGGTCGCACGGTCCGAGACGATGCACGGCTCTTTACAACGTCTTGCGACGGCTACCGTGACAGTGAACGAGACCCGTGGTACCCTCTGGACCGCTCTCCTGATCGGTGTCGCCGCCGGCATAGGAACCGTGGTGGGTCACTCCCTGCTTATAAACGAGCCGCTCGGGCGGGGAGTCAGCAACGGAGTCGTGACGGGGCTGCTCACCGCCCCCGTGTACCTCGGCGTAGAGCGCGTCCGCCGACGGTTCGGGATCGACTCTCCGTAGGGCCGAAGGTCGGTCGTCGCTCGAGTCTCAGGGCTCCGGATTGAACTCGCCCTCGTCGGCCGCGATCTCGTCGTCGACGATATCCTCGTCCCCGATAACGTCCTGTATCGACACCCCAGAGCGGTCGTTCTCGCCGAACCCCGCCGAGAGGATGCGGGTGAGTGCGTCCTCGACAGTTTCGTCGAGTTCCTCGATTCGCTCGGGTTCGACCTCGATGACGAAGCCGGTGGTGATGTTCGGTGCCGTGGGGAGAAACAACACTTCGCGGCCGTCCTCGGTCGTCTTGCCGGTCTTGAACGCCGTCATCCGCAGACCGTTCCAGGTCTCGAGTTTTACCGGCGTCTGCAACGAGTCGGCCCCGCCCAGCGCGGTCTCGGCGGCCATCTTCGAGGCGTTGTAGACGACGCGCAGTCCGGGCAGTCGGTTCGCCACCCCGTCGAGAATGTCCTCCATCGACGACCCGACGGTCGTCCGCATCAGGTACCCGATGGCGAACACGAACACCACGAACACGACGACCGTGATCGTCACGTTGACCAACTGTGTCGCGTCGCCGAGTCCCAGTCCCTTGAGCAGGTCTGCCTCGACGAGCGACGCGGGCGTGACGGACACCACGATCCCGTACAGCCAGGTGACGACGTAGATCGTGACGATAACGGGAACCAGAACGATGAGCCCGGACGCGAAATCCCGCTTCCAGGCGGCCATATCCTACGATAACGGTGGTCCGTTATGAGCGCTTTCGTCTCAGTCGGAGTCGACGCCGGAAGCGAACCGGCTTTGTGGCCAGGGTGCACTCGGATCGGTATGGACGCGGTGTCGGATCCCGCCGGACCAGTGGCCGTAGTCGCCGTCGCACTGTGGGCGATGCTGCCCGCGTACGTCCCGAACAACGCCGCCGTCCTGGCCGGCGGCGGGGCGCCGATCGACGGCGGCCGCACCTGGGGCGACCGGCGCCTGCTCGGTGACGGAAAGACCTGGCGCGGCACCGCCGTCGGCGTACTCGTCGGTGTCGGCCTGGCACTGGCGCTCACCGCGGTCCACGGGCCCGTCGGGGAGGCACTCGGCGTCCCGCTGCCGTCGTTTCCGCTCCCGGCGGCGGTCGGGTTGGCTGCGGGCGCGTTGCTGGGTGACGTCGGCGCCTCCTTTCTGAAGCGTCGCACCGGTCGACAGCGGGGCGCCCCCTTTCCCGGCGTCGACCAACTCGACTTCGTCGTCGGCAGCGTCGCGCTGACCGCGGTGTTGGCGCTTGACTGGTTCCGCGACGTCTTCCTGTCGCCGCCGACGGTGCTCGTCGTCGTCGTCCTCCTGACGCCGGCGCTACACCTCGCGACGAACGCCGCGGCGTACAAACTCGGACTGAAAGACGAGCCATACTGACAGACGGCACTCGCGTCTCCCTCACGGGGCGGCGTGCCGTGCTCCCGCCCAGACCGACCCCG
>CAZQHW010000237.1:0-3549 GCA_964593395.1 uncultured Halobacteriales archaeon
GGCGATCGAGATGGCGGCGCCGCCCTGTGAGTCGGCGTCGGCCTTCGTGAGCACGGCGCCGTCTATCTCGGCGGCGTCGTTGAACTCCCGGGCGCGCCGGACGGCGTCCTGGCCCGCGACCGCCTCGTCGACGAACAGCGTCATGTCGGGGTCGACCACGCGGTCGATCTTCTCCAGTTGGTCCATCAGCCCCTCGTCGGTGTGCAGACGACCGGCGGTGTCGCCAAGCACCACGTCGATGTCGTTCGCGTCGGCGTACTCGACAGCGTCGTAGACGACAGCGGTGGGGTCGCCCCCCTGTTCGTGGCTGATCAGCCGCTTGCCAAGCGCCTCGGCGTGTTGACCGATCTGCTCGTTCGCGCCGGCGCGGTATGTGTCGCCGTTTGCGAGCACCGCCGACAGTCCGCGCTCCTCGAAGTAGCTAGCGAGCTTTGCTATCGTCGTCGTCTTACCGACGCCGTTGACGCCGGTGAACACGATGACGACCGGCCGGTCGGTCGAGCGTACGCGCTCGTCGAAGTCGAACTGACCGACGCCGATAACGTCGAGCAAGGCCTCACCGAGAGCGTCCTCGACGAGACTCCCGGTCGACTCCCGGAAACTCCGCGTCTCGCCGACGAGTTCCTCGCGAACGCCGTCGAGAATCTCCTCGGCGACGCTCATCTCGACGTCGCTCTCCAGAAGTGCCATCTCCAGTTCCCAGAGCGGGTCCTCGAGGTCCTCCTCCTCGATGACGAACTTCCCACGGGCCAGGGACTTCATCTTCCGACCGAACCCCGTGTCGGGGTCGTCGTCCGCCTCGGCGTCGTCGGCGTCAGCGTCGGCCTCGACACCTTCGCCGTCGGCCCCGGCGTCGGCCGGCCCGGTGCCGTTCGTCGTCTCGACGTCGGCGCTCTGTGAGTCGGCGTCAGGCACCGTGACACCGTCTCGGGCCGCGTCGTCGGCGCCCGTCGGGTCGGCACCGTTCGACGACTGGGCGGGGGTCTCGGGGGCTGTCTCCGCCTCAGACGCCGGGTCGTCGCCGGGGGCTGTGCCCTCGGCGTCGGTCTCTCTCCCGGGGTCTGCCTCCGTAACGGCCTCGGCGTCGGCGTCGGCCGCGGTTTCGGCCTCAGCCGCCGGGTCAGCCGTAGCTTCGGCTTCCGCGGCCTCGGCCTTCTCCTCGGCGGTCTCCTCGACGTCGTCGCGGAACTGGCCGATCTTCTCCTTGAGGCTGTCGAACATGGTGTGCGGCTACTCTTCGCCGCCGCCCATGCGTTGCTGCATCTGCCGCTGCTGGAGGGCGACCGCACGGTCCTCGAGGTCGTCGCTCTCGGTCTCTAACTCGTCGATACGCTCGCCGGTTTCCTCGATGCGCTCGTCGACGATTTCCTTACGGTTCTCCAGGGTGTCGATGGCGCCCTCGGCGTCGCGCTCGGCGGCGTACCCGCCGCCCAGGTCGACGGTGATCCGGTCGACGTCGGTGATCTCGGCGTGGACGTGGGCCTCGTCGGCGATGGGGGCCTGCACGACCGACCCCGTCTCCAGGTGTTGGATCGCCTCGATGGCCTCGTCGATGTTGTCCTTGCGGTCCTCCAGGCTCTCCTGTTCGGCCTCCAGGGCCTCTATTTGCTCTTCGAGCGCCTGGAGTTGCTCGGAGAGTTCGCGCAGTTCCTCGTCGGCACCGCCGCCGCCACCGCCACCGAGGCTCATGCCGCCACCTCCTCGATCTCGATCTGGGTGCGCTTGAGTCGGTGCTGGCTGCCGAGTTCGGCGTACGTGCGCTCCTCGGCGACGTTCTCGTTGGGCGCCTCGACGCGCTTCTCGAAGGACGACCAGCCACTGCGGGCCTCGTACCGGCCATGGACCGTGTACTCGTCGGTCATACTCTCATCTGGCGGGCGAGCGGGGAAAACCGTTTCCACTCCCGCACGGGGCGGGGCAGTGTGTCACCCGGCGGCGGGTCAGTCGATGAATCCCAGCGTGTCCTCGACCCGGCCGAGTTCCGGGCCGGTGGTGTCTGGACCGGTGACGTAGCCGTCGTCGGTGACGACGAGGCCAGAGCCGACGAGCGGAGCGCCGTAGTTGACCGTGCCGATGTCGGCGTACGAGTCGAACAGGTTGGCGAGGCGGTCGAGTTGCTCGTCGGTGGTCTTGGGGTGACAGAGAACGCCGTAGTCGTTGACGACGGCAGCGGTGCCGACGGTGCGGACGTCGGCGACGGTGCCGCGCTCGGCAGGAACGTCGAGTGCGTCCTCGACGGTGTCGACGGCGTCGTCGTCGAGGTCGGGGTGGACGTAGGCGGCCCGGTCGTTCGCTAGCACCACGTTGCCAGCGGCGTTGATCCGGGCGTGGAGTTCGGTGACGGGCACGTCGAGGTCGGAGCGCAGGCGTTCGAGTTCGACGTCGGTGGCACGGCCGCTGACCAGAAGACCGTGTGCGTTGCCGACGGCGAGAGCGCCGACGGTGGTGGCGCCACCGACGGTCGTCGGCAGCGGTTCGAGGTCGAGTTCGGTCGCGAGCCCCTCCGGGTCCTCGGCGTCGGGCCGGACGAGCAGGTGGTCGCCGGCGGCGCGGGCGAACACCCCGACGTACGCCGACCCCGAAAAGGCGGTCCGCAACACGTTACTGGGCGTGCTCGGCCTCGACGACCGCGCCCTCGGCCTCCTGGAAGCGGGCGGCCCGGACGCGGAGCTTCCCGGGCGGGTTGCCCCGGCCCTGCGACCAGACCGCCTCGTTTATCGAGGGGTCCAGCCGCACGGCCTCCTCCTCGACGGCAAAGTGCTTCGCGAGGTGCTCGCGGACGATGGTCATCGCCTTGTCCGCACGCTTGTGGTTCGACTCGGCGTTTGCCGCCCGCAGCGGGACCGTCACGACCCGCTCCTCGAACTCGTCGGCGCTCATTCGTCCGTGTCCGAGCGCCGCCAGTTACGCCGCTTGGGATTGCGTTGGACCTCGCGGTTGGTCTTGAGAATGACCCACGGCGGGACGCGGCTGTTCTGTCGTTCGAGTTTGGCGAGACGCTTTTTCTTCGCCTTCGACTTCTTGCCCATGGTATCGGCGATTACCCGGGGACAGGCTAAAGCGTTGTCCATCCGGGCGCGGGACTCGCCGCCGACCGAACGTATTTATCCAGCGGGGTGAAATCGCCGAGGGAATGTCGGTGCCGGTGGACGGGCAGGACCCCGACGAACTCCCCGACCCCGAGGAGACGTTCGATCGACTCGGCACCGTCGGGATCGAGGAGGAGTTCTTTGTCGTCGACGACGCCGGCCGCCCGACGAGTGGCACCGACACGCTCGTCTACGAGCGCTCCCCGCCGCCCGTACTCGAGAACCGCCTCGACCACGAACTGTTCAAGTTCGTCGTCGAGACCCAGACGCCGACGACGACGGTCGAGGAGGCACCGACCGAACTGCAACGGGTGCGCGAGGCGCTGGTCGAACACGCCGCCCCCGACTTTCGGGTGGCTGCCGCCGGCCTGCACCCCGCGGCGCGGTGGCGCGAACTGGAACACGCCGACAAGCCCCGCTACCGCTCGCAACTCGAGCGTATCCAGTACCCACAGCACCG
>CAZQHW010000238.1:0-3548 GCA_964593395.1 uncultured Halobacteriales archaeon
AACGACCCGGCCCGGGTGGCCGCCGGGGCAGGGGTCGGCGCGGTCGCCGCGGTCGAGGTGTTCGCCGCCGGCGCGCTCGGCGGTCTCGTCGCGTGGGCGCTGTGGGTCGGGGTCTTTGCCGCCGGACTGTCGCGGTTCCGCCCGACGAGCGGGCGTCCCCTCGACGGGGTGAGCGTCCTCGCGTACGGCCTGGTGCCGCTGTGGACGGCGACGCTGCTTGCGGTGCTCGCCCGCCCGGTCGTGGCCCTTCTCACGACCGGCACGGCGTTGCTCGGCTCCGCCGGTGGGTTCGCGTTGACCACGCTTGCGCTCTCGGCCGTCGCGAGTGCAGTGTCGCTCCGGGCGGCGCTGGGGGTGCTCCCCTTCGAGGCGATTGCCCCGCGGTCGACGACGGACCGGGCGAGCGCCGCGGTCGAGCGCGGCCGCCACTGGCTGCTGTGGATCACGCGACTGGCGGTCGTGGGCGTCCCCGTCGCCGCCGTTCTCGATGGACTCGGGGCGACGGGCGAGGTCGCCGGCGTGTCGGTCCTGCGGGTGTCGCTGGCCGTGTTCGCGGCTGGTGCCTGTGGGGTGACGGTGACCGGCCTGGTGCTCCGGTGGGTCGGCGGGTCGCTGCTGGACCGGCGGGGCCACGGGGTCGCCGCCGGCGTCGGCGTCGGCCTGACGGTGGTCGTCGTCGCCGCACGGGGGCCGGTGCTGTCACGGACGCTGTCGGGGGCGTCGCCGGCGGTGACCGCCGCCGTCGTCGAACTCCGGTCGTTTGCCGGCGCGTCGGCGACGGCGCTGTTGCTCGCCGCCGTTGGGCTGGCCGCCGTCGTCGTCACGCTGTTCTCGCTGTTCGTGTTGGTCCAGGTGGGCGTGGTGCCGCGCCGGACTGCGGCGCCAGCCATCGGGGCGACCGGACTGCTCGCCGGCGTCGTGTTCGCGGCCGACGGCCTGCCGGCGGCGGTGGCCGTCGGCGGCGTCGCGAGCGCGATGGTCGTCTGGGACCTCGGGGAGTACGCCGTCGGGATCGGCGAGGAGGTGCCCGGCGGCGCCGCCCGCACCGAGGCGGTCCACGCCGCCGGCAGTCTGGCGGTCGGCGTAGCCGTCACCGCGCTCGTCGCCGGCGGACACGCCGCCGTCACCGGCGTCGAGCCTGGCGGGGCGCCTGCCGTCGCCGCGCTGGCCGCCGCGCTGGTCGGGGTGCTCTCGCTGTCCGCGCTACTGCGCGGGTGAAAGCGGCAAGCACGACACGCGGGAGGTACTCTTTAATCGGTGCCGCTCTGCGCGGGTGCATGGACCCGGACCCTGACCGCTTCGAGTCGCGCCGCTCCACACTCCACGCCCCGAACGGCGCGGTCGCCACGAGCCAGCCGCTCGCGGCCCGTGCCGGCCTCTCGACGCTCGAGGCGGGTGGCAATGCCTTCGACGCCGCGGTGGCGACCGCCGCCGCGCTGAACGTGGTCGAGCCAACCTCGACGGGCCTGGGCGGCGACGTGTTCGCCCTCTACCGCACCGCCGACGGCGAGGTGGGCGCGATGCGTTCCTGTGGCGGCGCTCCCGCCGACGCCACTCCCGAGCGGGTGCGCCAGGCACTCGCCGACGACCCCGACGTCGAGGGCGACACGCCCGACGCCGTCGAGATGCCGATGCTGGGCCCCCACACCGTCACCGTCCCAGGCACCGCCCGCGGGTGGGAGGTCACCGCCCAGAAACTGGGCACGATGCCACTCGCCGACCTGCTCCAGCCCGCAATCGAGTACGCCCGCGACGGCTACCCCGTCTCGGAGGTGATCGCCGGCCACTGGGCCGCCGCCGAGGGCCTGTTCGACGACGAGAAGGCCCGCGAGGCCTACCTCGTCGACGGCGAGCGCGCCCCGGAGCCGGGCGAGACGATCCGCCTGCCTCGCCTCGCGGCGTCGATGGAGCGAATCGCCGCGGAGGGTGCCGACGTCGTCTATGAGGGTGCGATCGCCGAGGCGATCGCCGCCGAGGTGCAGGACGCCGGCGGCCTCATGACCGTCGAGGATCTCGCCGCATTTGAACCGGAGTTTCTCGACCCCGTCTCGACGACGTACAACGGGGCCGAGGTGTACGAGTTGCCACCGAACAACCAGGGGCTGATCGCTCTGGAGGCGCTGAACGTCGCCGAACACCTCGAGGCGGGCGGGTACGACCCCGACGACCCCGAGGGCGTGCACCGCTACGTCGAGGCGCTGAAACTCGCCTTCCACGACGGCCACCAGTACATCACCGACCCCGACTACGAGGACGTGCCCGACCTGGCCTCGAAGGTGTACGCCGAGACTCGCGCCGCCGAGGTCGGTGACCGCGCCCTCCAGAACGTCGAGGTGGGTGTGCCAAACGCCCACGCCGAGGACGCCGACACGGTGTTGCTGTGTGTTGCCGACGACGAGGGCAACGTCGTCTCGTACATCAACTCCCGGTACGCCGGCTTCGGCTCCGGTCTCGTCGCCGGTGACACCGGCATCGCCCTGCAGAACCGCGGTGCCTCCTTCTCGCTGGACGACGACCACCCCAACCGACTGGCGCCGGGCAAGCGCCCCTTTCACACGCTGGTGCCTGCCGTCGCCCGCTTTGGCGAGGACGACTGGGCCGCCTTCGGCGTCATGGGCGGGTACATGCAGCCCCAGGGCCACCTGCAGGTGATCGCGAACGTGGTCGACCACGACATGCCGCTCCAGCGGGCGCTCGATCGGCCGCGGTGGCGCTACCGCGAGGACGGCACCCTCGCCGTGGAGGAGCGGTTCGACGCCCACGACAGACTCGCGACGAAACTCGTCCGGCGGGGCCACGACGTGCGCCTGTTGCCGCCGTCGCTGTTTGGCGGCGCACAGATCGTCCGCAGCCACGACGGGACGCTGTCGGCGGCGACGGAACCCCGCAAGGACGGCGTGGCGGTCGGCTACTGACACCCGTCGAGTGCCGACACCGTCACGGTATTGTGAGCGCCCGTCAAAGAACGGCGGGATGGACGACACAAGCGACCACTCCGGTCACGCGTCGGGCGACCGGCGCGTGCGGGCGGACGGCGGCGGCGACGCCGACGCTGACGGCGACGACGACGGTGGCTTCGAGGCGCCCGAACTGGACCCGGACGAGGCGGTCCAGATCGACGACGACCGCTTTCACCAGGGGAACGTCGCGATAGTCACCGGCGCCGGGTCGGGCATCGGTCGGGCGACCACCGCCGCGCTGGCGGCGAACGGGCTCTCGGTGCTGGCGACCGACATCGACGAGAACGGACTCGCAAAGACCGCCGACATCTGCGAGGACCACGACACGGAGGGGCCGATCCACACCCTCGTCGCCGACCTCTCGACCGACGAGGACGTAGAGCGGATCGTCGACGGCGCCGCCGAGCACGGCCGAGTCGCGTACCTGGCGAACGTCGCCGGCATGCAACACATCGCCTCGATAGAGACGTTCCCCATGCAGCGGTACGACCTGATGCAGCGAGTGATGCTGCGGGCGCCGGTGTACCTCACCCAACTGTGCTGGCCGCACTTCCGGGGCGAGGCGCCACGGGCCTCGGACGAGAGCGA
>CAZQHW010000239.1:0-3547 GCA_964593395.1 uncultured Halobacteriales archaeon
CGTGCCGTGCATGACGACGACGCCGTCGGCGCCCGCCTCGATCTCCTCGTGGACGGCGTCGGCGAGGTCCTGCCAGATGGCGGGCTCCATGTTCTCCGAGAGGATGTTGGCGACGACCCGTCCGCGGTAGTTCGCCCGCCCGGCCAGGTCCGGCACCGCCCGCAACACGTCCTCCGCGTCGAACCGCGCGGTGACGGCGCCCGTGCGGTAGTCCACCGTCGATGCGATCGTCCCGCCGGTCGAGATGAGCGCGATCGTCGGCAGGTCGTCGTCGAACGCCACGCTTGAGTCGGCCTCGTTCCCGCCCACGTCGACATCGTGGGCGCCGGCCTCGATCAGTTCGACCGTCGCCGCCTCGCGGTCGACGCCGACGTTGTAGCCGTCCTCTTTCTTCACGACCAGGTTGTGGGAGGTACTCGACGGCAGCACCACCCCCTCGTGGGTCGTCCCGGCACGCTCGACGCGCACCCTGTCGCCAGGGTCCGGCCCGCTGTCGGTGCTCATACCTTCGCTACGGGCGCCCGAACTTCAAGTCACCGTCACCCCGGCGAAAGACCCAAACTGTCGGCGCCGCAACGACGTGTATGGCCGACGGTACCGACGACCTCGAGGAACTCGAGGCCGAACTTGACGCCACCGAGGACTTCCAAGACGAGGAGGCTAGCGCAGCCCTCTCGGAGGCACAGTCGGTCATCGACGACGCACAGTCGACCGCCGGCAGCGACATCGACCTCGGTAGTGGCACCGACACCGGACCCGACCAGGCGTCCACCACGGACACGAACACCGACGCCGCCGACGACTCGGGGTCACTGTTACCGTCGTTCTCGCTGCCGTCGCTGCCGTCGCCGTCGCTGCCGTCGCCGTCACTCCCCTCGCCGAGTGAGTTGTTCTCGGTGCGGTTTTTCGTCGTCGCCGTGGTCGCGGCGATCGCGAGCGGCGTCGGTGCCGGACTGATCCCGCTGGTCGAGGGACTCGTCGCCGGCGGTCTCGGGATGTTCGGCGCCTCCTTCCTGCTTGGACTCGTCACCAGCAAGCGCCACTACTTCGAGACGGCGCTCGCGGGCGCCAGCGTCCTCGGGGCGCTCAGTTTCTTCGGGCGACTCGAACTCGTCTACGCAACCGGCGGCTCCGCGCTCCGACTCGCCGGCTTCGGCGTCGGCGTCGGCGTCCTGACCGCGGTTATCGGCACATATCTCGGGCGCGACGTCCGCAAGGGAATCTTCGGCAGTCCGGGCGAGAACTCCGACCCTGGCCCCGGCACTGGCACCGACGACTTCGACTTCTAACTGACGACGGTCCAGCGTCCACCCTCGCGCTCCAGAAACCCCGCCTCCGCCAGTCCGGCGAGTGCCTCTCGCGCCGTCGTGGGGGCGATCCCCGTCGCCTCGGCGACCGTCTCGGGCGAGTCGGCGCCGTCCTGCACCGCGAGCAACACCTCGGCGTACAGTCGCTCGTCGCGGTTGTTGCCAACGGCGGCCCCGACGCGCTCTATCGTCTCGGTGAGTCGTGCCTGTACCCACCGCTGGGCGAGCGAGAGTTCGTCCTCCAGTTCGTCTAGGCGGTCAAGACGAGCGGCCAGCGCCGCCGGGTCCACCCGGTCGCCGCCGTTCTCGCTCTCGGCTGTCGTCTCTCTTTGCTCCCGGGGGCCGCGGTCCGTCCCGGTCCGGTCGCGGGCGTCGCCCGTCCGCTCGGACGTGTCGATGTCGATCGAGACGTGCCGACAGCGCGTGATGTCGAACCCCCGCCCGGGAAAGGCGGACTTCGCGCCGAAGCGGTACGGCGAGACGCTCACCTCGAGACGGAGGTCACGGGCGATCTGGAAGTACTTCCGTCGGCCCTCGTCAACCCGACTGGTCACCAACCCGGCCTCTTCCAACTTGCTCAGGTGGTCGATGACTGCCTTTGGACTCACCTCTAACTCCTCGCTTATTTCGGTCACGTAACAGGGCTTGTGCGCGAGCAGTCGGAGGATACGTCGGCGGTTCTCGTTTCCCAGAAGGTCGAGTAGTGCCGCCGAATCCATCGATCGTGATAGGCGACGGCGACAGAAAAGGGTGTCTGCGCCGCGAGCGCCCGCCCAGAGCCGGATGCCGGGCGTCGTACACACCCAGGGCGGCCCGAAGGCTTATCAGTCACACCCTGACACACGTGAACGCACAGCATGTTCGAGGAGTTCTCAGGGGGCTACTACCTGGGGCGGCTGTACGTCCGGCCGTCCGGGAGTGACCACGCCCTGATGCACCGCTACCAGCACGAGCGCCTGAACGAGCACCTGTACGCCGACGACGAGACGGACGTACAGCGGCTCGACAACCCGCTCGTGATGAAACTCGTGGACGCTCACTTTCCCGTCCACGGCGACGAGAGCGTCCCGGCGGACACGCTTGCGGTGCCCGAGGACCTCCTCGAGGAGCGGGTGCGCAACCCGCCGGAGTTAAAAGAGGTTCTGCTCGCCAAGGCCGACTGCGCCGACCGCATTCTCCGGCTCGCCGGCTACGACACCCCGCAGTACGACGTGACCTGAAACGAAAGACCCTCGCCCGTCGGTCGCCACGTCCGGTCGTGCGCGACCATCTCCGCGCCGGCGCCGCCGTTTACAACGCCGGTCACCGACACGCCGCCCACGACCTCTGGGAAGAGCGCTGGCTCGACCTGCGGGACGCGGTCGCCGCCGCCGACGGCCCCGACCCCCCGGCGACCGTGCGCGAGGCCAGTCCCGACGACGACGTTCTCGTGCCCTCGGCGGCGGCCGACGAGCGCCTGTTACACGGACTCATCCAGTTCACTGCCGCCGCCTACCACCACGAGCAGGAGTCCAACGGCGCGACCGGCCTCGCCGAGAGCGCCGTCGCCTACCTCGGGCCGTTGCCCGACGACTACCGTGACCTCTCGCTCGCTCCCGTTCGTGAGTGGCTCCAGTGGGTCGCCGACGCCGACGCCGACGACAGCAGTCTTCCGTCCCCACCCCCGCTTCGGCACGAGGGTGCCGCCGTCGAACTCCGGGACCTGCGCTTCGAACCGGCGGCACTGGCGGCCCCGGTCGTGGCCGAGACGACGGGGTTCGACCCTGACCCGGTCGTCGCGGCGGCCGAGTACGCCCGCGAGGCGGTCGTAGCCGACGACACATCGCAGTTCACGGCGCTCGTGCTCGACTTCGTCGCCGGCGAGGAACGTGCGCTCGTCCACCAGCGACTCGCCTCGCACGTCGACCGGCGGCGGCGGCGGGACCGCGACGTGGACGGACTGTTCTGATCCTCGGCCGTCACTCGCTGACGGCCCGACCGTACAGCCAGCCACCGACCCCCAATCCGAGGGCCAGCAACGCCATCACACCGCCCGGCACGACCTCACCACTGGCCAGACACAGCCCTCCGGTGCGTCCACACAACACCCCACCCACGACGAGGGTGAGGAACACCTGCCCGTGGAACAGCGTCCCGTAGAACGAAACAATTGGCTGTGTACCGTCGCTGTTATACAAAAGTCTTTGCCGTCAGACGGCGTCGGCCCGCTCGAACTCGACGGTGAACGCCGTGCCCTGCGG
>CAZQHW010000240.1:0-3524 GCA_964593395.1 uncultured Halobacteriales archaeon
TCGTCGCCGTCTTCGTCTTCGCTCTCGTCTTCACGCTCGCTGTCTGAGTCGTCGTACGCGTCCTCGGGCACCACCGTCCCGTCGGCGGGGTCGTACACGTACTCGGTCTCGAACTCGCCCTTCGTGACGGTGAGGTCGGTCGGGTCTGACGCGTCGAACTGGACCGAGACGGTCCCGCTCTCGTCGGTTCGTCCGACGGAATCCCCGTCGAGTGACACTCTGGCGTTCCGGACGGGGTCGCCCTCGTACTGGACGGTCACCGTGGTGACGCCGTCCGACCGCGTTGCCGTCACGGACAGGCCTTGGAGCACGTCGTCGGCCTCCCGGTCGCCGTCGGCGATCTCCAGTTCGGCCTCGCTGTCACCGCGCTGAGCGGCGATCTCGACGTCCCCGGACGGCGGCAACTGCACCGTCAGGGTGCCGTCGGTGTCCGTCCGACCGACCGGGTCGCCGTTCACCGAGACGAGAGCGTCCGCCGCCGGTTCCCCGTCGGTGAGCGTCCGCACCGTCACCGTCTCGCCCGGCGCCGGCGTTCCCTCGGTGATGACCAGCGAGAGTGGTTCCTCGTCGGCGTCGTCCTCGTCGTCCCTGTCCTCACCGGACACCTCCTCCTCGAGTTCCACGACGGTCCCGCTGGAGCCGTCGACGGACACCTCGGCCTCGCCGTTTGACCGTGTGAACTCGAACTCGTACAGGCCGTCCGAGCGGTCGACGCTCGACGTCACGACCGTCCACGAGTCAGGGGCGCCGGACAGGGCCGCCCTGGCCGTCGACAGCGCCGCCGACTGGGAGACGGTGATCGCGTCGTCGTCGTCGGGGGCACGCTCTATCTCCCGTGACCGCTCGCCGTTCTCGCTCTCGACGCTGATGCTGAGGCCGCGTTCGTCGGCCTCGATGTCGATGGTGCCGGTCCGCTCGCCGGTGAACCGCTGGAGCACCGCTCGCGCTCCACTTCCGCGCACCGCCTCGAGACCTCGCACCGCCGACCGGAGTTCGGACCCGTTCACCCCCGCCTCGCGGAGCCTGAGCGACGACACTGTCTGCGCCCGCTGGCGGTACGCCTGCACGCTCCCGACGACGTTCTCCGCCCGGGTGTTGAGCACGGCCAGTCTGATAGCGTACGTCGACTCGTCGAGATCGCCCGCCCGGTAGGCTGCCGACGCCGTCCGGTACTCCTCGCGAATACTGTTTGCGCGGTCGACCAGTGCCCCGTTCCAGGCCGCGAGGACGTCGACGCGGTCCTCGCCCGTCGCCCGGTTAAACGCCGTCTCGTACGAGGTGCGGTCGATGTCGCTGCGGACCGTGTCGCTCTCCGTCGAGACCGTCACCGCCAGTTGCTGTCCGACCCCCACGTCGGTGTCGTTCTCTTGGGCGACGACGTCACCCCCGACCGCTCCGGAGAGGAGTGCCAGGGCTGGGGCCGCGGTGGCGACCACCAGCGCCGCGAGCACCACGGAGAGCGGCGAGGGGCGAGTTGTCACGACTGTACCTACGGCGCCACCGGGTTAAACGGCGCCGTTCGTTGAGGTGAGTTGCGGTCCGTTCCGGCGGTTGCAGCGGTTTGCATTGGATTGCGCGAAAGAAGTTGAACGTTTTATCGGCCGTCCCCACTGACGGTCTGTAGATGGACGAGTCCAGGGTGACCACGCCGGCGCGGGCGGTTGCCGTCGGCACGGTCCTCGTCACCGTCGCTCTCCTGTTCACGGTCGCACTCGCCGCCAGCCCCGTCGTGAGTGCAGGCGGCCCGGATGACGGCGACACCCAGGGGACGCGCCTCGGCGGCGAGTCCGATTTCGCCGGCGGGGACGGCGCCGTCGGGGTCGCCGACGGAGAGGCGGTGTCGCGCCAGGCGTCGGCGGGCGTCCGACAGGCCGACCCGCCGGCGGACACGCTCGTCACGCGGATCCGTCTCCACCCGAACGGGTCGGCGACGTGGGTGATCGAGACCCGGACGCTGATCACGAACGAGACCGACGTGGACGACTACCGACGCTTCCAGAACCGGTTCCGGAACGACACGGACCAGTACATCAGTTCGTTCCGGGAGCGGATCGTCCGGCTGGTGGAGACGGCCGCGAACAACACCGACAGGCCGATGCGTGCCGACTCGTTCACCGCGTCGACCCGCATCGAGGGCGGGCCACGGCAGTACGGCGTGGTGGAGTACCGGTTCCGCTGGACCGGGTTCGCCGCCGAGCGCGACGGGGGGCTGGCCGTCGGTGACGTGTTCGAGTCGGGCTACTACCTCTCGGAAGACGAACTGATGACGATCGACGCCCCGACAGGCCACGAGATCGAGACCGCCACGCCCACGCCGGACACGAGAGACGACGATCTCGTCGGGTGGTCCGGCCCGCAGGACTTCGGCGACGGTCGACCGAGTGTTCGGACCGTCGACGGCGACGCCACCGGAGCCACCGGACCCGACACCGGCACCGAACCGGCGGCGAGCGACGACCCACCCCTTCTCCCGCTGCTCGGAGTCGGGGTGGGAGTGGTCGCGCTCGGCTCGCTCGGGGCCTTCCTGCTCCGCTCACGGGACCGGGACTCACCCGAGAACGGGGGCGAGAGCGATGGCCGAAACGAACCCGAGGACGACGGCCACCCTGGTGGGGCCGGCGACGGCGGAACCGACGGTCAGGACGAGGACGGGAACGGGGGTGTGCCGGTGGACGACGAGACACTCCTCACCGACGAGGAGCGCGTCGTGACCCTCCTCGAGCGCAACGGCGGCCGGATGCGACAGAGCGACATCGCCGACGAACTCGGATGGTCGGCGTCGAAGACTTCGCGAACGCTCTCCTCGATGGACGGCGACGAGATCGAGAAATTCCGGCTGGGCAACGAGAACGTCATCGACCTGGCAGAGGAGTAACGGGGAGCGACCACACTGTCCGCCGGCGAGTGGGCCGCGTCCAGGAAGACGGTCGGTCGACGCGGTCGGCCGACGACCACCGCAACACCCCCGCGAGTCGTGTACGCTCTCCGTGACCGGAGTGCAAGCCGACGAAAACGTCGAAAATGGGCGTAAACAGCCCCAAAGAGACGGAATTCGACGCATCAACTTTGGGGGTTGACGTGGGTGCCGCTCGGAGTGGAAACCGCATGTCGACGAAGATCGGCGCAGCGATCGTATCGGTACTGCTCGTCGCCGGGACGGTGACGGCGGTCGGCCCCGCTGGTGTGCTCACCGGCGACGCCGACGTTCAACAGACGACCCCCGCGGTGACGAACGCGGACGTGAGCGCGGCACTCGACAACGGGACCGTGACACTGACCGTGGCGGACGACGGGACGCCCGTCGAGAACGTCTCCGTCGTCGTCGAGGAGAACGAGGTCGGTACGACGGACGCAAACGGGACGCTGAGTGTCGACCTCGCCGCCGTCGACGCGACCGAGACCGGTGACGACCTCAAGATCGAACTCTCCGCCGACGGCTTCGAGGGCGAACTCGAGTACCAGATCGGCGACGACTCGCTCACGCTCCTTGAGGAGGAGTACGAGTACTACGAGTACGAAGAGGA
>CAZQHW010000241.1:0-3400 GCA_964593395.1 uncultured Halobacteriales archaeon
TCACCCTGGTCGACGGCGAACTCGTGCTCGACGAGGGCAACGTCCAGACCGCCGAGAGCCTCCTGGTCGCGCGGGCGCTGATGAACGCCGCGGTGTACCGCCACCACGTCTCCCGCATCGCCGGCGAGATGCTCGAGCGGGCCTGCGAGCGCCTGCTGGACACCGGCGTGGGCATCGAGAAGTTCCGGCGGATGGCCGACCACGACCTGCTGGTGACGCTAGGCGAGACCGACGCGAGCGGTGACCTGGGGACCCGCCTGCGCGACCGGGACCTGTACAAGCGGGCCGTCTGGGCCGAGCGCGAGGCGGTGTCCGACGACCTGGTGGGCGTCGACCTGACGGCCGCCCGCGAGCACGAGCGCGCGGTGGCCGACCGGGCGGGCGTGGACCCGTCGGTCGTCCTGCTGGACGTGCCCGACGAGCCCGAGATGCGCGAGTCCTCCGTGCGGGTGGTGGTCAACGGCACCGTCCGCCGGCTGGACGAGCAGTCCCCGCTGGTGGAGGCGCTGCACGCCGCCGGCCGGGCGCGCTGGCGGCTCGGGGTGTACACGCCGCCCGAGCACGTCGACGCCGTCGCCGACGCCGCCGAGTCCGTGCTGGGACTGGACGCCGAGCAGGGGCTCGTCCGGGAGGTCGACCGGCGAGGCGTGGACGCGACCCTGGAGCTGTACGAGCGGTAAGGCGGGCAGCGCCTCCCGGCGGGACCGACTGCTGGTCTCCCTACTCCCGGCGCTTTTGTGGACCGCGGCACAACCGCCACCGATGACCACCATCAAGGACAGCGTCCACGACCACATATCGGTTGAGGGCGTCGCGGCGGACCTGCTGGACACGCCGGCCGTCCAGCGACTCCGGTCCATCAGCCAGCTCGGGACGGCGTCGCTGGTGTACCCGTCCGCGAACCACACCCGGTTCGAGCACAGCCTCGGGGTGTACCACCTCGCCTGCGAGGCCCTGGAGCACCTCGCCGTCGCCGGCCCGCAGGCCGAGCGGGTCCAGGCCGCCGCCCTGCTGCACGACGTCGGACACGGCCCGTTCAGCCACAACGTCGAGGACGTGCTCCACCGCCACACCGGCAAGTACCACGACGACGTCGAGGGGCTGCTCGCGTCGGGCCAGGTGGGCGAGACGCTGCGGGACCACGACGTCGACCCGTCGGCGGTGGCGGCGCTGGTGGCGGGTGAGGGTGAGTTCGGGCAGTTGGTGTCGGGGGAGCTCGACGTCGACCGGATGGACTACCTGGTGCGGGACGCCCACCACACCGGCGTCCCCTACGGGACGATCGACACGGGACGGCTGGTGCGGGAGTTGACGTTCGTCGACGGCGAGTTGGTGCTGTCGGACAACAACGTCCAGACCGCGGAGAGCCTGCTCGTGGCGCGGGCGCTGATGAACCCGACCGTCTACAGTCAACACGCCGCCCGGATCAGCAAGTCGATGCTCCGGCGCGGGACCGAGCGGTTGCTCGCGGAGAGTCCCGTCACCGCCGGCGAACTCCGTCGGATGGACGACCACGACCTCATGGCTGCGCTGCGGCGCTGTCCGGCCACCGAGGAGGACGCCCGCCGGTACGACCACCGCGACCTGTACAAGCGGGCGGTGTGGACCGAACTCGCGGGCACACCCGACGAGGTCATCGACGCCGACCACGACCAGGTGCGGGAGTTCGAGGCCGAGATCGCCACTCGCGCCGACGTGCCGGAGCGGGCGGTTATTCTCGACGTCCCCGGTCGTCCGTCGATGACCGAGTCCTCCTCACGGGTCGTCGTCAACGGGGAGGTGCGCCGACTCGACCAGCAGTCGCCGCTGGTGCAGGCGCTCAAACAGGCCAGCCGTGCCCAGTGGCGGATGGGCGTCTACGCCCCCGAGGAGCACGTCGACGCGGTGGGCGCCGCCGCCGCCAGCGTGCTCGGGCTTGACCCCGACGGCGCGCTCGTCTCCGAGGTCCGCGAGGGTGTCCACGCCACGCTGGACGAGTTCGCGACCGGGACGAACTCGGTTCCCGACGCCGGCGAGTGATCGACCGGGCACGACCGACGGCTGCCGGCCTCGCATCGACCCGTGACCGAGCGGTGCGTCGCGATCGCCGACGCCTGCAGGTGCACCCGACAGGGAGTCCTGCCGGAGCCGGGTAGCTTGAAGAGGGTGCTCGCCTACGGGTGTGTATGGAGGTCACGGGGACGATCCTCGCCGGCCGTGACTTCGAGTCGACCGAGGGGCGAGTCGTCGTCGACGAGGGGGAAATCGCTGCCGTCGAGGCCGCCCCGGTGGACTCGACGGACATCGTGTTGCCGGCGTTCGTCAACGCCCACACCCACGTCGGCGACTCCGTCGCGAAGGAGGCCGGCGAGGGGCTGACGATGGAGGAACTGGTGGCACCGCCGGACGGTCTGAAACACCGCATCCTCCGCTCGACCGACCGCGCCGACCTCGTCGAGGGGATGCGGCGCACGCTTCAGTTCATGTCGGCCGGCGGTGTCGCTGCCCACGTGGACTTTCGGGAGGGTGGCGTCGACGGCGTCTCGCAGTTGCGGGCCGCCGGCGCGGGACTCGACGTCGAGTCGGTGATAATGGCGCGGGAGTCGGTCGAGGCGATGGAGGCCGGCGACGGCTTCGGCGCCAGCGGCGCCAACGACGCCGACTTCAGCCGTGAACGCACCGCGACCAGAGAGGCCGGCAAACCGTTCGCCATCCACGCCGGCGAGGGGGACCCGAGCGACATCAACGCCGCCCTCGACCTGGACCCGGACTACCTCGTGCACATGGTCCACGCCCAGGAGGTGCACCTCGACCGCCTGGCGGACGCCGACGTGCCCATCGTGGTGTGCCCCCGTGCCAACCTCGTCGCCGGCGTCGGCCTGCCGTCGTTCGAGGCACTCTCCGAGCGCACGACGCTCGCGCTCGGCACTGACAACGTGATGTTGAACTCGCCGTCGATGTTCCGCGAGATGGCGTTCACCGCGAAACTGTCGGACCTCTCGACGACGACGGTGTTGCGGATGGCCACGCGCAACGGCGCCGCCCTCGTGGGGTTGGACCACGGTCTGATCGAGGCTGGTCGCCCCGCTCACCTGGTGGTGCTCGACGGTGACTCCGACAACCTCGCCGGCGCCCGCGACCCCCGCCGCGCGGTCGTCCGCCGGGCCAGTGTCGACGACGTGAAACGGGTGATCCACCCGTGATGACCGTCCGCGAGAAGGGGATGGCCACCCTCGTTCTCGGAGTGTTGAACCTCACCGTCTGGGGCACCGCCGGGGTGTACACGTTCAACCCGTTCGTCGTCGGCGTCGCCGTCCTGTTTACCTTTCTCTCCGTCGTCGCAGTACTGCAGTTTCTCCGACTGTGACGACCGAACTGTGTCGTCGGTCACAACAGTACTGATCGTTGCGCGACGAACTGA
>CAZQHW010000242.1:0-3331 GCA_964593395.1 uncultured Halobacteriales archaeon
GTGCCCAAGATAATATCAGTACGACCGAAAGACGCGTTGTTCCCGAGGTGATCTGCTGGCGGCGCTCAGGCATCGATCCTCGGTCGGATCGGGCTCTTCGTCACTAGGTCATCTCTCCATCACCAGGCGAACCGCGACGGTTCTGGGATCGCTCTGATCGGCTCCTACAATGGAAATAGAGATCGCGACAATAGGCGGCTACGAAGAGGTGGGTCGACAGATGACTGCAGTCCGGGCCGGCGAGGAAATCGTCGTCTTCGACATGGGTCTCAACCTCTCGAAGGTGCTGCTCCACGATAACCTCCAGACGGAGGAGATGCACTCACTCGATCTCATCGACATGGGGGCGATCCCCGACGACCGAGTGATGAGCGAGTTGGACGGGGATGTCCAGGCGATCGTCCCCACACACGGACACCTCGACCACATCGGTGCGATCAGCAAGCTGGCACACCGATACGATGCACCGATCGTCGCCACGCCGTTCACACTCGAACTGGTCAGAGAAGAGATCCGTGACGAGGGAAAATTCGACACTCAGAACGACCTCGTCGAGATGGACGCCGGGGAAACGATGAGCATCGGCGACCGGTGTGAACTCGAGTTCGTCAACGTGACCCACTCCATCATCGACGCGATCAACCCGGTGCTCCACACGCCGGAAGGGGCGATCGTCTACGGCCTCGACAAGCGTATCGACCACACGCCCGTCGTCGGAGAGCCGATCGATATGCAGCGGTTCCGCGAGATCGGTCGCGAGGGTGCTGGTGTCCTCTGTTACGTCGAGGACTGTACGAACGCCAACAAGAAGGGACGGACACCGAGTGAGGCCGTCGCCCGGACGCAACTCCGCGACGCGATGCAGAGTGTAGAGGACTACGATGGCGGAATCGTCGCGACGACGTTCTCGAGTCACGTCGCCCGGGTGACGAGCCTGGTCGAGTTCGCACGTGATATCGGCCGTGAGCCCGTGCTCCTCGGCCGCTCGATGGAACAGTATTCGGGGACCGCAGACCGGATAGGGGCGGTCACGTTTCCCGACGACCTGGAGATGTACGGCCACCGCAGGTCTGTCGACCGTGCGTTCGAGCGGATCATGGACGAGGGGAAAGAGAACTTCCTGCCCGTGGTGACGGGGCACCAGGGCGAGCCGCGTGCGATGCTCACGAGGATGGGCCGCGGCGAGACGCCGTACGACCTCGACGAGGGTGACAAGGTTCTCTTTTCGGCGGGGATCATTCCCGAACCGATAAACGAGGGACAGCGTCACCAGTCCGAGACGCTACTCGGTATGCAGGGGGCACGCATCTACGACGACATCCACGTCTCCGGTCATCTCTCGACGGAGGGCCATTACACGATGCTCGACGCACTCCAGCCCCAGCATGTCATTCCCGCACACCAGAACATGCAGGGGTACTCCGGCTACGTCGACCTCGCGGAAGGGCAGGGGTACAAGGTAGGCCGTGACCTCCACGTCACGTCGAACGGGAACACACTCCAGTTGACGTCCTAACGGGCAGATTCGTCGGCGACCGGCCCGGCCTGTCTCGGGGTCGCGGGCCGGCAGGACACGCTGCCCGGTGCCGTCGCTACCCGTGACTGTGGCCGGAATCGAAACGGTTGGGTCGCTCGCGACGAACGCAGTACTGTGTCGGAGTCGCGCCGAGCTAAACGGGCGCTTTGGGTGATCGTCGCGGCGGCGACGCTGACGGTGATGGCGGGGGCGATCCTCGGGCCAGTCGTCCCGCAGATCCGGTCGGAACTCGGGGTTAGCGGCACCGCCGCGGGTCTGATCATCACCACCCACGGCGGGGTGATCGTCCTGGCGAGCCCCGTGGTGGGAGCGGTCGTTGACCGCGTCGGGCCGCGACGCCCGCTGGTCGTCGGGCTCGTCGTCTACGGGCTCGGCGGCGGCGCCGGTCTCGTCGTCGAGACGTTCCTGCCGCTTCTGGCCTCGCGGGCGGTACTCGGAGTCGGCACCGCGGCGGTATACACGTCAGTGACGGTGCTCATCTACGAGTTGTACGAGGACCGGGCGATGGAGCGGGCACTCGGCTACCGCAGCAGCGCCAACAGCGCCGGCGCGGCGGTGTGGCCGCTGGTCGGCGGCGCCGCCGGCACGGTGGCGTGGAACCTCCCCTTCGGCGTGTACCTGCTCGCGCTCCCACTGGGCCTGCTGGCCGTCGTGACGGTCCCGGAGACTCGCGAACACACTCGCGGTGGCGAAGCCGCAACCCGGACCGACGGCGTGGACACGTCGCCGCGGGCTCGGCTCGCGGCCACGCTGGGCGTACTGCGGGATACGCCACCGCTGGTTCTGGTGTATCTGTTGTACTTCGGGGCGAACGTGCTGCTGTACGTCGTCGTGGTGTTCTACCCGCAGTTTCTCCCCGCCGTCGGGGTCGAGTCGTCGGCGTCGATCGGTCTCTACCTCGCGGCCAACGGCCTGGCTGGCGGCGTGTCGGCGGCGCTGTACGAGCGGCTCCTCCGGGTCGTCGAGCGCTCGACGCTCGTGCTGGTCGCCCTCGTGTGCTGGGCAGGCGGGTTCGCGGCCGCGACGCTCGTCGAGACGCCGCTGGGGGCCGGGGTGCCGGTCGTGTTGCTGGGTGTCGGTGTCGGCCTGGTGTTCCCCGCGACGTTCGCTTGGGTCGAGGCGTTCGCCCCACCGGACCGACAGGGACAGTTCAGCTCCTACGTCGCCTCCTTTGGCTATACCGGGCAGTTCCTCTCTCCACTGCTGTTCGGGCCCGTGGTGGGGGTCGCGGGCGTTCGTGGCGTATTTGTGGTCGCCGCCGGCGCCGCCGGCGTGGCCGCGCTCGGACTCGGTCTGTGGCGCCTGACTGCCGGGAGGTGAGTCGGACTCCACCGGCCCCTCGGAAAGGACCGACCAGCCTCTACGGCCGGAGACGCCTGCGGCCCGCCCGCGGTCGGACTGGCGTCCGGGGGCCGTCCGCGACCGGATCACCGCTCCCGACTCCGCCAACGGGGTGGGACCAACAGCGGCGTACGGGCACCGTTCGCCAGACGTGACCTCCTCCCCGTCATAGCCTCTGCCGTACGGAACTCGACCGGGCGTGCCAGGGCGTCACCGCAGGCGAGCCCCAGCAAACAGCCCTCTGCCGAGGCCCGTTCGTCGGCCTCCGTCATTCTCTCACCTGCCTGAGTGCCCACTCAGCGCGCTCACGGACCGCCTGGTCCTCGTCACGACTCGCTCGTTCGACGAGATCCATCTCCGCTTCGTCAGCGCCCACGTGTCCGAGCGCCCAGCAGGCGTTCTTTCGGACTACTGGGTGGTCTGCGGTCAGCAACTCGACGAACGTGTCGACAT
>CAZQHW010000243.1:0-3315 GCA_964593395.1 uncultured Halobacteriales archaeon
GACCTCTTGCATCTGCTCTTCGAGACCGCCGATGTCGCCGTAACTGACCTCGGGCGACTGGTCGACCTGCATCACCCGAGCGCGGACGTCGGTGTCGTCGTCCAGGCGCTTGACGACCGACAGCGAGTTGTTCACCGCAACGCGGGCGTCGGGTTCGAGACCCTCACGGAGTTCCTCGGTGACCTCGGTGAGCGCCTCTTGGTTGTTGCCGTGTTGCTTGATGATGACGCCGTCGTCGGTGAGTTCCTGAACGGTGGCCACGAACAGCGGAGACTGCTTGAGTTTCTTGTTCTCGTGGGTGAGCCGCTCGAGTTTCTGCTGGTACTTGTTGTTCTCGGCGTTCGCGTCCAGCAACTTGTCTCGCATCTCCTCGTTCTGGTTCTCGAGCACCTCCAGGCGCTCACGCAGGGCCTCGATTTTCTCCTGCTTCGACGCCCCCTCCTCTGTGTACGGGAGATCGACGTCCTCCACCGTGTCCGTCATTACCCGACGGTAGGGGGTTCGTCCCTAAGAGGCTTCGGGTCACCCCCTTCGCTTCCGGGGAACGGCGTCTCAGTGGGGCGTTAGGTGCCCCTCTCGACGGTGCCAAAGAGCCTGTCCGAACGGCCCCGTCTCGCTACTCTCATCGGCTACCACTGATCACAAGAGAACCCAGAAAGCCCCTGTCCTGATGCGGTTCGTCTCGCTGTCGCCTGCGGGGCTGCCCGGTCGTTGCCAGGCGAAGCCCGGGAGCCAGCGGAGGTTCCCTCGGCGCCGCCAGCGGCGCGACGCCCCGCTGGTCCCGGTCTGCGGGCCCTGTCGACGAGCATCGCCCAGTCGGAGTCTGCGAGGCGGGCGAGCACCAGCGAGTCGTTTGGAGGCCACCACCCCCCACGAGCGGACCGACGGGGACAAAAAGCACGCCCGTCCGGCGCCAGCGACGCGAAGCCTTTATTCGTCGACCCGGACGATCCACGAGTATCCATGGCCAAGAAACGCGGTTCGACCGGTAGCGCGGGACGCTTTGGCGCCCGCTACGGTCGCGTGTCTCGCCGACGTGTCGACGAGATCGAGGACGTCTCCCGCGACAAGCACACCTGTCCGGACTGTGACGCCGAGCGCGTCGAGCGCCGGGGAACCGGCATTTGGAGTTGCTCGAAGTGTGGACACACCTTCGCTGGCGGCACCTACCGCCCGGAGACGCCGGGCGGACGCTCCGTGCGCCGGTCGATCCGCGCCGCGCTGACCGAGGACGAGGACACCGACGCCGAGGAGGCGAGCGGCGACTAACGATGAGCGGAGAGTCGTACGGCTACAAGTGCTCGCGGTGCAAGCGCGACGTCGAACTCGACGAGTACGGCGGGGTTCGCTGCCCGTACTGCGGACACCGGGTCCTGCTGAAAGAGCGCAGTCGCGATATAACGGAGATACAGGTCGAGTGACAGGGCGCGCGGGCGACAGCGAGAACGGACCGCCCGCCGACCACGAGGCGCTGTTTTCCGTGTCCTGTGCCGACGCCGAGCGGGCCGACCGAGTTCGTACCGCCGTCGCCCGTGAGATAGGAGAGATCGACGACGACCGCTCGCGGGCCACGGTAGAGACCGCGAGCGACGGCACCCCGACGGTGAGGGTGAGCGTCGACGCTCGCGACGTGTCCGCGTTGCGGGCCGCGACGGGCACCTGGCTCGGACTGGTGGAGACCGCTCGGCGGACCGCCGCGGTCGCCGAGCGCGCTGGGGAGGGAGACGAGTGAGTTCCGGCGCAACGGGGACCGTGACGGTGGCGATGCGTCGCACCAGGCGACTGCTCAGGCCGCCGCTCACTGGTAACGGCCTGCTGTTGGTGGGGTTTCTCGAGGGGCTGGTCGGGTGGCCGCTGTCGTGGCTGGTGGCGACGCGCCCGGGGCTGTCACCGTTCGGACTGCTCGAGACCATCGTCGCCCTGTGGGTGGTGCTGACGGCCGCGATCGTCGCCGTCGGTTGGTTCACCACCACGCCGGGCGTTCGGCGGACCGACGCCTGGGCGGTCTGGGGCGTGTTGAACCTGATCGCAACGGGCGTGAACGCACTCGCGGTGGCCCAGCAGGCCGGCGTTGCCGAGACTCTCCCGAGCGACCTCGTGCAGTTTGCCTTCTGGCACCCCTGGCTCGCGGTCTTCGGCGGCGGCTACCTGATCACTGCTCTGTTGAACCGGGGCGACCGCGGCGTGCGTCGCGTCGAACGTGTCGTTTACGCCGCCGCCGGTGTCGCGAGTCTGGTCGTGCTCGCGGTCGCCTTCGCCCAGGGGCCGGCGTCTCCACTCGCCCTGCAGTACCCCTTCCACGTCGGCGCCGTTCTCCACCTCGCGCCGATCGGCTTCGACCTGGCGTACGACTCCCTGCGGTGACTGCCCGCGCCGAGACGACGGTAGTCCGTGCCCGTCAGTCGTTCCTGTCGCCCGTCGACCCCTCGCGGATCGCCCGTTCGGCGGCCGCCAGGGCCGTGTCCGGGTCGAACTCGTCGACGATCGTCTCGCGTTCCGAGCGCGGTCGATCGCGGAGGTCGCGGGCGTGGGTCGCGATCGCCGGCAGCGCGCGGGTGAGTTCGTCGACGACCGGCACGTCGGCGACCTGCGCGGACCGTGACAGCGGGTTCAGGTCGACCACCACCTCCGTCTTTCCGGCGGCGTCCAAGGCGGCGGCACGGTCACCGTCTTCCAGGGGAACCACGACGGCGTCGGCGGCGGCGATCCCCTCGGCGGCGACCACCGCGCGGTCGTGGTCCAGCCCCTCGAGGTAGGCGTCGGCGCCCTCGCCGAGCACCTCCTCGGCGCCGTGGTCGCGGAGGTGCTCTGCGATCGCTGCGACCCGCTCGGGCGAGCGGTGGAACAGGTTCACCTCTATGGCGGCGTCGGCCGCGCGGGCCAGGTCGACCACGCCCTCGGGAGCGAGCGCGGCGACGTTACCGTTGACCGAGATCACCGGACGTGTGGCGAGCAACAGGTGGGCGGCGGCGGCGCGGGCCGCCCGGTCGGCGCTCTCGGTCGTTTGCTCGCCGAGCAGGTAATCAAAGGCCTCGCCGCGCCCGTGGGCGATGAGTCCGTGGCGGGAGGTGAGGCCGTTCTCGACCCCCGCGACGAGTCGCTCACGGGCCCGCAGGGAGTCGTGTCGTGGGTGACTCTCCGGGATCTCCTCGGGCGACTCGTCTGCACCAGTCATGGACTGCCGTACGGCACTGCGTTGAAAAAGAACGGCGGTCCGGGCGTCACCTCGCGGGAGCGTTGCCCGGTCGGGGGTCTCACGGGTCACAGCAGCGTCGCACCGGCCGCACTCGTGGTGGTGACCGTCGGGTCGTAGCC
>CAZQHW010000244.1:0-3293 GCA_964593395.1 uncultured Halobacteriales archaeon
CTGGCGGCGGGCCACGAGGGACTGATGCTGAAGAACCTCGCCGCCGCCTACCAACCGGGGCGGCGCGTCGGGCAGATGACGAAGGTGAAGCCGGTGATGGAGCCGCTCGACCTCGTCGTGACGCGGGCGCGGTACAGCGAGGGCCGGCGCAGTTCGATGCTCGGGCGGCTCTACCTGGCCTGTCGTGACGGGGACGACCTCCTGGAGGTCGGTCGGCTGTCGACGGGGTACACCGACGCCGAACTCGCCGACCTGACAGAGCGCCTGGAGGACCTCGTCACGGAGCGCGACGGCCGTGAGGTGCGTCTTTCCCCGGCGGTCGTTCTCGAGGTGGCCTACGAGGAGATACAGGAGAGTTCGGAGTACGGCTCCGGCTACGCGCTGCGGTTCCCCCGCTTCGAGGGAGTGCGCGACGACCTCGCGGTCGAGGACGCCGACAGCATCGAGCGCGTCGAGTCGCTGTACGACGGGCAGTGACCCCGTTCCCGCGCCAGGGTGTCGCTGGGCGTGAAACGCGCCGAGGGTGTATTGCCGCCGGCACACGACGATCGACCGATGACGCGACGGACGCAGGGCCGCCGTCGGGTGCTCGGTGCACTCGCCTCGGTCGCGGTGGGCCTGACGGCAGGGTGTTCCGGGACCGGTGGTGACGACGGCGGAACCAGCGATGACGACGCGACGACCGACGACACCTTGGAGACGCCCGAGACGACGACCGCCGAGACGACCGACACCACGACGACCCAGGCGGCGAGCCCCGAACTGCGACGCCAGGCGCGGGAGTTGACGACCCTGCTCGCGGACGGCGAGTTCCAGCAGGTGTCGGAGTCGTTCGTCCCCGAGGCGCAGGAGCAGTTGCCGCCGGAGCGAATCCGGAGCGCCTGGGAGACACAGACCGACGGCAAGGGCGCCTACCAGGGGATCGCGTCCGCCGAGCGGACCACCGTCCGCGGGCAGACCGCGGTGGTCGTGCGGACGACCTTCGAGAGCGGCGCGCTGCGGGTGCTGTGGATCTTCGCCAACGGCGAACCGGCGGGGCTGTTCCTCAGGCAGCCGGAGGGGTCGTACGAGCCGCCAGCCTACGTCGACCGGGACGCCTTCGAGGAGACCGACCTCACGCTGTCCTCCCCGGCATGTGACCTCGGGGCGACGCTGTCGCTGCCGACCGGGTCCGGCGGCGTGCCGGCCGTGGTGCTCGTCCACGGCACTGGTCCGAACGACCGCGACCTCACGGTGGGGCCGAACAAGCCCTTTCGCGACCTGGCGTGGGGGCTGTCCTCGCGCGGGGTGGGGGTCCTGCGGTACGACAAGCGGACCTTCGCTTGTGACGTCTCCCGCGCGGACCCGGTGACGATCGACGACGTGACCACCGACGACGCGGTCACCGCCGTCGACCGGCTCCGCGAGCACGACCGGGTGACCTGGGTCGGCGTCGTCGGCCACAGCCAGGGCGGGCTCGCCGCACCGCGGATCGTCGACCGCTCCGGCGCCGACGGCATGGCGCTGCTGGCCGCCCCGGCGGGCGACCTCTGGCGGCTCGTACCACAACAGGTGCGTCACCTCGCCGAACTCGACGGGACGGTGACCGACGCCGAGGCACGGCAGATCGAGCAGGTGGAGGCGGCCGCCCGACGGATCACCGACGGTGCGTTCGAGATGGACGAGACGCTGCTCAACGCCAGCGGTCGGTACTGGGAGAGCCTGCGCTCGTACGACCAGACCGCAGTCGCCGCCGACCTCGGCGTCGACGCGTTCGCCGGCCAGGGTGGACGCGACTATCAGGTGCCACCGGAGGACCTCGACGATTGGCGCGGGGCGCTCGGCGAGGACGCCACGTACCGCGAGTACCCCGCGCTCGACCACCTGCTGTTCCCCGGCGAGGGCGAGTCATCGCCGGAGGAGTACGTCCGACCGAACAGCGTCGCCCGGCCGGTCGTCGAGGACCTGGCCGAATGGGTCGGCGGGCGCTGACCGGGGCCGCTCCTCCCAGACCTCGTCGCGGGGGAGAAAGGCCCAAGCCGGCCCATGGAGAACGGTGAGCCGTGACGGTCACGCTGCGCGACGGTGTCGTGATCGAGGCAGAGGGCGTCGGTCGCGTCGTCGTCGACGCCGAGGCGCCCGACGGTGACGTGAACGCCACGAGTCACGCCCACGGCGACCACCTGTTCGACGCCGCCCCACCCGAGCGGGTCGTCTGCTCGGAGACGACGGCGGCTCTCGCCCGTGTCCGTCGTCCGGAAGCCGAGTTCGCGGTCGGCAGTCACCCCCGGGTGGACCTGCTGGACGCCGGCCACGTCGCCGGGTCGCGGGTGATTAGAGTCGAGGGTGACGAGCGAACGTACCTCTACACCGGCGACGTCTCTCCGCGGGACCGCTCGTACCTCTCGGGGTTCGACCCCGTGCCGGCCGACGTGCTCGTAATCGAGGCGACGTACGGCCGACCGGCGTACGTGTTCCCGGACCAGGCCGAACTGGAACGACGGATCGTCGAGTGGCTAAACGACACGCTCGACCACCCGGTGCTGTTGTTTGGCTACGCGCTGGGTCGCGCCCAGAAGCTCCAGCGCCTCGTCGCCCGCTCGGATCGCTCGCGCCTGCTCGTCTCCGAGGCGATCGCGGACCTGAACGCCGCGATCGAGTCACACGTGGACGTGACCTTTGACGCCGAGCGGTACGATGACCTCGACCCCGGGCCGGGCGACGCGGTCGTGTTGCCGAACGGCTCTGCGCGCCTGGACTTTGTCGAGCGTCTCGCGGAGGGAAACGACGCGCTTACCGCGGGCTTCTCGGGGTGGGCGGTCGACGACTCGTTTCTGTACCGCGGCGGCTACGACGAGGCCTTTGTCCTCTCGGACCACGCCGACTTCGAGGAACTTCTGGGGATCGTCGAGGCGGTCGACCCAGAGCGGGTGTACACCCAGCACGGCTTCGCGGACGACCTCGCGCGACACCTCACGGGCGAGGGGTACGACGCGCAGGCGCTGAAGCGAGACCAGACCTCTCTCGGGCAGTTCTAACGCCGTCCGAGGACGGGACGAGTCTCGACCGGGCGAGTTTTGTCGTCGCCCGTCGAGCGACGGTCATGAGCGCGTTCTTCGAGCGACTGGCGGCCCGGATCGACCGCGTCGACAGCGTCGTCTCCGTCGGTCTCGACCCGGACCTGGACCGACTCCCCGACGACGCCAGTGACCACGACCTCCCGCGGTGGGCGTTCAACCGCCGGATTATCGACGCGACTCACGAGCACGCGGCGGCGTTCAAGCCGAACGCCGCCTTCTACGAGGGCGAGCAGG
>CAZQHW010000245.1:0-3248 GCA_964593395.1 uncultured Halobacteriales archaeon
CTTAGAGCGCCACGAGATCATCCGTCAACTCCGTCTCGGCGAGATCGACGTGTTGATCGGCGTCAACCTGTTGCGGGAGGGCCTGGACATCCCCGAGGTGTCGCTGGTGGCCATTCTCGACGCCGACCAGGCGGGCTTTCTGCGCTCGGAGACGATGCTGGTCCAGACGATGGGGCGGGCCGCACGGAACGTCAACGGCGAGGTCGTCCTGTACGCCGACGACCCCTCCGACGCGATGGAGCGCGCCATCGCCGAGACGAACCGCCGGCGTCGCATCCAGCGCGAGTACAACGAGAAACACGGCTACGAGCCGACTACGATCGAAAAGCCCGTCGGTGAGACCTCCCTGCCAGGGTCGGAGACCGACACCGGCGGCGTGGCTGACGCGAACGCCGAGGACGCCGAGGACGCCGCCCGCCTGATCGAGGACCTCGAACAGCGGATGCAGGAGGCGGCCGACAACCTGGAGTTCGAACTCGCGGCCGACATCCGCGACCGGGTCCACACGCTGCGCCAGGAACACGACCTCGACGGCGGCGTCGACCCCCACGACGGCGTCACACCCGAGTCAGAGGAGTTCTGACGGGGCCGGCGGCCCGCGTTACTCGCTCTCGGTTTCGGTTTCGGTCTCGGTTTCAGTTTCGGGTTCGGTCCCGTCGTCCGGTTCCGCCTCCCACATGTCACCCAGCGTCTCGTCGCCCTCGGCGGGCGCCTCCCAGTCGACACCCTCGGCGTCACCCGTGTCGCCACCCTCCGCGGTCTTCGCGTCGCCGAGGCCTTTCTCCGCCCCGGTCTCGACCTCGACGTCGGGGACGACGTCCTCGATCGTCGAGCGCGCCTCCTCGGTCGCGGACTCGACCGCCTCGGTCGCGGCCCCCGCGTCGACGGCGTCCTCGGGGGTCGTTTCGCCGTTCGACCCCGCCTGGTCTGCCTCGCGGATGGTCTCGCTCTCGGCGACGTTGTCGTCTGCCTCGCGGATGGTCTCGCTCTCGGCGACGTTGTCGTCTGCCTCGCGGATGGCCTCTATCTCGGCGTCGGCCTCCTGGATGGCGTCGATCTCCGACCCGGCGTGGCCGTCGCTCGTGTCGTCGACCTCGATCCCGGCGGTGAGTCCCTCGATGTCGTCCAGGCCGAGCATCTCCTGGGTCTCGGTGTCGAAACCCTTGCTCTCTAACTGCTCGCCGTCGCCGGCGACGGTGCTACCGGTGAGGTGCTTGCCGTAGCGACCGAGCAGCGAGGACACCTCCTGGGGGAGAACGTACGTCGTGGAGTCGGCCTTGCCGATCGACTCCAGGGTCTCCATGCCCTTGTCGATGACCGCCCGCTCGCCCATCGCCTCGGCGGCTTTCGCCCGCAACACGGTCGAGACGGAGTCTCCCTGTGCCTCGAGGATCTGGGCCTGCTTCTCGCCCTGGGCCTCGATGATGTTCGACTGCTTGTCCCCCTGGGCCTTCTCGATTGCCGAGCGCCGTTCACCCTGCGCCTCGAGGATCATCGCCCGCCGACGCCGCTCGGCGGCGGTCTGTTGTTCCATCGCGTCGAGCACGTCCGTCGAGGGGGTGATCTCCCGCACCTCGACCGACTCGACGCGGATCCCCCACTCGTCGGTCGGACCGGCGAGTTCCTCGCGGATGCGCTGGTTTATTTCGCGGCGCCGGCTCAGCGTGTCGTCCAGTTCCATGTCACCCAAAACGGCACGGAGCGTGGTCTGGGCGAGGTTCGAGACGGCACGCTTGTAGTCCTCGACCTCGAGAAAGGCCCGTTCGGCGTTCATCACGCGGATGTACACGACGGCGTTGGCGACGACCGGGGAGTTGTCCCGGGTGATCGCCTCCTGTTTTGGCACGTCCAAGGTCTGCGTGCGCAGGTCGAACGTAGTCGTGTCCGAGACAAACGGCGGTACGAAGTTCAGGCCCGGCCCCACGAGTCCGCGGTAGTCGCCGAGCACCGTCAGCGCACGCGTCTCGTAGGCCTCGACTATCTCGGTCGAACTGGCGATCACGAGCAGCGCCAGGCCCAGCAGGACCGTGCTGATGACCGGCCCGACGGCGGGCACGAGCGCCGCCCCGAGCACGGCGGCCACCACCCCGAGAAGGCCGACGCCGATACTGACCCGCTTCCAGATCCCCTGGTCGGCCTCCAGCGGGGAGTCCCCCCTCTCGGGGCCCTCGCGTCCGCTGCCACTCATACCCTCGACTCAGTGTGCCAGCGATTTAACGGTTCCGCGTACTCCACCGCCGTCCCGTTCTCTCACTCGCCGGGGTGTGTCGGTCCGGTGCTGGACTCGGACTCGCGGTCCCGCGCGGGGTCCGATTCCCCCGACTCGCGGCGTGTCTCCGGGGCACCCCCGTCGGCGCTGGTCCGCGGACGCGGTCCGGCCCGCTCGGCGTCGACGCCCGCGTCGCCGTCGTCCTCGCCGCCGCTGTGCCCCTCGACGACCTGTCCGGCCTCCCGGTGGTTGCCGACGACCTCCTCCAGCAACAACGCCTCGGGGTCGGCAGGGTCGTACCGCCGACCTATCACCTCGCGTGCGCCCGCGAGGTCGCCGCCAAGCGCCAGGCGGCGCACCTCCACGTAGGTCCCAAAGAAGGCCCCATCGTCGTCCCCGGTCTCGTCGTCGGTGAGACTCGGCGCCCCCGCAAGATCGACGCCGAGTTCGGCCTCGATCTCGGTCCGCAACTCGCGGTACGAGAAGTTCGTCGGCTCGTGGTCCGGGTCCAACAGGTCCAACAGCAACTCGGAGGACACCCTGTGGAACTCCGAGCGAGACTCGAACAGCTCCGAGTCGCCGACGGCCTCACGGATCCGGTCGACCAGTCCGTCCGGGAACCGGACCGTCTCCTTCGTCATGCTCACCCCCTTGACCGACCGGGCACTTAGAACGTGGCGGTCCGTCCGGCCACACCGCCCGACGCCGAACCACCCCAGACACCGACCTCGACACGACACGGGATTAATTTAATAGAAAACGCCTCGAAGACGGTAGCGATGGGCAGTGCGACCGAGACACTGGTCTACCAGGGGGTGACACAGCGGCGGCGCGAGGAGTTGCGCGCCGCACTCGCCGAGCGCGGACTCGGGGAGGCGGAACTGCGCGCCGTCGACCCCTACGTCGACCACGTCGCCCGCCAGGCCGGAGCCTCCCGGCTCGTCCCACTCCTGTTCGTCCCGGCGCTCCTGGCGGGGGTGGTCGCACTCTCGACCGTGCCCGGTGCGGTCGGTCTCGTCGTGGCCCTCACCGGCGCCTG
>CAZQHW010000246.1:0-3170 GCA_964593395.1 uncultured Halobacteriales archaeon
GAACACGTCCGTCCACGGCGTCATCGGGTACCCCGAGATGAACCGACAGCCGGCGTCGATCGCGCCGTAGGCGATCGCGTTCGAACCGGACAGCATCACCTGCTGGTCGTCGTGGTCGTCTTCCGGCACGCGCAGGTCGTGGGTGAACTCCTGGTCGGCGACCGCCTCGTGAGCGTCCTCCAGAACGCGGAGGTTCTTCTCCAGAATGTCCCCGCTCATGCTGTCCTGCATCAGTTCCTCGATTGCCGCGAGGTCGATGTCGAGCAACGCGGCGGTGACGCCGACGCCAGCGGTGTTGCGCATCACGTCCCGGCCGTGCTCGCGGGCGATCCCCCGCAGGTCGACGCCGTACACGTGCCAGTCGTTCTCGGCGGCCATCGACTCCAGGTCGGGGGTGTCCTCCTCGTCGAACAGTCCCGTGTCGTAGACGATCACCCCGCCATCGCGGAGGTCGTCCAGGTTCTCCGTGAGTGGCTTCACCTCCTCGTTGCCGTAGTAGGCGCCCTCGCTGGGGTTGCGGGCAAAGGAGTCGCCCAGCGCGAGCAGGAAGTTGTAGCCGTCACCCCGCGACCGTACTGGTTCGGGGGCCGCTCGCACCTCCACGTACGTGTGTCCCCCTCGGATACGGGACGGGTAGTGACGGTGCGTGAAGATGTGCAGCCCCGAGCGCATCAACGCCTTCGCGAAGTTCTGGCTCGTCGAGTCGATCCCGTCGCCGGACCCACCCGCGACGCGCCAGATTAGTTCCTCCATTATTGTCACCGGCCCCGAAGGGCCATCGCCTGCCGTAGGAACGGCACCGGCTAAAGCGTTTGCCACCCGTTCTCACGGAACGATCGTGAACGACCCGGTCGCGCGGCTTCGTTTCTCGACCGTCACCCGGAGGTTTTTACCGGGAGACCCGACGAAAAAACACCAGTGTCATCGACGCGTCCGACACTAGTGATCGCGGTCACGCTCGTAGCCGCGGCGGTCCTCGCCGGCCCCGCCGTCGGCGCCCAGGACGTGCCGCCCGGGACCGGCTCTGACCCCGTGTCGGCCACGGCCCCGACAACCGCTGACGACACCGTCTCCGGGGCAGGTGCGCCGCCGGTTTCCGACGACGGCACAGCGAGTTCGGTGCGGATAAACGAACGGCCCCTCGCCGAGGCCGGACTCGACCGCTCGGTCACCCAGGGCGCCGCGGTCGTTCTCGACGGGGCCGGATCCCGCGACCCCGACGGCGAGATAGCTGCCCACCGTTGGACGGTCGAGGCGCCGGACGGCACACTCGTCACCCCCGACTGCCCGACCTGCGAGCGGGCGATCTTCAACGCCACGCAGGTCGGCGAGTACGCGGTCACGCTCACCGTCGAGGACGACGACGGCGCGACCGACTCCGACACGCTGTACGTCCAGGTCGACCCTGCCGACCCCCCGGACGTGTCCCTCTCGGGCCCGGCGAGGGTGACGGTCGACGACTCCCCCGAGTACACCGTCGACATCACGCCCGGCGACCTCCGCGTCTCGTACGTCCGCTGGACCGTCGACGGTCGCCTCGCCGCCAACCGCTCACCGACCGCCGGCGACACCCTCGGTGTCTCGTTCGACACTCCGGGCGTACACGAGGTCTCCGTGACCGCCGCCGACGTCGTCGGCAACACTGTGTCGGACTCGCTCACGGTGCGGGTCGTCGACGCCAGTCCGGCCCCACCGGACGACCCCGGGTCGGCGAGTCCCACGCCGCCGGCGGCCAGGTTCACGCTGGACCGGACGACCGTCTGCGTGAACGATCGAGTGCTCGCGGACCCAGGGGAATCGGCCGACACCGACCGTCTGAACGGGTCGTCTGGGGGTGATGCCATCGACCGCACCGTGTGGTACGTCGACGGCACCCGCGTCACCGGCAACGACGGTCAGCCACCGCAACTGCTGCCGATGGACACCCCTGGCGAGGTCCGGGCCAGACTCGTCGTCCACGACGACGACGGCCAGCGCGATAGCGTGACGAAGACGGTCGAAGTACTTGACGAGGACGAGGCGGACTGTGGCGACCAGCGCCCGCCGGAGGCGGTCATCCAGTACGGCGGCACCGGCACGGTCGAGGCGGGGACGACGCTCATCTTGGACGGCAGCGCGTCCTACGACCAGGACAACCCTGACGCAGACGGCTCCGAGATAGCGTCTCACGAGTGGACGATCGACGGCGAGCGGCTCACGGGCGAGCGGGTCGAGTACACCTTCGACGACCCCGCCACGGTCCAGTTGACGGTGACCGACGACGACGGCGCACAGAGCACCACGAGCGTGGACATCTCCGTGCAGAACCGCCGTGGTGACGGCAGTAGTGGCGGCGCTCTCATCCAGGGCGTCGAAGTCGAGACTTCGTCCCTGGTCTTTGACGACGAGAAGGGCACTAACCTGGACTACGGCACCATCTCGCCGAATCTCTGCGGAACTGGGCTCGATGGTTCGGAGGATATAGGCCAGAACGGCTGTGTCAATCTGTACTACATCGCGAAGAACAACGATGAGCTCTCGCTCACGCTGCGGTACGAGAGGACGGACGGAAACATAGTCTCCGCCTCGGCAACGACCCCGGAGGACATCACCTTCCGTGGAATCGAGCAGCCAGGAGCTCACACCCGGACGGTCGAGGTCACCGTTAGAGAGGTCGGCGACGGGTACTACAGCGTACAAGAGGGGGTGATCACCGACACGGACACGGTCACCTTCTGTACGACCGGGATAGGGTTCGAACCCGACGGCCGAACGTCGAACTGCAACGTCGACGAGAACAAACCACTCGACGAGAGTATCGATATCAGAGCCTCGACGCCCTCTGGTCCGTACGGTCCCTCCGAGACGGTCACCTCGTCGGCGACGATCACGAACACCGGGAAGTTCCAACTGGAGGAGATCGCGTGGGAGCAAGCCATCACCACCGAGGTCGGTGGCATCGGGTCCGGGAGCGGTACGCGGTTCTCGTGGTCACCGACCGTTATCGACTACTCCGCGACGGCGATAGTGAAGTCGACAGTCACGGCTGAAGAGCCGTCGAACGCACCCTACGACGCCGACATCCCCGAGGAGTGGTTCACCGACTCCGACACGACGGGCGTGACCGTCTGCGGGACTGGAGATGAGATAGTCGACGGGGAGTGTGAGAACGATGAGTCGGACAAGGATGG
>CAZQHW010000247.1:0-3163 GCA_964593395.1 uncultured Halobacteriales archaeon
GTCGACACACATCCTCTCGGTCGTGGACGAACTCGCCGACGAGGTGGGCGTGCTCCACGAGGGTCGTCTGGTCGCGGAGGGACCGCCCGAGAAACTCAAGAGCCGCGCGGAGAGCGGCGGCGAGTCGACGCTCGAGGACGCCTTTCTCACCGTCACCAGCGAGGAGCCGGTCGCCGGCGGCGACACAGCCCCGGATCGCCAGACCACCGAGTGAGCCGTGGGCCGACACCGCCGGGCGGCGCCGGCGACGGGCGTCGGGTCGGGTGGTCTCGAGTGTGTCACTGGTCCCCGGCGTCGGCGACGTGTTCGAGGGTCACGTCGTAGAACTGCGTGACGGCGTACGCCAGCGGGAGCAGGACGAACCCGGCGGCACTCAGGAACCCGATCAGGGAGAGCACCAGCTCGGGGAGGACCTCCTGGACCAGCGTCTGGAGCACGGCAAGCCCGACGCCGGCGATCGCCGCTCGCTTGACCAGGCCGGGGCGCAGCAGCACGTTGTCGTAGACCGTGTCGGGATCGGGCGTGGCCTCCACGTCGTCGGTCCACTTCCGGGTGACGTAACCGATTCCCACGGCGGTGAGCAACCCCAGCACAAGCCCCTGGCCGACCTCGTTCTGTACGCTCAACACGTCGAGTGCGAAGGCGGCGAACAGACCGCCGGTCGCCACGGCACCGAGTGCACAGACCAGGTAGCCGACCCGGTACCACGTGGCCGTCGCGGCCTCGGCAGCCGTCGTGGCGCCGGTGTCGCCGCGTTGTTCCTCGCGTGACTGCTGTTGGCCCTCGCTCTGGCGTCGCTGTTGGGGCCCGCCGGACTGCTCGTCCCGTTGACGCTCGCCAGTCCGGGCACCCGAGTCCCGCGTCGTTCGCTGGCGGTCACGACCGGTCGTCTCGCTCGACCGTGACTGGCGTTCCTGCCTGCGGGCCTGCTGGCGCCGTCGACGACGCTGCCGGTCGGGACTGCGGTCGTCCTCGCCGCGGTCACGGTCGTGGTCCGGGGTCCGTCTGGCGTCGGCGTCGCCGGAGTCGGTGTCGGAGTCAGCGTCGGGCGTGGGACCGCTCCGTGGGCCCGCGTCGGCGGACTGGCTCGACGGCATCCACCGTTCGGGCGGCGCCGGTCGGCCCTGGTCCTCCCAGGTGTGGTAGGCCTCCGTGCCGGCCTCGCGGCCGAACCGCTCGAGAAAGGTGTCGTACTGCTCGCGTCGCTCGTCGTCCTGCAGGAAGTCACGGGCGTCTCGGATCTTCGTGAACTCCTTTGCCGAGAGTTCGTCCCGTTTCTTCAGCGCGTTGGCGTCGTGGTACGCGCTCTCGGCCGCCGTCGCCGGGTCCTCGACCCGCGGGTCGAGCCCGAGTCGGTCGTAGTAGCAGGCCGCGTCGGGGTCAACGTCCTCGACGGTCGTCTCCTCGGACACGGTCACTCCTTCCCGTCGCCAGTCCAGCCGAGTCCGCCGGTCGCGGTCCCCTCCTCCTCGGCGTCGTCGGCCGCGTCCTCGCTCGCGGCCGCCGCGTCCGGCGTGGCTGCCGGCGTCGGTTCGTCGTCCCCGTCCTCCTGTCCGTCGCTCGTCGTGCCGTCGTCGGACGCGGCGGTCGGCGGCGGGTCGGCGTCCGCGTCACCGTCCGCCGCCGCGTCGGAGGCGTGCTCGTCCGACCCGTCTACCAGGTCGTCGGGATCAGAGACATCCAGATACGCCGGCTCGAACGCGAGGGAGCTGACGCCGCTGGCGCCCGGTGAGTCGACGTCGGCGGGACCGTCGGTCGGGTCGTACAGTCCCTCAGCGCCGAGTGCGGCGTAGCGCTCGTATACTCGTCCGTCGGCGACGGGACGAGGCGGGCCGCCGGCCTCGCGATGGGTCGCGACGGCGTCGGCGCCAACGGCGGCCGCGGCGAGCGCCGTCCGGAGGTGTGCGGCGAGTTCGCGGGCACGCTCGCGATTGGAAGTGAGGTCGGCCGGGTCGGTCGTCCCCTCGCGGAAGGCGGTCATGTGCTCGAGCAGGTCGGCCCCGTCGTCGGCGCGGGGCTGGAACACCGCCACGGTGCCGGCGCCGTCGGTCGCGACCAGCTCGAAGGCCGCGGCGTCGCTGACGAACATGTGTCGTGGGACCTCGCCGACTGCGGTCTCGTACTCGCGCAAACCCTCCATACAGGCACGGACAACTGCCTCGATCTCGTCTCGGGGGGCGGCCACCTGGAGCTCGAGCCCCTGCATCGGCACGTCGTCACGCGACCCGCCCGCGCGACCGCCGACGGTGTACACCCAGCGGTCGTCGTACTTCGGCGTGTACTCTACGTTCGGGGGCCAGTGCTCGTCGCCGATCGCGGAGAACGCGTAGCTCGTCGCCTCGTCAGCGGAGTCCTCATCGCCGGTGGTGTCGGGAGAGTCCGCCTCGTCGGTGGCGGTGGCGTCTGGGGGGTCGGTGTCCTCCACGTCTGTCGGGGCCTCCCCCTCGTCGGAGCCGGCGTCGGCGTCGGACGCTCCGTCGTTCGGGGCAGGAGAGTCCGACGTCGGGTTCTCGTGGGTCGTCGTCTCGGCCTCGCTCGTGTTCTGTCGGGCGGCCTCCTCGATGCTCGTCTCTCGGGTCGGGTCGGTCACGGTCTCGTCATCCGGTTCGGTCGGGGGCGACTCGGGGCCGTCCTCGGGCATTCTTACTTGGACGCTGGCCGCCGATGATAATGAAGCTACTCCCGGTGTCGATGGACTGTCACACGCTCGTCTGCCCGAAATTTAATCAGTACTCCTCTCCCGAATGTGACGTATGGAAGAAGGAACGACGGTCGGTATCGACCTCGGCACGACACGGACGACCGTGGCGTCGGCCGTCGACGACGACGTGACCGTCCTCGAGAACACGAACGGCAACCGCACGACGCCGTCAGTGGTGCGGTACAAGCAGGAGGACGACGACACCGTCGCGGTCGTCGGCGAGAACGCCCTCGACGCCGCCGAGATGTACCCCGAGGAGACCGTCCAACGCATCAAGCGACACATGGGTGAGGACGACTACGTCGAGACGATCCACGGCGAGGAGTACACGCCACCGGAGGTCTCCGCGAACATCCTCGAACACGTCGTCAACGCCGCCGAGGAGCGCCTCGACGAGGACGTGACGAACGCCGTCATCACGGTGCCGGCGTACTTCGGCGACCGCGAACGCCAGAACACCCG
>CAZQHW010000248.1:0-3082 GCA_964593395.1 uncultured Halobacteriales archaeon
CGCAGCGGGTCGCCGTGGACGTCGGTCTCGTAGCCCAACTCGCGCAACTGTTCGGGGTCGACGTCGAGTTCGGCGGGTCGGACCGCCGTGACAGGCAGGTCGGTCATGTCGTAGCGGACGGTGCCGTCTTTGAACGCCGAGACGCCGTGTTTCGACCGTAAAACGCCCTTCGCGACCGGTTCCGGCGTCTTGATCGTCGAGGTGAGTCCCTTTACCCCCTTGAGCACGTCGAACGCGGACTCCCGCTCGCCCACGGTTTCGAGGGCCTCGCGGTAGGCGCCGTGGACGTCGAGTTCGCGTGGTTCGACGGCGCTCGCCGCGACGTCACAGCGGGGACAGCGCACCCGACCGGCCTCGTCTGGTTCGACGGCCCGACCACAGTCGGGACACTCGTAGCGGGGCTCGGTGTGGGCGCCACACTCACAGCGACTCTCGTGGGTCTCGCGACCGCAGTCCGGGCAGACACGGCGGCCAACGTCGACCTCGACCAGGCCGGGGGTGGAGCGACGGTCCGGCGCGTGTTCGGCGGCGGCGGCGATGTCGCGCTGGTCGCCGCCGGCGTCGCCGATCGGGAACAGGGCGTGGACCGCGGGCGACAGTTCCCGCTGTTCGGACTTCTCTGGGCGGCCCATCCGGTTGCCGACCCGCGTGGGGGCGCGCTCTCGCACCAGGAACGGAGCGACGGCGTTGACCGCCCGCACCGCGCTCTCCGCCTCGCGAGCGCGCTCCGGGAGGTCCTCGACCGTCCACTCCCGCTCCAGGCGTGGGCCGTCTGCCGGGTCCGCCGGGCAGGCACCGCCGTCTCCGACCACGTCTCGCCCGTCGCTGGCGTCGGCTCCCTCGACGGCAACCCCGAGTGACGCCACGAGCGGGCGCCAGGTCCCGACCTCGATCCGGTCTCCCTGGTGGTGTTCGACGAGCAACCGCTCCAGGGCGTCCCGCACGTCGTCGGTGCCGGGGAGGAAGAGGCGGTCGTTCTCGACCGGGGCGTCGTCGACGGCCCGGGCCAGGGCGAGAAACTGCTCGACACTGACGTCGTGCCAGAGGTACGTGTACTCCGGATGGAGTGGCGCGTCGTACTCCCGTGCCCAGGAGAGGGCGCGGTCGACGGCGGGGTGTTCGAGGTCGACGGTCGGGTCGTCCTCCAGGGCGACGACGTCGGCGCCCGCCGCCTCGAACTCCTGGACCCACCACTCCGGGGTGTAGGAGGCAGGCACGAGCGGGTGGTTGTTCTCGACGAACTCCCCGTAGTTGACGAGGTACTCGCCCAGGTCGAGTACGGCCTCGACGCCGTTGCGCACCGCCATCGCCTCCTCTGGGTCGTCGATCCGGCGGACGTCGCCGTTGGCGAGGCGCACGGTCGGCCCCTCGATGGAGTCGACGGGGACGACGCCGGCGGCCTTGCCGGGTCGCTCGGTCTTCAGTTGGGTGCCGGGTGCCAGAAAGTCGTCGACCAGCCGCATCGTCGCGGGGTGGACACCGGCCGTGGCGTGGCCGTGGTTGCGTGCCCGGCCGTACCGCAGTCGGAAGCCACCGGACTCGGAGGGGTGACCGAACACCGGCCGGCCCGCGATCAGGTCGCGGAGGTACTTCTCGCTGGGTTCGGCGCGTGGCGGGCCATCGTCGGCGGCGTGGGCGTCGTCCCCGGCGTCGTCCCCCGCGTCGTCGTCGGGGTTCTCGCCGACGGTGCCGTCGATGAGGTCCTGCAGCCAGGGCCACGCTACCTCCTCCAGGTCGCGGGTGTACCGCCGGATCTTCGGCGCCTTTAGGGCGATTCCCTCGGCGAGAACGAGACACATGCCGCCGCGGGGGTTGTTCGTGTCGACGCGTTCCAGGTCACGGTAGCCAGACACCTCCTCGTCGCCGGTGGCCTCGCCGTCGAGCATCACCGGCATGTTGCGGGCGATGTGTTTCGTCTCCTTGTCCTTTGGCGAGTACTGCAGGCCGGTGTCGTCGTCGTACAGTGCGACCTCCTCGGCGTAACGCTCGACCTCGGTGTCACGGGCGCGGTACTCGTCGAGTCCCAGCAGCGACCGGGCGTAGTCCGCCACCAGCACCGACAGCGCCTGCGCGGTGCCGCCCGCCGAGCGGATCGGCCCGGCGTAGTAGACGTTGACGAACTCGGTGCCGTCGTCGTTCTCGAGTATCTCGACCAGGTCGATCCCCTCGATGGGCGCGGCGACGACCCCCTCGGTCAGCAGGGCGACCGCGGTCCGGACCGCGCCCTCTATCTTGCCCGCTTTCGTGGTGGCGTCCCCCACCGACCCCTCGACGAAGTCCTCGACCATCTCGAGGGCCGCCTCCTCGCGGGACATCTCGCCCTCGAGCTCGCGGATCCGTTCGGCGACCCCGTCGATCCCGAGGATTTTCTCGACGCGGTCGGCCATGTCCCGGGCGGCGGGGATCTCGACGTCCGGTTCGGGGTCCCGGCCCTGGGCCCGGGCGCGCTCGGCGACGTCGCGGGCCGCCTGCAGGTCGGCCTCGAGCTTCCGGAAGTACTCCTCGTCGGTCACGCGGCCCACCCCATCAGAGCCACAGGTCCAGTTGCGTGGCCTCGTCGTGCTCGCGAACGAGTTCCGTCTCGAACTCCCGGAGGTAGATCTCCCCGGCGAACACCGTCCCCGCGTTCAGGTGTCCGGAAAGGGTCTCGCCGTCCTCCCGGCCCAGCACCGCGTGGGTGTGGGCGAAACGCTCCCCGTTATCGGACTCCGTCCGATCGCCAGAGGAGCTTTGCTCCTCGCGGTCGAGCCACGCGACGTTGCCCACGCAGGCCGAGACCTCGAGGTGTTCGTCGAACTCGACGGGGTAGTACTCGTAGTCGTCTTGGTCGTAGTACCACAGTTCCGCGTCCTGGACTGCACCCATCCCCACGAACCAGGCCGCGTCGATCCCCTGCTCGTCGGCGAACGACTCTATCTCGCCCCGCCAGTCGGCCCCGGTCTCGGGCCGACAGAGGTACTCGTCGACGGTGGTGACCGAAATCGAATCCATACCTTCCCGACAACCCGACGCTCAAAAATAATTTGGGGTCTACCGGACAGCCTGCCCGTAACCTCCTGGCGAGCACCCCTCCGGGAGGCGA
>CAZQHW010000249.1:0-2988 GCA_964593395.1 uncultured Halobacteriales archaeon
GCGGCGACACGGGTACGGACGGACGGCGGCAGCGTCGAGCACCTCGCCGTCGTCGGCGCCGGCACGATGGGCGGCGGCATCGCACAGCTCGCACTCCAGCAGGGGATGCGGGTGACGCTGCGAGACATCGAGGACGACCTCGTGAACGAGGGCCGCGAGCGCGTCGCCGACGGCCTCGCCTCGGCGGCGGCCGGGGGCTACGTCGAGGACGCCGACGCGTTGCTACAGCGGCTGACGACGACGACTGCCGTCGAGGACCTCGCCGGCGCGGACGCCGCCGTCGAGGCCGTCGTGGAGGACGTCGACGTGAAGCAGTCGGTGTTCGAGGACCTCGAACGGGTGCTGGACGACGACGCGCTCCTCTGTACGAACACCTCCTCGCTGTCGGTCACCGAGATAGCCAGCGCGGTCGACGACCCGGGCCGGGTCGTCGGCACGCACTTCTTCAACCCGCCGGTGAAGATGGAACTGCTCGAGATAGTCGAGGGCCACCACACGGCCGAGCGCACCGTCGAGCGTGCCGAGGCGCTGGGGGCCGCCCTGGGCCGCGAGACGGTCGTCGTCGCGGACGTCCCCGGCTTCGCCACCTCTCGGCTGGGCGTCGCGCTGGGGATGGAGGCCGCCCGGATGGTCCAGGAGGGCGTCGCCAGCGCCGCGGACGTCGACACCGCGATGCGCCTGGGCTACAACTTCCCGGTGGGACCGCTCGAACTGGGCGACCAGGTGGGCTGGGACGTTCGCGTCGACGTCGGCGAGTACCTCGCCGAGGAACTCGGCCGGGAGGTGTACCGCCCGCCACAGAACGTCAAGCGAATGGTCCGGGCCGGCGACTACGGGCGCAAGACCGGCCGTGGGTTCTACGAGTACGACGACGGGGAGGGCGACTGATGACCGACGACGGGAACGCTGACGCGACAGACGGCCGCCACGACGACCCCGCCGTCCTGGCGGCGGGCGACCCTGCCGTGGACGTCGAGGCGGCGGCGAGCGACCACGGGACCGTCCGCGCCGAGCGCGACGGCGACGTGGTCCGGGTGACGCTCGACCGACCCGACGCCCGCAACGCGATGAACGCGCAGTTGCGCCGCGAACTGAAGACGACGCTGTCGACGGTGGCGGACAGCGACGCTCGCGTGGTGGTCCTGACGGGCTCTGAGGACTCCGGCGCGTTCGTCGCCGGCGCCGACGTGACCGAGATCCGCGACCGCACCGCTGTCGAACAGCGCCGCGCCAGCGAGCGGCCCCGCGTGTACGAGGCGGTCGACGACCTCCGCCAGCCCGTGATCGCGCGGATCAACGGCCACGCGCTGGGTGGGGGCTGTGAACTCGCGCTGGCCTGTGACGTGCGGATCGCCCGCGAGGACTGCGTGATCGGCCAGCCCGAGATCACGCTCGGGCTGATCCCCGGCGGCGGCGCCACCCAGCGACTCCCCCGCCTCGTCGGCGAGGGCCAGGCCATGCGCCTCGTTCTCTCGGGCGAACCGGTGAGCGCGACCGAGGCCGCGGAGATCGGGCTCGTGGAGGCCACTCACCCCGAGGAGGCGTTCGACGACGCCGTCGACGACCTCGCGACGACGATGGCCTCACGGGGGCCGCTCGCCCTGGAGTTCGCGAAGACCGCCCTAAAGGCCGGCTCCCGCATGAGCCTGGCAGAGGGCATCGAGTACGAGGCCGAACTGTTCGCCCAGATAAGCGCGACGCGGGACGCCGACGAGGGGATCGACGCCTTTCTCGAGGACCGCGACCCCGAGTTCGAGGGCCGCTGATCAGGCGGGCCGGAGTTTCGCCCCGTAGCGAGTGACCCCCTCCTGGGTGTAGACACGCCGGAACACCGCCTCGACGGGGTCGCCGGCCGTTGGCGCACCCGACTCGCGGCCGTCGTCCACCACGAGCAGCGGCACACTGGCCTGACCACCGCCAGGCGCGGGAAAGGAAGCGATCGCCGTGGCGTACGCGCTCCCGATCCGGGCCTGGTACTCGCGGAACTCCGGCGGCGCTCCGCCCTGTGCGATCCGCGAGGCGGTCTCGACCTCGCCCTCGCGGGCCAGCGCGACCGACTCGCCCTCGGCGAGCGAGCCACACCCGTCACAGGCACCACCGGGCGGAAAGGAGACTGCCCCACAGTCGGCACAGCGTTCGGCCACGAGGCGGTACCGCTGTGGCAGCGACCGGCGCCACGCCGGCACGCTGACGTGGGCGCCGCCGCCCTCCGGTGCGCCCGAAACCGCGTCCGCCCGCCGCCGCAGGTAGTCACCGAACGCGACCTCGCGGGGTGAGCGGGCGTCGACCGCGGCGGCCACCTCCCCCGCCCGCTCCAGTCGGAGCAGCGCCGCGCCGTCGCCGCCGTAGCCGGCCGCGAGCAGCGTCTCGGGTGCGTCGTCGCCTCCGGAGTCCCCGGGCGACAGCGGGTCGACCCCGGCCAGCGTGAGCGCGAGCGACAGCGGGACACTCGCCGCGCCGGCGTCACCCACGCCGTCGACGACGGTACCGGCGGCGACCGTCTCGCGCTCGACCCCGAGCGGGTCGACCCCGCGGTACGGCGTCCGTGCGTCGGGTGCCTGCACCGCCGCCGCCTCGACCGCCGTGTCCAGGTCCGCGGCGGCAGTCGACAGCGCCCGCCGGAGCGCTGCCCGGTCGTACGCCGTGACCCCGACACCCTCCGTCTCGCCCTCGCCGCCGCGCCGGAACCGCGTGCCGGGAGCGGGCGACCCTGCCTCGGCGGAACCGGTCACCCGCAGCGATCCCCCCGGCGTGAGGAGCGCGGCGACGCCACCGGCGCCCGCGACCGCCTCGCGCTCGCCGTCCGGCCCGCCCCGCGGGCAGTCCGCGGCGACGACGAGTGTGCGCTCCTCGCGTCGGGCGGCCGTCCCGAGAGCGCGCACGCCGCCGGCGGTGTCGGCCCCGTACACCGCCCGTCGTGCCGACTCGGGCACACCCAGCGCCGCCCCCAGTCGCGTCGTGAGCGCTCCCTCCTCGACCGGCGGCGTG
>CAZQHW010000250.1:0-2985 GCA_964593395.1 uncultured Halobacteriales archaeon
AGGACGAGGGCTGGGACCTGCCGTACGCCTGCCGGCAGGGCCAGTGTGTCTCCTGTGGCGGCCAGATCGCCGACGGTCCGGCCGAGGGGTACGTCGTCCACGACGACCAGCAGATGCTCGACGAGGACGAACTCGACGACGGCTACACCCTCACCTGCGTCGCCTACCCCCGGGAGTCGTTCACCATCGAGACCGGCGAGACACCCTGAGTCGGCGTCACTGCCGGTCCCGATCCCCGGTTTCCGTTTCTGCCCGTGACACTCACAGCCGCGTTCGAGACGCGAACGGAGCACTCTCGACCACACCCCCGATCACGTCGCCGTCACGCGGTGCTGCCAAAAATTTAAGTGGCCTCATGCGCAACGTGACCTTACCGAGAGGTCGAAAGTCCGATCGGTCCCCGCAGCCCTCCCATGTCGAACGCACGCCCTTCCACGACCGAGCAGTACAGCGACTCGTCTGCCGCTCGCGAGCAGCGCGACGAGCAGACCGAGCCAGTGACCCACGAGGTGGAGTGTCCGGAGTGTGGTGGTGCCGTCGCTCGCGAGGCCGACCGCGGCGAGACCGTCTGCGAGGAGTGTGGTCTCGTCGTCGAGGCGGACCGGATCGACCCGGGCCCCGAGTGGCGGGCCTTCGACCAGCAGGCCCGCGAGGAGCGCTCCCGCGTCGGCAGTCCGACGACGAAGACGATGCACGACGAGGGCCTGTCGTCGGTCATCGACTGGCGCAACGAGGACGCCCACGGTAACGCCCTCGACCCGCGCAAGCGCGAACGGATGAAGCGACTGCGCACGTGGGACGAGCGCTTTCGCACGAAGAGCCACCGCGAGCGCAACCTCAAGCAGGCCCTCGGCGAGATCGACCGGATGTCGTCGGCGCTCAGCCTGCCCGACGCCGTTCGTGAGACCGCGAGCGTGATCTACCGGCGCGCCCTGGAGGAGGACCTCCTGCCGGGCCGGTCGATCGAGGCGGTCGCCACCGCCAGCCTGTACGCCGCCGTCCGCCAGACCGACACCCCCCGCGCGCTGGAGGAGGTCACCGGCGTCAGCCGGGTCGACCCCAAGCGGGTCAAGCGTGCCTACCGCTACGTGGTGCGCGAACTCGGCCTGGCGGTCGACCCCACCGGCGCCGAGGCGTTCCTCCCGCGGTTTGCCTCCGACCTCGACGTCGACGGCGCGGTCGAGCGCCGCGCCCGCGAGTTGCTCGCCGCCGCCCGCGAGCAGGCGGTCCACTCCGGCAAGTCCCCCGTTGGCCTGGCCGGCGCCGCGCTGTACGCCGCCGGGCGGCTGGTCAACCAGCCCGTCACGCAGGCCGAGGTGAGCGAGGTCGCCGGCGTCAGCGAGGTCACCGTCAGGAACCGCTACAAGGAACTACTCGACGCCGCCGACGAGCCGGTGCCCGCCTGACTCACAACCGTTATATCCGCGCCGTCGGTAGTTCGGGCGAGGGCGCGTAGCTCAGTGGACAGAGTACTTGGTTCCGGACCAAGCTGCCGCGGGTTCAAATCCCGTCGCGCCCGTCTCGCTCACTTCGCTCACTCGACGGCCGCGACGTATTCCCGCTCACTGGCGTTCGCGGGAATCCCGTCGCGCCCGTGTTGCTGCTGCGAACACCGCGTGAGCAGCAGCAACCGGACAGACGGGGTTTGAACGAGAGAACGGCGAGCGCAACGAGCTGTTCGCGTGGTTCCAAATCCCGTCGCGCCCGTTGCTGACTGCGCGACGAACGGAACCAGGCGAGTGCCGACTGCAGTCTGACCGGTCGCTGCCCGCACGGAGCGGTGGCGGCGTCGCGTGACGCCGGTTGAACGTTACAGCGCGTCGACGACGTTGAGGAAGCCGCTGCCGTAGAACGCCTTGTCGTAGCCGGCGGGCACCGAGGCGGCCCGCTTCAGCGCGCTCTCGACCTGGTTGGCGTTGTAGTTCGGGTTCGCGCTCTTGACCAGCGCGGCGGCGCCGGCGACCTGCGGGGCGGCCATCGAGGTGCCGGCGAGGTAGGCGTAGGGTGGGGCACCTTCGCCGAAGAATGCATCGGCGGTGCGCTGTGGGATGGCACTGTACACCAGGTCGGGGACGTCACCACCAGGCGGGACATCGCCGCCCGGCGCAGCGACTGTGACCGCGTTCGTTCCGTAGTTTGTGTAGCTTGCAGGGGCGAATCCGGGGTTGTCGGCCTCGCCGGTGACCGGGTCGAACCCGACCGACGTGGTTGCGGCCACCGACACGGCCTGTGCACCCTCGTTGGGCAGGCTGATGAGGTTCTTGTCTTTCTGGAGGTTGGCGGTGTCGTTGCCGGCGGCGACGACCAACAGCGTGCCCTCCTTGTTGGCGAAGGTCATCACGCTGTTGAGGACCCCACCGTAGAACGCTCCGAGGCCCTGTCGAGGCACCGGGTACGCCCCCAGCGAGAGGTTCGCCACGTCACAGTCGACGTTGACGCTGTACACGATGGCGGCGAGGATGTCGGCGAACGACGCTCCCGCGCCAAGTTGCTCGAACACCCGGAGGTCGACGACCTCCGACTCCGGGGCGACGCCGACGACGCCCGCTTCGTTGTCGTCGGCGGCAGCAATCCCGCCCACGTGCGTCCCGTGGAACTGGATCCCGAGCGGTTCGTGATCGTCTGTCTCGGTGAAGCTCCGCGAGAGGCCGGCGTTCAGCGAGTCTTGGAAGTCCGGATGACTCTCCGGAATTCCGGTGTCGAGCACCGCGATCCGCGTCCCCTCGCCCTGAGTCACCTCGTGAGCCGTCGGCACGTCAAGCACCTGCTTGTCCCACTGAAGCGGGTAGAACGGTTCGTCTGTTGGGGTCCCGCTCGACTCGGCCGCCTGGAGGTCCGACACCGGACCGTCGAAGGTGAACTCTATGTCCGGCGCGTAGTCCTTGACCACCCTCGACCGGTCCAGCGCACCCGCGTCGCCGCGTACCACCGCGTAGTCGACGCCTGCCATCTCGTGGACGACCTCCACCCCGGTCGGGAGCCGTC
>CAZQHW010000251.1:0-2966 GCA_964593395.1 uncultured Halobacteriales archaeon
GCTGACTTTCTCATGGTGTCGATCGCCGTCGGCAGCGCCGGCCTGGCCGCACTGGAGTTTGGCTTTCTGTACTTCTTTATCGGCTTCGGGCTCTCGCTGGCGCTCACCTCGGGGACGATAAGCGTGGTTTCCCGGCTGAAGGGTGCCGACAAGGACGCCCGCGCGGACGTCGCGGTGAAGCAGTCGCTGTGGCTCTCACTGGCGCTCGCGCTGCCGCTGACTGCGGCCTCGTGGCTGTACGCCGAGCCGATGATCGGCCTGTTGACCGACGACCCGCGGGTCGTGGACCTGGGGGCGACGTATCTCCGGATCCTGATGCTGTCGACCGCTTTCCGCTTCTGGAGCATGGTCGCGGCCCGCGCCCTGGCCGGGGCGGGCGACACCCGGACGCCGATGTACGTTCGCCTGGTGACGCTGCCGACGAACGTCGGGCTGAACGCCGTGCTCATCTTCGGACTGCTCGGGGCGCCCACCCTGGGCGTGGCCGGCGCCGCGATCGGCAGTGCGGCCGCGAACACGCTTGCTGGTGTCGTCTTTCTCGCGCTGTTCGTTTCCGGGCGGTGGTCCGTGTCGCTGCCGGTCGGTGGCCCGCAGTTCGACTTGGGTATCGCGACGGAGATCGTCCGCGTCGCCACGCCTCTGGCGGGCACGCGACTCGCCCAGACGTTCTCCCGCTTTCCGTTTCTGTTCGTGCTGGGGACGCTTGGCACGGAGGTCGTCGCCGCCTACGCCGTGGGTCGACGGGTGATCCTGCTGGCGATGATGCCCGCCTGGGGGTTCTCGACGGCGGCGTCCACCCTCGTCGGCCAGGCCGTCGGCGGTGGCGACGAGCGTGAGGCCAGCGAGTACGGCTTCGAGACGCTGCGGATCGCGCTTGCCACCCAGTTGCTGTTGGCGGTCGCGCTGGTCGTGTTCGCGGAGCCGATCGCCGCCGCCTTCGGCGAGCAGGGCGCGCTCACCGTCACCTTCGTCCGCGTGTTCGGCCTGTCGGTGGCGGGCTTCTCGGTCGCCCGCAGCATGAAGGGTGCACTCCGGGGCGCGGGCGACACACGGTGGCCGTTCTACGGCGCCTTCGCCGGCGCGTGGTTCGTCCGCCTGCCGATCGCCCTGCTCGCCCTGCCGGCGGGCGCCGTGGCCGTGCCGCTCGTTGGACCCCTGCCCGGACTCGGTCTCGGCGTCACCGCCGTCTTTCTGGCCATCCTGGGGGACACCTACCTGAAGGCGCTCGTGAACTACCTGCGCTTTCGCTCGGGTGCCTGGCGACGGATCGCCCGCGAGTCCGGCGTCGGCGAGAGCGAGGGGCCAGCGACCGACGACCCCGGCGCGGACCCGTCCTCGACCGACGGCGCCGCCCCGACCCGGACCAGCGCCGGCGACGACCCGCTGGACGTGGACGCCGACGAGGACGCCGCCGACTGACTCTGCCGGCGACTCCTCGCTCGCCCGGGCTGTCCGCCCCCACAATCACGGACCGAAGGCTTTGATTCCCCGGAGCGTGGATGGACGAACGATGAGCACCGCCACGAAGATCGTGCTCTCGACGGTCGCGGTCGCGGCGCTGTTGTCGCTCGTGCTTCTGGTGAACGGTATCCTGACCGCCTGAGTCAGGCGTCGATGGTCACCGACACCGCGCCGTCCTCGGTGAGTTCGATGACCCCGTCGAACAGTTCGCGGTAGGCGGCGAGGTCGTCGTCGTCGTGGACCTCCGGCGAGAGGTGAAACAGGGCGGCGGCGTCGTACTCCTCGACCAGCGCGACCATGCGCTCGACGGCGTCGAGTGCGGCCGGTTCGCCCGCGTAGTAGGCGAGTTCGGTGACGGAGTCAAAGGAGAGGCGTCGCCTGCCGTCGGTCTCGTCGAGAAACCCCCGCACCTGCTCGACGATTGCGTCGGTGTCCTCCGGTGAGGAGACGTAACTCACGTGCTCCGAGGTTCGACGGGAGTAGCCTCGTTCGACGCTGAGGGTGTCGAGGATGTCCGCCTGGCTCTCGTCGACGTCGTAGTACTCCAGTTTCTGTCGGACCTCGCGGGCGGTCGTCCGGGTCGACACGACCAGAAAGCGGTCGGTGTCGGTCTTCAGAAAGTCGGTGTCGATCCGGTCGGTCTCGCCGGTCGAGGGGTGCATCAACAGGAGACTCGTTCCCGCCGGTACCGTTCTCGTCGAGTCGCCGACGACGATCTCGTAATCCATACCGCAGGTGACTCCCGGCCGTGACTTAAGCAGTGGGGACCCGTCCCGTCGTTTCCGGGGCGGACGTCCGACCCGGTGTCCGCGACGACGGGGGGACCCACTCAGAACACCGAGTCCGCGGTGGCGGCCCCGACGACGGCGAAGACGGCGCCGACGCTGACCGCCTTCGCGGTGACCAGTGCCACCTGGCCGCGGGCCGGGTCGTCGACGCCCACGCTCGTCAGCGCGACTGTCCCCAGCGTGGTCGGGGCAGTCACCGCAAGCGCCAGCAGTGCCACGGAGCCGTAGGCGACGGCCATCAGCGACAGAAAGCGCACCGGGACGCCGGCGACCTCGGCCTCTCGCTCGGGGTCGCGGTCGTCGTCGGCCTTGTACAGCGCGCCGTAGCCGATGCCGGCGACGACGGCGACGGTGACCGCCGCGTGCCAGACGGTCATGTTCGCCGCCAGCACCCACACCTCCTCGGTGACGACGAACGGCCCCGCCAGCAGGAACCCGCCGACGGTCTGCTGGGCGGTGTCCGCGAACCGGTAGCGCGAGCGTCCACTGGACACGGCCTCACCTGGCGGTCCCGTCAGATAAACACGCGGACACAGGACCCGAGCGGAACGGGTTTGTCCGCCGGGTCCCAGCGCCTGCCATGAGCGTTCGCGAGGAGTTCGACGAGTGGGCCCGCGAGGGTCGCGAGCAGGGCATGGAGCAGCGTCACTGGCACACCGCGAAACACGCCCTCGCGTGGATGCCCGTCGAGAGCGGCGACACCGTTCTCGACCTGGG
>CAZQHW010000252.1:0-2953 GCA_964593395.1 uncultured Halobacteriales archaeon
GATGTCGAGCGCCTCGAGTTTCGGAACGTGGACGTGCCACAACGGAACGAGCGGGGCTGCCCCATCGGAGACCTCCGCCCACCCAGGGTCGACCTGTCGCTACGGGTCCTCGAGGAGGTCGAACAGACACCGCTGGCGTTCGACCTGTCCGAGGGCCATCCAACAGTCCTCGAACGGCTTCGCGGCACTCTCAATCTGGTCCGACATAGATATTCACATCACGTAACGGCGCCACAAAGCTCTACATATGTTTTATTTTTTAATATTAATTCACAACCCAGAGACGATCATGACGGCGACCTTACACAACCGTACTATCCCAACGCTCGGGTTTCCTCCGCCTGAAGCCGGAGGAGAAAGTCGATGACGTGTCGATCCCGGTCTTGACCTCGTCGCCGAGAACGGCGCCCATCTCGTGGCGGCCAGTGTCGACACGCTCGCCGCTTACCTGCATGGACACCGTGTTGCCGTCGTTACGCAGGTTCGCCACCGTGGTGCCGGCGCCGAGATTCACGTCAGCGCCGACCACGGAGTCGCCGACGTAGGAATGGTAGACGACCGTCACGCCACGCATGAGGACGCTGTCTTTTAGCTCGACAGCGTGGCCGACGCGGCTGTCCGGGCCGAGACGCGTCGCCCCGCGGACGTAGGCGTTGGGTCCAACGTGAGCATCCTCGCCGACGAGAGTCGGGCCCTCGATCACGACGCCGGGCTCAACCCGCGCGCCGGACGCGACGCGGACGGTACCCCGGAGGGTAGGGCCTGTGGCCACCGTGGCGTCAGCCGCCACGCCGCCGTCGAGCGTCGAGAGGTGCCACTCGCTGGCCGCCAAGAGCTCCCAGGGGCGGCCCACTCCCTACCACTCACTCATCTCGACCGGCCGCATCTGGAAGCGGTCACACACCCTGGCGAGAACGCCGGTGAGTTCGTACTCGCCGCGGGGGCTCTCGGGCACGTCCAGCAGGTCGAGCGCCGCTGCGGGGAACCTGTAGCACCCGGTGTTGACGAGGTTCGTCGGTGACGTGTCGGGCTTCTCGACCACGTCGCGGACCGACCCGCCGGCAACCTCGAGTACGTCGTACTCGGTCGGACTCTCGACGGGGGGGCGCCCGCTGCGGGCCAGCCGCCAGGGGAGTAATCGTACAGCGCCGCCACCGCGCAGTCGTCGTACAGGTCGTCGGCGTTGAGAATAATAAACGGCGCGCGGTCGAGGTGGTCGGTTGCCACCTGAACGGCGTAAGCGGTCCCGCGAGGGCGGGACTGGACTGCGCACTCAAGCGGGACACCCCGGTGGCGGTCGCCGAACGTCTCGCAGACCCGTTCGCGACCGTGTCCGACGACGACGAACCGGTCGGCGGCCGCCGTGGCAGGTCCGTCGTGTGCGCGACTACCGGCCGGTCGGCGACGGGGAGCAGTGGCTTCGGTCGCGACGCCATCAGCGGCCGCGTCCGGGTGCCGGCGCCGGCCGACGGCACCACCGTCTGCGTGCGGTCACCGCAGATATCGACGGACGTCGTCGACGAGCACGTCCAGGGCATGAGACTGGCCCACGCAACCGATGATACCACACATCAGCGCACGACCTCCGCGCCGCCGGGCACGCGACCGGTGACGGTCGCCCCGGCCCGCACCGTGGCGTCGGGACCGACGAGCGCCCCCGGGACGACCCTCGCGCCACCCTCGACCGTCGCGCGGTCGGCGAATAACGCCCCCAGTCGCTCGTTCTCGTGGACCGTCGTGTCAACCGTGACGTCCGCCGGACCGCCAGGGACGACCACGCCGGCGCCGACCCGGACGGACTGGCCGGCCACGCAGTCAACCAGCGTGGCGTTCGGCCCGACGCGGCTCTCCCTGTCGAGCACCGAGCGGGAAACCACCGCGCCCGGCGCGACCGTCGACCTCCGCCCCACGGCGGTGTACGGCCCGACGGTCGCGTTGGCGCCGATCTCGCTGTGAGCGGCGACGGCGACCGGCGGACGCAGCGTCGCCGGGTCGGCCACCGTGGCGGTGTCGGCGACGAAGACGCCCGGCGACCGCTCGGGTTCGTGGACCGCACCAGTCTCGAGGTGGTGCTCCGCGACCGAGAGCAGGTCCCACGGGTACCGGGCGGTCACCAGCGGTTCGTTTGTGCGGACCCCACGTACCTCACTCTCCTCGGCGAGGTCAGCGACAGCGTCGGTGATCCTGAGTTCGCCCGCCCTGCGGGGCGTATCCTGGACGACCGAGAGCACCCGCTCATCGAGGGCGTACACCCCAGCGTTGAGAAAGCGGTAGATGTCGTCGTCGGGGTGTTCGACAAAGTCAGTGACACAGTCGTCGGCCAGTCGCACCGCCCCGTACCGGGGGGCATCCTCGCTCTCGACGACGGCGATCGTGACCCGCGCCGACCAGGGATCGTGGGCGTCGACCACCGACCGGACCAACTCGGAAGTGAGCACCTCGTCGCCGTTGACCACGAGCGCCTCGCCGTCGACGGCGTCGGCGGCCCGCAGGAGGGCGTGACCGGTGCCTACCCGCTTGACCTGGCGGTGGTAGTGGACCGGCACGCCCTGGTGTGCCGGACCGACGTGGCTCTGGACGCGGTCGCGGCCGTAGCCGACGACGAGGTGGAGGTCGGTGATCCCCGCCTCAACCAGGGCGTCGAGCACGTACCCGAGGATCGGCCTCGTGGCCGCCGGCAGCAGCGGCTTCGGGCGGTGCGCCGTCAGCGGGCGCAGCTCGGTGCCCTCGCCCGCCGCCAGCACGACCGCCGTGTCGAGAGACATTTATTCGTGACTCGTGATCCGCCCATATGAACCCTGAATACGCTTCAGCGGGCCGCTACGGGGCGAAGGAGGAGCCTTCGGGGGTAGAACACTCCTTCGAGAGCGACGCGGGAGCGGTAGCCGCCTGCTACGGTCGCTATCCGTCCGTTCGACGGCGGCGGCAGGCGACGGGACGACCGGACCAGGTC
>CAZQHW010000253.1:0-2947 GCA_964593395.1 uncultured Halobacteriales archaeon
CGATCGCCGTCTCGACGGGGATCATCGTGCACATCCACACGATGAGCGAGGCGATAAAGTACATGATCAACCACGACTGGGAGGAGTCGCCGGGGATCGCCCCGGGCGACGTCTTCGTCAACAACGACCCCCACATCGGCGACGTCCACCCGTGTGACATCTGTACGATGGTGCCGATATTCCACGACGGCGAACTCGTGGCGTGGGCCGGCGGCGTCACCCACGTTATCGACACGGGAGCGATCGGGCCCGGGAGCATGAACGTCTCCCAGGCGTCGCGCTTTGGCGACGGCGCCCACTACTCCGCCCAGAAGATCGGCGAGGACTTCGATCTGTACAACTCCTGGGAGCGGGACTACGTCGACAAGACCCGCACGCCGGAGTTTCTCAAGCTCGACGAGCGCACGCGGATGACCGGCTGTTTGATGATCCGCGACGCCGTTCACGAACTGATAGACGAGTACGGCGTCGAGAAGTTCAAACAGCTCTCACGGGAGTCCGTCGAGGACGGCCGTCGGGGCTTTCGTACCCGGATCCAGAAGACGATGCTGCCGGGGACCTACCGCGGGGTGTCGTTCGTCGACGCCCTCTACGAGGGCCAGAACAACCTCACCCGGGAGTACGCCGACGAGAACCACATCATGCACGCGCCCTCGGAACTGCACGTCCGGGAAGACGGGAGCTTCCAGGTCTCCTTCGAGGGCGCCAACAAGTGGGGGTGGCACCCCTACAACTGCACACCAGCGGCGATCCAGGGCGGAATCTGGGTGATGCTCACACAGACAGTGATCCCCAACGAGACGGTCAACGACGGGGCCTACTACGCCTGTGATTTCCACCTGCCGGAGGGCTCCTGGGCCAACACCCAAAACACCGAGACCGCCCACGCCTACGCCTGGCACTACCTCGTCTCGGCGTGGGCACCGCTGTGGCAGCACCTCTCGCGTGGGTACTACGCTCGCGGGTTCTGGGAGGAGATCAACGCCGGCAACGCCAACACCTCCAATTGGCTGCAGGGTGGGGGTATCGACCAGTTCGACAAACTCCACGCGGTCAACTCCTTTGAGGCCGCCTGCGAGGGCGTCGGGGCACGGTACGTCGCGGACGGCGAGCCCCACGCGGCGGCCATCTGGAACCCCGAGGGCGACATGGGCGACGCCGAGGTCTGGGAGCGCACGGAACCGCTGCCGTTTCTCGGCCGCGCGGTCAAGCCAAACACCGGCGGACCGGGCCGGCGGTCGGGCGGTGCCGGCTTCGAGTCGCTGCGGACGGTCAAGGACGTCACCCGGTGGTTGCTCTACGAGATGGGCAACGGCTACATGACCAGCGACTCCGGCCTGTTCGGGGGCTACCCTGCCGCGTCGGGGTACATCCTCAACGCCCGCGACACCGACCTCGCCGAGCGGTTCGCCGAGGGCAAGGAGTTCCCACAGCACGACCTCGACCCCGAGAGCGGCGAGTTCGAGTCCAAGATCGACGGCGAGATCACCAGGACGCCAAAGGGAATCTCCACGCCAAAGGAGTTCGAAGACTACGACCTGTACCTGAACTACCTCCGTGGCGGGTCGGGGCTGGGCGACCCACTCGAGCGCACCCCGGAGGAGGTGCTTGCTGACATCCACGACGGCTACGTCCTGCCGCGGCACGCCGAGAACGCCTACGGTGTCGTCGTCGAGAAGGTCGACGATGACGCGAAACACAACTCCGCGGTCGAGGGCGAGTTCGAACTCGACGAGGAGGCGACTCGCGAGCGGCGCAGGCAGATGCGCGAGAAACGCTCCGAGGACGCCGTCCCCGTCTCCGAGTGGTACGACGAGCAACGCGAGCGGGTCCAGAACGGCGGGTTCGTCGACGACGTCAAGAAGACCTACGTGAGCAGCATGCGGATGAGCGAGCAGTTCACCGAGTTCTACACCGAGTTCTGGGAACTGCCCGAGGAGTTCCGCTTCGAACTGAGCGACGGCGCTGAGCGGTCTCTGGAGTACCGCTTTGGCTCCGGGTTCAAGCGCAAGTGGGAGAACCCGACAAAAGGCCACGAGTCCTGGACCGGCGTCGGCCGCGAGGACGAACCCGTGGTGCCCTACACCTGGACGGACCGCTCGCTGAAAGACCTCCCGGGGCCGAGCGCCACGTTCGGCGAACGGCCCCTCGCGACTGACGACGACTGACCCATGCCCGAATCTTACCCCCGCGAGATAATCGAAGACCTGGTCGACGACAACCTCGAGTGGGACCAACTCCACGACATGATGAGCGCGTTCAAGGACAGCGACCGCTTCCAACAAGTCCGGGCGGTTCTCCAAGAGCGGGTCGACTGGGACGACCCGATCGTGATTCCTTACGCCGAGAACCTCTACGTCGTCGCCAAGGGCGAGGACGACTGGGTGATCAAGTGTGACTGCGGCCACGAGTTCTGCGCCCACGACCAGAACTGGAAACGCGAGGCACTGATCAACGTCCGGGACTCTCCGGAGGACTACCGGGAGATCTATCCCGAGGGGATGCACCCAAAGCCCGAGTACATGGAACTGCGGGAGTTCTTCTGTCCGGGCTGTGAGACCCTGTTGGAGGTGACCAACGTGATGCCTGGTTACCCGCTCGTCCACGAGTTCGAACCCGACATCGAGACGTTCTACGAGGAGTGGATCGAGGAGCCGATCCCCACCCCAGGAACCGGCTAGCCCACGGCTCTTTTCAGGGTCGTCGGTCCGCTCGCGGTCGCCGGGGGCTCGCGGACCCGCCTGTCGTGCCCGTTTAGCGGGTCTACTCAGAGGAGTTCGTCGCGGACCCCCGGGCCGTCGGTGGGCTCAGCGGGGTCAACGACACCGCTTTCGGTGCCCCCGCGGTGACGACCAAACGGGTCGCCGGGGGCAGGTCGTGGCCACGGACCACGAACGGGGCGACACTTACAGCGACCCCGTCGCCCTACTGGAACTCCGCGTCGTTC
>CAZQHW010000254.1:0-2937 GCA_964593395.1 uncultured Halobacteriales archaeon
CCCGTCTCACGCCCGGAGTTCGACACCCGGAGCGAGGCGGAGAACTTCACCAGTAGGTACCCCGAGGGCGAGACGGTCACGGTGTACGTCAACGAGCAAGACCCCGGCGAGTCCTTTCTGGTCCGGACGGCGTCGGGCGGGCCGCTCGTGCTGATAGCCGGCGTGTTCGCGGGGGTGTTCTGGCTGGTCGCACTGGCGGTCGGCTACCGCAGCGTCAGGGAGTGACCGGCGGCGGTGGACTTACGCCGCTCGACCCCGGAAGCCGGGTCATGACCGACGACGGGTACGCGGCAGTCGTGTTCGACATGGACGGCACCCTCGTCGAGTACACCGACCACGGACTCAGGCGCGCGGTGGCGAGCGAGACGTTCGCCGCCGTCGGGATCGACCCCACCGAGGCGGAACTCCGGTCCGTCGCCGAGGAGACGACCGCGAACGCCCGCGAGATTTGTGAGGCCCACGGCGTCGACCCCGCCGCCTTCTACGAGCGGTTCGACCCCGCGCTGGCCGAGCGCCAGCGCGCCCTGGTCGACGACGGCGGAAAGTCCCCGTACGACGACGCCCGGACCGCGCTGTCCGGCGTCGGCGTCGGCGACAGCGTCGCCGGGGCGGTGCTCAGCGACAACTACCAGTCCGTCGTCGACCGCGTCGTCGAACGCCACTTTCCCGGGCGGTTCGCGGTCGCCCGCGGGGTCGCGCCGGGCGTCGAGGGACGCCGCCAGCGAAAGCCCGACCCGACGAACCTCCAGCGGGCGCTCACCGCGATAGACGCCCCGGCCGAGCGGGCGCTGGTCGTCGGCGACAGTTCCCGCGACGTGGCCGTGGCCGCCCGCGCCGGCGTCGACAGCGTCTTTATCCGCCGGAACGGCCGGCGCCTCGACGGCGACCACGACCCGACGTACCGGGTGGACGACCTCGGCGCGCTCGCGGAGATCGTCGACGGGTCGGCCTGAGTCGGGGAACGGCGCGGCGAGTGCTCCGCGTCGTCTCAGGGGACCGAGCGAAGATAATCGAAGACGGCGACCGCCTCGACGGTCTCGTCGTTCTCGGTGACGGTGCCGAACACGCGGAACGCGTGTGTCGAACCCGAGTCGAGCGTGGCGGTCACCTGGCGCACGTCGCTCCGCGAAGCGGAGTGTGCCTCGGTCGCGAGCGACCAGGTGACGGTCTCGCCCGGCGCCAGGGTGGTCGAGAGGCTGTCGGCGCCGTTCGGCGCCAGGCGCGTCCACCCGCCACCCCCGTCGTCGGTCGCGTACACCGCCCAGTTGTTCGGGTTGAACCGGAGGCGCCGGTCGGTGTGCAGCGTGAACGAGACCGTCTGGACCTCGCCGTCGTCGTCGTGGTCCTCGAAGGTGACCGCCGAGGGGACGAGAAACACGTCGGGGGCACGACCGTCCCGTCGGTAACAGGTCGTCCGGTCGGTGTCGACGAACGAGGGGCAGTCAACGTCGTCGATGGTGCCGTCCGAGTCGGACGTCGTGGAGCCGCCCGGGTCGGACGTCGTCGGGTCCGTCTCGCCGGGGTCGTCCCCGTCTCCGCCGGGAGTCCCGCGCCCGAGGCACCCGGCGACGCCGAGCGCGCCGACGGTCGCCGCAAGCAGTCGTCGTCGTCTCATGTCCACATCGTCGACCCGGACCGGTAAGTGTCTCCCCGTGACTGAAACGGCGACTGAACCCACTCAGAGCGGGTCCGGGAGGTGTTCGGCGGGAACGGCGTTTCGTGCGGTGACAAGCGGGTCCACCACCTGGCTGATCTCGAGACCACCGACGAGACTGGAAAAGAGGTACGCCTCGGTGCGGTCGAACCCGTGGGCGCCCTGGAGGAGGTCGAGCATGTCGCGGTTGGCCTGTGCGACGGCGGTCTCCAGGTCGGCGGCGCTGGCGAGGGTCTTCCAGGCGTCGCCGGTGTCGACAACGGGCCGCCCCACCGGCACCGCCGGCTCCACCACGTCGACGGTCAGGTCCACCTCCGTTGCGACTTCGGCGCCGGTGCCACACATCTCGCCGTCGGCCATCGCCGCCTTTGCGTCGCCCAGCGCCAGCATCGCGCCCTCCTGGAACACGGGGAAGTACGCGGTCGACCCCGTCGCCATGTCGGTCGTGTCGAGGTTGCCGCCGTGGTCGTGTGGCACCAGCGTCGAGTGGGTCTCCTCGCGAGTGGCGACGCCGATCGTGCCGATCACCGGGTCGACCGCCACCGAGTGCCCCTGGAAGTCGATCGTCTCGCCGTCCTCGGCGACGGGAGTGACGCGAGTGAACGGATGTTCCACGTCGTCGTCGTCCTGCAACAGGCCAAAACCCGGCGTCGTCACCGCCCGGCCGCGGTCCTCTGCGAGTCGAACGTCCTCGATCTCGACGGCGAGAACGTCGCCCGGGTCGGCGCCCTCGACGGCGATCGGGCCCGTGGCGGCGTTGACCTCCTCGGGAATGGCATCGAGCACGTCGTCGTCGGTCTGTATCGTCCCCTCGAGGCTGTCGACGGTCTCGACGGTGAGCGACTCACCTGGGGTGGCGGTGTACGCCGGGTCCATGTCGGGACTGAACTCGTAGACGTGGCCGTCCTCGTACGTCACCGTGGTGCGTGCCATACCGGGCGTTCGAGCGCCCGGAACAAAGTCGCCGGGGACAAGAGACAGCAGGGAAGCGGGGTGAGAGGAGAACTCACAGTTCGGGGATGTCGGTCCGCAACAGTTCGAAGGGCGTGCCGTTGTCGACCTCGTTGGCGTGCTCGTAGGCGACGTGGGCGGCGGCGACGTCCTGAATTGCGAGACCGGTGGAGTCGAACACCGTGACCCCGTCGTCGGCGGTGCGGCCCTCCACGCGACCGGTGACGATGTCGCCCAGTTCGCCGTGGAGGTCGTCGTCGTCCAGTAGTCCCTTCGACCAGGGGACGTTGATCTCGCCGGAGTGGGTACACTGCTCGTAGTCGTCGATGACG
>CAZQHW010000255.1:0-2932 GCA_964593395.1 uncultured Halobacteriales archaeon
CGGGACCAGCGGCGGGTCGACGGCCGCCGGGGACAGCGAGACGCCGACGGCAGAGCGACACGTGGACCGGTCGAGCGCCGCCCCGGGTGAGCGCGTGGCAGTCGAGGTGGTCGTCCGCGGCGTCGAGGGCCGGGCGGTGCTGCGCGAGACGGCCCCTGCAGTGGCGGGAGTCACCGCCACGCCGACGCCGGTCGACGCCGCCGTCGGCGGACGCACCCTCTACGTCGCCTGGGACGGCCAGGAACCCGCCGACGCGACCGCCGCAGACGCCGACAGTGTCGGATCTGGTGGTCGCGAGAACGGGGTCGACCCGATGACGGTCACGACGGACGAGGACGAGACCGACGGGGTCTGGCGGCTGACGTACCACGTCGCAGTCCCCGAGGAGGCTGCCGACGGGGCGGACCTCGGGTTCGACGGCGACCTGCGGACCGCCGCCGGAGGCGTCGAGGTCGGCGGCGCCGCGGGGATCGCCGTCGCGGACGACCCGGTCGAGCGCGCCCTGAAATCGGGAGTGGTGACCGGCCGGGACCTCAGCGAGGCCCACGAGGGCTACGAGGCGGGCCGGTTGACCGACGAGGAACTGGCCCGCGTCCACGAGGTGTGGCTCAGAACCGACAGAGACACTTCGGCGGCGCCGGAACTAGAGTCAGCGAGTGACGACTGACATGACGGACGAAGACGAGGCGGTCGAGGCGCTCACCGCACTTGGCCTGTCGGCGTACGCCGCGGAGACGTTCGTCGGCCTGCAGAAACTGGGCGTCGGCAGCGCCAGCGAGGTGGCACAGGTGACGGAGGTACCCCGGTCGCAGGTGTACGGCGCAACCGACGAACTCGAGGCGCTCGGACTGGTCGACGTCCACGAGGGGTCGCCAAAGCGGTACCGGCCGGTCGCCGTCGACGAGGCTCGCGAGATGCTGTTCACCCGGCTCCACTCGACCGGCGAGGAGGCCTTCGAGTACATCGAGTCGGTGAGTGGTCAGCAGACCACCCCCGACGAGAGCCAGGAGGCTATCTGGACGACCGAGGGCAGAGAGAACATCACCGCGCGGGTCACCTCGCTCGTCCGCGACGCCGACGAGCGGGTGGTGTTCGCCAGCGGCGAGACGACGCTGACCGAGGGACCGGTGCTGGAGGCGCTGGTCGAGGTGTCCGGGAGTACCAGGGTCGTCGTCGCCAGCGCGAACGACCGCGTTCTCTCGATCGCCGACGAGGCCGGCCTGGAGACGGTGGGCGCCGCCCCACAGGAGTCCAGCGACGTCCACGTCGGCCGGGTCCTCGCCGTCGACGACGCCACTATGCTGTTGAGCGTCCTCCCGGCGACCGACGTCACGAACGTCGACGCCGAGGCGGCCTTCTGGAGCGACGGCACCGGGTTCGCGTCGGTGCTCACGCCGCTGATCCGCGGGCAGTTCGTCTGACTCGTTGCCCATCCACCGGACACCGGGACGACGCCGTTGTTGACCGGTGTGACGCGCCGGTGTCGGTCAGGAGCACCGGTAAGCGGTATCGCTCCGGACAGGCCGAGCGACAGACGTCTCGCCGCACGCCAGAGGGGACCCCACGCCCACTGGGCAGGGTATCGCACCGACTGAGACACTAGTTCGGGGTTTAGGACTGCAGACACCGGTACATCGGAGTCGTGAGACGGACGAGGCACCAGCCGACCGGGCGCAGCGGCGGCCGACAGAGATGAACAGACGGCAGTTCCTGTCGGGCGTGGTGGCCGCGGGAGGAGTGGCGGTCGCCGGGTGTAGCAGCCAACCGGACCGCGAGTTGCCCGACCAACCGACCGGCGAGTGGCCACAGCGCGGGCGGACCGCGACCAACGTCGGGAGCGCGGCCGTCACCGTTCCCGGCAGGGGTAACCGGGCCTGGAACGCCGGCGACGGGGTCTCCGGCGCGCCCGTCGTCGCCGACGGGACAGTGTACGCCGTCGGCAACGACGTGACGGCGATCGACGCCCGGACCGGCGAGGAGCGGTGGTCCGTCGACCTTCCAGTCAGCGCCGACCACGGGCCGGCCGTCGTCGGGGACCTGTTGCTGGTCGGCGGCGGGCGACTGCTCGTCGCCTACGACCGCACGGACGGCACCGAGGAGTGGTCCGTCGAGGTGCCCGGGACACGCGTGGAGGGACCGCCGACGGTGACGGCGGACCCCGCACTCGCCGTCGTGCCGGTCGGGCAGTACGGGGTCATCGCCTACGACCCACGGACCGGGGCCAGGCGGTGGGACAGCACGACCGTCTGGGGGGCACGGGTCGCCGCCGACGGCGACCGGGTGTACGTCCGTGGGTTCCGTCCCCGTGATGCGCCCGACGACGGCGGTCGCCTGACAGCGGTGCAGACCGAAACCGGCGTCACCGCGTGGGAACGCGACACCGAGGGGTCGTTCCCGGCACCGCCGCCGGTCGTCACCGACACCGGGCTACTCGTCGCCCAGGAGGGGCGACTCGCCGAGTACGACCCCGAGAGTGGCAGGCGACGACGGGTCGTGACGACCGTCGACGGCGACATCGAGCTGGCACCGGCGGTGGTCGACGGTGTCGCGTACGTCGCGAGCGACGAGGGTGTCCTCGCGGTCGAGTTGGCGGACGGCCGGCGCCGCTGGCAGTCCGCGACGCGGGCGACCGTCGACACGGGCGTGACGGTCACGCGGGCCACCGTCCTCGTGTCGGCGACGTCGATCCCGGACCGGAGTCTCCCGGGCGTGGCCGCCCTCGACCGCGACGACGGGAGTCTACGGTGGGCCCACACGATCGAGGGGTTCGACACGACTGTCGGGTCGTCGCCGGTGCCGGCCGACGGGGCCGTGTTCTACATGGGTGGCAACGCCTCCGGCGTGACCGCCCTGGGCGACCTGCCGCCGTACGACGGGGGCGACTAGTGGTCGGTAGTGAACCCGGTCGGTCGGTAGTGAACCCGGTCGGTCG
>CAZQHW010000256.1:0-2897 GCA_964593395.1 uncultured Halobacteriales archaeon
CGACTTCAGGCGGTCGACCAACCGGGCGCCGTGCCACACGAGACGACTCCGGACACCGGGCCGCAGGCGAAGCGTCACGATCACGACCGGGATCGGGAGGTCGTCGCCCGCGACCGGCGCGACGAGACAGGGCCCGCAGTGCTCGGTGTACCGTTTCTGGCGGTGGGGATGGCTGGCGTGTGTCAGCAACAGGTGGTCGCCGCCGTTCCGGTGGACCGTCGTCTCCGCCAGGTGGTCGGCCAGCGGGCCGTCGAACAGCGGGGAGGCGTCGTGGACCGTCCGGGCGGGGTCCTGCCACTGCGGGGCGTCGTCGTCGACGACCTCCAGGTACCACAGCAGGGCGTCGCCCTCGCCGCGGCCAGGTCGGTCGTCGGCACGGTCCAGAAACAGCGTCGCCAGGGTGACCCCCTCGACCGGCAGCAGGTCGCGCACGTCCCCCTCGCGGCCATCACGACGAGCAGTCACCCAGTCGGCGACCGCCGACCGTGCGGCGTCGGCGTCGTCGACCCGCTGGCGAACCAACAGGGAGTCGAACACGTCGATCCCGCCGCGGTCGGGGAACGACCGCTCGGTCGTCGTTTGTTCCATGCAGGTGTCACGTGCCGCGAACACAGGTGGCTTCGCCCGGACTCGTCCGGGGGTTTATCACTCGAACTTCTCGAAGGGCTGTTCGCAGCCGTTGCAGTAGTGCATCGACCGGCACAGCGCGGGGCCTTTCGGGTGCTCGCGGACCGTGTCCTCGGAGCCGCAGTACGGGCACTCGGCACCCTTGCGCTCGCCGCTCGTCTCGACACTGGGGTCGGTCATACAGACAGTCCGAACTCCTTGAGTTGCTCGCGGCCGTTCTCGGTCACCATCTCGATCGACCAGTCGGGCGCCCAGACGAGCCGCAACTCCACGTCGGAGACGCCCTCGACATCGCTCACGCTGCGCTCGACGGTGTCGGTGAGCATGTCCCGCGCCGGGCACCCGGAGTAGGTCAGCGTCATGTCCACCTGGACGTCGCCGGTCGTCTCGTCGACGTCGACGCCGTAGACGAGTCCGAGGTCGACGATGCTGATCGGCATCTCGGGGTCCTCGACGTCGTACAGCGCGGCCCAGACGTCGGCCGCGAGGCCCTCACTCCCCTCGCCGGTGGCGGGGAGGTCTTCGCTCGTCTCGCCGTCGTCGTAGTCGGTGTACGTGCAGTAGGTCGTGCCGTCGCCGGCGTCAGTGTCGTAGCTCATTGGTCGGGGTCCGGCATGATCGAGACGGTGCCAGCGCGGTCGAGTTCGTCGTAGGTGCGGGTGAACTCCGCGTGCAGGTCGTTCCAGTAGTCGGTGTGCTCGCCGTCGCGGCCGACCGCCGCCGGCAGGTCGGCGTCCTCAGGGTCCGGCACCGAGAGGCCGAGCGCCTCCAGGTACGGCACCACGCGGTCGAGCCACTCCGTTCGGAGGTCGGACAGCGTGCGGTCGCGCACACCCAACTTGTCGATCCGTTTCTCCACGTCGGGGTCGACGGGCGCGAACAGCGTCAGCGCGTACGGGAACAGTTGGTCGAGCGCCGCTTGCACGCGGTCGTGGCCCTCGTCGGAGTCGGCCAGTCGCTCTAGCCAGTTCTGGGCGTGCTCCAGGTGGTAGTCCTCCTCGTTCTTGATCGTGGTGACGCGCTCTGCGATCCGGTCGTACGAGGACTCCTCGATCGCCTGCAGACGGAGGTCCTCGGCGACGTCGTACAGGTACGACCGGAGGATCGCGTTCGCCCAGTCGCCCTCGGCGTACGGCAACTCGGTGAGCGCGGCGTGGTGCCACTCCCCCGGCGGGCGCTCCCAGACGAGTTCGTGTTCGGCGTGGCCGAACTCCTCGATCAGGTCGTACCAGAGTCGCGCGTGACCGAGTTCGTCCTGTGCGATGTTCGACAGCGCGAGGTCGGACTCGAGGGTGGGCGCCGTTACCTGCCACTCGGTGTAGCGCTCGGCGGTGACGTACTCGTCGTCCGCCAGTCGAAAGAGCAGCGTCCGGACCGCCGTCCGCTCCTCGTCGGTCAGTTCGCCGGCGACAAGCGCGGCCATCAGTCCCCACCCCGCTCGGCGTCGGCCTGCTCGGCCTCGCTGTCGGCGACCTCCTGGGCGGCGGGTTCGACGTCGTTGTACGACATCGCCCACCGGTAGGACTTGTCGGTACTCCCGCCGAAGTCGGCCTCGTCCTCGTCGATTTCGGCGATCTCGTCCTGTGGGACGACCCACAGACTGTGGGCGGGCTTGCGGCGGCCGTGCTGGACGACCGCGAACTGCTTTGCCATCTCGCGGTCCGGGGCGTGGACGTTGCCACAGTGGGTGTGGTAGTCCCCGGCCTCGTCCTGCCGGAACACCTCCCAGATCATGGTCAGTCCGCCGCCGCGGTGGTCGTCTTGGCGTGCTGTTCGCGCTCGTCGAGCAGGTCACGCACCCACTCGACCGCCTCCTGGGCCCGCGCCCGCGAGTCGATCTGGCCGACACCAGGCTCGTACTCGTTGCGCGAGACCGCAAAGAACTCGTCCCAGTCCAGATCCGATTCCCGAACCGAGTACGTGCCGTCGTCGTTCTCCTCGATGCGGGGGTACTCCGGGATCTCGAGGCCGTACTTCTTTGCCTTCGGGACGTAGGCGTTGAGAAAGGCGTCCCGGAGGTCGTCGTTGGTCATCTGCTTGAGTCCGACCTCGCTGGCGAAGTCGTGGTGGGTGCTCTTGTCGTCGGTGGGGCCGAAGAACTGGATGATGCGGGGCCACCACTCCTCAAAGGCGTCCTGGACCATCTGTTGCTCCTTGCGGGAGCCGTTCATCAGTTCGCGGAGAATGTCCTCACCGTGTTTGACGTGAAAGCCCTCCTCGAAGCAGACCTTGTCCATCGCGTGGGCGTACGGCTCCCACGACGACGACTT
>CAZQHW010000257.1:0-2884 GCA_964593395.1 uncultured Halobacteriales archaeon
CGACCCGGCGCTGTGCCTTTATGCGCTCTTTCTCGGTGCGGAACTCCTCGACGCGCTCGGCGAGTTCGTTCCGGCGGGCGAGCAACTCGTCCTCGGCGGCCCGGAGTTCGTCGAGTTCGTCCTCCAGGCGGTTGATCCGCTCGACCTTGCGCTGTTTCTTCTCGAGTGCCTGGCGTGCGAGGTCGTCGCGGTCGCGCTGGACCGCACGACGGGCCTGGTCGTTGTGTTTCTCGATATCGTCGCGGAGGTCGTCGATGCGGGTGTTGAGGCGGGTTCGCTCGCTGGCGACGTCCTCAACGGCGCTCTCGACGTCACGAAGACTGCTTTTCAGTTGCTGGTGGGCCATCTCGAGGTCGGTGTCGCCCGAGTCGAGCAGCCCCCGCACTCGGCGCCCGAGTTTCTCCGGCAGTCGGGAGTAGTCGGCCATACACAGGTCTACGGCTCCTGAAACAAAAATCGGGGGGCTGGTCGCCCCGTCAGCGACCGCACGCATCACCCTAGCGTCGCCGGCGGGGTCCACTCTCGCCGACGACACTCGACACGCTCACCTCGCCGGGTCCACCGTCAGCGTCGTCGTCTCCCGGACGACCCCGTCGGTGCCGGGCGCCCGGACCAGAGCCGTGTCCGACCCCGGTTCGGTGACGCCGATCGAGTGGTCGAGTGCGTCCCGGCCGCCGCTTAGGTTCAGGTCGAGGCGTTCGTCCTCGCTGACCCCCGTCGGGACCGCGAACGTGAACGGGAACGGGAGCGGGGTGTCCTCACGTCGCTCGGTCGACCCGTCGACGATGTCGGTACAGACGAACGAGCCGCCGCTCTCGAGGGCGCCGGAACAGCCGGCGAGTCCTGCTGCGCCGGCGCCCCCGACACACGCAAGAAGCTCCTGCCGGGTGACCCTGTCACGCGCCATGTGCCGGCCTTGTCGGGCCGGTGGCACGTAGATTGTCGCGGCTACTGTGGCGCCCCCGTGTCAGACGGGTCGGCGCCGCGGCTCAGGCCATGAACTCGAGGCCGATCCAGTCGGAGGACTGGATCCACCCCTCCTCGTTGTCGATGTCGTAGACGATGAGATCGTCATCGTCGAGTTCGACGGCACCGTACCCGTCGAACGCCCGGGCGTCGGCGCCGACCGTGCGGTACTCCCCATCGGTGGTGTCAGTTTTTGTCACAGTTGGTCACCAATACATATCTAGTTACGTGACGTAACTACTTGAGTCTGGCCGAACACGTCGGTAACCTGGTGAGTCGAGGGTGAGCGCGGGACGGTGGCCGCGTCGGGCGGTTTCGGTCGACCGACGGCAGCGGTCACATTTTTCCGGCCCGCTCCCCTCGCGAACGGCGTGAGCGAGTTTCGGTTCGAGTTGCGGGTCTGCCGGTGGGCCGAGCGGGAGTGGCCCCCGGCGGGCGAGTCCGACGACGCGGTGCTCGTCGCCCGGCAGTTGGGGAGCAAACACCGTCGCTGGGACACCGTCGTCGTCGAGTGCGACCCCGATGGACTGCGCCAGCGAGCCGCGTTCGGTTCCCGGGCGCTCGACTCGGACCTGTTGCACGTCGTTCGTAACGCGCCGGCGGAGTGGACGTGGTACCGCGACGCCCTGCCGGAGCCAGACTACCCCTGGCGGTACGTCCGTGAGGCGATCGACCGGGCCGCCGACCGGGACGTCGTCGAGCGTCGCAAGCGGTCGAACCGCGTCGAGATACGCCGCGTGCGGCCGTACCCCGACTGGGTTCGCCGGGTGATCGCCGTCGAGAACAAGCCCGACCTCGACGCGGCGGCGGCCCGCACCCTTTGTCCACAACTGGAGTACGACGTGGCGCTCGCGGTCGCCGACGAGGTGTGGGTGGCGACGCGGGCGACCGACGAGCGCGTCGAACCCGTACTCCTGGAGGACCTTCCAGTCGAGGCGGGCGTACTCGTCGTCGACGACGCCGAGGTCCGCGGCGGGACCCACGCGGACGACCCCGCGGGGCACCCGGCGACGCCCACGGCGGCGGTGGCCTGGCACCCGCGGACGCTCGACGCCGGGGCGACCGGCACGCGAGTCCTCGAGCGTCCCTCCGGCGGGGAGCACGACCAGTCCGCGGCCCGGTTCGAGTACGTCTCGCCGGCCGAGAAGCGCGAGCGCAGACTCGTCGTCGCCGAGCGGGCCTACGAGGGTGGCTGGCGCGACTACGTGGAGACGATGCGGCCGGACTGTCGGCACTTCCGCTTGCGGTCCGAGGGGTCAGCATTTACGCCGCACTGCGACGCGAAGTGTCGCGGGCAGACCGCGGCGGAGTGTGCCGGCTCCTGCCCGGATTTCGAGCCGGAACCGCCCGCCTGGCGGGCCCGCGGGCCGCCGATCGAAGGGGGGCCGGGGGCGCTCCAGCGCCGACTGCTGGCGCGACGGCGCAGACGGCGGCGGCCGGGACTGGAGGAGTGAGTCGGTGCCCTCCGACGGGCCGGTCAGTTGCCGTTCGAGACGGTGACGTCGACGGTGTCGCGCTCGACGGTGCGGCGGTAGGTCGGCACGGTGCGCTGAACCGTCTCGACGACGCCCTTTCGTTTGAGGGCGTTCAGCGCGTCGCGTACGTCGTCGGTCGAGGGGTCGACGCCGTAGGCGTCACGCAGCGAGTGGAGCACGCTGACGACAGACTCCGACCGTTCGTCGGGACCGGCGAGCACCTCGAAGGCCTGGGCCGCCAGATCGGGGACGGTGACGGCGTCGGGGGTGCCGTCGCCGCCCTCGGAGACGCCAGGTTCGACGTCGACGAGGTCGGCGGCCTCGTCAGTAGCGCGGATCAGCGAGTTGTCGTCGCGGTAGTAGTAGTCGCCGAGTTCACCCTCGAGGTAGCCGTGGACCTCGCTGCCGCTGTCCATCCCCCACCGCTCCATCAGTTCGCCGTT
>CAZQHW010000258.1:0-2848 GCA_964593395.1 uncultured Halobacteriales archaeon
GAGTCAGAGGCGGAGTCCACCGACAAGCCCCACCCTCAACGAAGCGAGCGGGCGCAAGCCCCGAGCGAGTAGGGTGGGGTAGTTGACAGAGTCAGGGTGACCCTGGACGGCGACACCGGCAGGGTGGGCACGGAGGTGTCCCCGTCCGACGAGGGCGACACGGGCTGACCCGACCGTCGACGCCGAGTGTCGCGACGCTCGCCACGCTGCGCCGCGCTGGTGGGCGGTTGCCGGGGCCGATTCGTTGCAGGTGGAGGGGAGGGCACTCTCGGGACCAACGAAGACGTTAGGGGACCGGCAGGCGTACGCTCACCGCCAGGACAATGTACGAGAGCATCCTCCTCCCGTTCGACGGCAGCGAGGGCGCGGCCGAGGTCCTCCATCACGCCGGTGAACTCGCCCACTGGGCCGACGCCACCGTCTAGGTACTGTACGTCGCCGACACGGCGCGCGACAGCGTCACGGTCGTCGATGCCGAGACCGTCGATGCGCTTGTCCAAAGAGGTGCAGACATCGTCGAGGAGGCGGCAAAGACCCTGGAGACACTCGGTGTCTCGCACGAGACCGATGTCGTTCAGGGGAACCCTGCCCCGACGATCGTCGAGTACGCCGAGCGGTACGACCAGGATTTGGTCGTGATGCCGACCCACGGCCGCGAGGGACTCTCACGGTACCTCATCGGGAGTGTCTCCGAGAAGGTCGTCCGGCTCTCGTCGGTGCCCGTTCTCACCGTCCGCATGCGGCCCGACGAGACGCTCGAGTTCCCCTACCACAACCTCTTGATCCCGACGGACGGGAGCGGGGCCGCGACACGGGCCGCCGAACACACGCTCTCACTCGCGGCGGCACTCGACGCGACCGTGCACGTCCTGTCCGTGGTCGACGACACGGCACTCGGGGTGGATGTCCGGTCGACGGTCCACAGCGAGGAGAGCGAACGAGCCGCGGCCGAGGCCGCCAATAGCGTCGTCACGGAGGCCGAACGGCGCGGGGTCACGGACACCCACACGCACGTCGAACACGGAACGCCCGTCGAGGTGATCCTCGACAGTATCGACTCGACCGACGTCCACGCCGTCGGGATGGGGACGACGGGGGCCCGCGGCACGGACCGGATCCTGCTCGGCAGCGTCGCCGAGAAGACCGTTCGCTCGGCGCCGGTCCCCGTCATCACCGTCGCGGACTCGTCGTGATACGACGACAGCCCTCGGAGTGGCCGTTCTAGTGTCCGTGGTGATTCCTGAAGGGACCGGCGAGGGCACAGTTGGGGAGAGGGTGGCGATGACAGAGAGGGCTGGATACGACCGCCTCCAGCCGAGGGCGGACGTCCCAGAGGTGGGACAGGGGTGGGGGTGGAGGGCAGTCCGGGGTCGGATACTTCGCGTGGGCGCCTCCGACCAGGGCTATCTTAGTGTACGGGACGACCGGTTTTAACGCCACGAGTAGTGTCTCTCAGAGTGAAATCCCCGGCCGTGCCTGCCTTCACGATTGCTCTTTGCGCGAACCTCCAGATTTACCGGATTTTGTTGTCGGTACCGATAGGTTCAATATGGTGCCCGTTCTATGTTTAGGTCCGCGAGGACGCGAGGACATACGGACGACGTCTTGGGGACCGGTCGTAGGCCACGACAGGGACCGAAGACGTTGGGAGCAAAAATCAAACGTCCCGTAAAACGGACACGAGATGAACGCTCTGAAGGAGAACCGCAGCGTCCCACACCCACGCCACCCGGGCGGTGTGGTGTGAAGGCCAAGTACCGGAGCGCCCGTGAGGGTGCTTCGAGAATCCGGCACCCGTCCGCCACGGTACGCAGTGAGAGTCTGCGAGGCAGTGAGACCCTGTCGCCGTGGCCGACGACCCGTCGAAGGACGACGGCCTTGCCGTCGCCCTGACGGCGGAACGCCGGCAGGGCCGCAGGGACGTGGAAAACGTCTCCCGTCCGGTCCAACTCCGCTCTCGCGGACTTCTCTCGACGCTTCACCGACGAGCGATAGCTCCTCGTCGCGTGCGTCTCCGGCACGTGCCCCACGGGAACACGGCGACCGTCGAGCGGGTCACTGCGGACCGTGGACGACACCGCCGACGCTCGGTGCTCTTCGCTCGCCGACACCGACGCGGATGGTCACGTCACGGTTCGTGTCGGACTTTCTCGTCTGGACGGTCCTCGACGACGCTCGTGGTCTCGCTCGACAGCAACCCGGGGCGGTGATCTCTGTTCCTGAGACGGACCACCGCACACGAGGGCCCCAGACACGGAACGGCCGAATATGTACCCACTCGGGTCAGGTAAGTCATCGGGTGACACTGGGGCTTGCACCCGCCGACAGGTGCTCGGCGGGCTGACAGCTGGTGGCGTGATCGGCCTGGCCGGTTGTGCGTCGACCGCTGAGGACCCGTTCGGACAGCCACGCGTAGTCGACGACGACCGGAGGACCCGGGTCTGGGAGTTCACCGACAGCGGGGCGTCCAACCCGGCCGTCCAGTTGGCGCTGGAACAGGAGACGATACCGGACGCGGACCGTCCCCGGGTCGCGTACAGCTTCGCGGCGACGGCGTTCGAGGACCGCGGATACCGACACCAGCAGATAACGCTACGGCTGCGGGGGTCAGCCGATCCTGGCGGAGCCACTCCCGTCTACGTCCGCCCGCTGTCGGGTGAGTTCGACTCGTTCGAGGTTAATCGCGAGAGGGGAGAGACGGTCCTCGACCTGCAGGAGTTGGACGAACCGGGGACGGTACAGATCGACTTCCTGTTCGGGTCCGGAGCCGCCCCGCCCCCGGAGGGACTGGACTTTCAGTTCGAGGTGACAGTCGCGTCGGTCGGTGGTGGGTCGAACGCCGTCGCCG
>CAZQHW010000259.1:0-2841 GCA_964593395.1 uncultured Halobacteriales archaeon
GTAAGTACAAGCCGCCTACTGCTCGACGACGTGGTGCCTCCCGGACCGGGAGACCCGGTAACACGCCGTTAGCGGCCGGTTCGGAACAGGTTACTCCCCCTTCGACGGTTCGGGGAGGTGTTTTCGGCGGTGTCCATCACGACTCTGGCTTCGTGCGATTCGTTATAGCAGGGTCCTTTGTCGGGTACGGGGCGGGAAGCGCGTTCACGCTCCGTCGCGTCACCCCCGCGGCGAATACACTCGTGAGCCACGGGTGCGACACGACTCGAACCCCGTCACGCCGCTCTAGAGCCTGTGTATCGCAATTATCGTTCCTGATTCTCCAAGTGACACTTTTCAGTGGGTGAACGAACTGGCGTTCATGTTGGGTCGTCTGCGAAGTCAGTACAACTACCGAGTGTTCTCGATCGTGACCGCGGTGGTCCTAGGGACCGTCGTCGTGGGGGCGGTCGTCGGGAGCCACGCGGCCGCGGCCGATGTCGGGCCAGCAGAGACGGCCGTGACGCTTCTGTACGTGTTCGTCCTCAACCTCGGGTTGTTGGGCATCGTTCTCGGCGGGAGCATCACGGTCGAACTCAACGACCTCCGATCGGAGGCCGCCCGGATCGGCGAGGGAGATCTCGACCGCCCGGTCACCTCCTCCCGGGCGGACGAACTGGGGCAACTCGCGGCGACTCTCGACCGGATGCGAACCTCGCTGCGGGACGCCTTCGCCGAGACCGAGCGGGCACAGCGGGACGCCGAGCAAGCCCGTGAACGGGCCGAGCAGGCCCGAGCGGAGACGGAGGCGGCGCGTGAACGGGCCGAGCAGGCCCGGGCGGACGCCGAGGCGTTCAACGAGGAACTCATCGACGCCGCCGACGAGGTCGGTGACGCCCTGACCACCGTCGCGGGGGGTGACTTCACCCGTCGACTCGACCCGGACATCGACGCCGAGGCGATCGAGCGGATCGCCCAGGCGTACGACGAGATGACGCTGCGACTCTCGGAGACGGTCACCCGGCTCCAGACGTTCATCCGGACAGTCGAGACGACCGCGGACGAGACGGCCGACCGGGCCGACACCATCGCACGCGACCAACGGGCCATCGCCGACGACGTGCGGTCGGTCACGGAGGAGATGACCGCACAGGTCGACGAACTCACCGACGCGACAGAACAGGTGATGAGCGTCTCGGCGACCTTCGAGGAGGTGGCCTCGACCAGCGAGAACGCCGCCTCGAACGCCGCGACGGGGGCAGACCGGGCCCGGGACGGCGCCGAGGAGGCGAACCAGGTCGTCGAAGTGATCCAAGAGGTCGAGGCCAGCGTGACACACCTGGACCGACTCGTCACCCAACTCGACGAACGGATGCGCACGGTCGGGACTACGACCGAGATAATCGAGGAGATCGCGGAGCAGACGGACATGCTCGCGCTGAACGCGAACATCGAGGCGGCACGGGCCGACACCGACGGCGAGGGGTTCGGCGTCGTCGCGGACGAGGTGAAGTCACTGGCCAACGAAACCCAGGAGTCGACTGCCGAGATCGACGACATCGTCCGGACGGTCCAGTCCGACGTCGAGGAGGTGACTGACCGGATGGACACGACCCGGGACAAGATCACCGAAAGCGGCACGGTCGTCACCGAGTCACGCCGGACGTTCCAGGCACTCTCGGAGACCGTCTCCGAGGTCGACAGTTCGATCTCGGAGATCGCGCTCGCGGCCGACGACGGGGCGACTCTCGCCGAGGAGGTCGCCGCGACCGTCGAGTCCGTCACCGCGTCCGTCCGGTCTGTCACCGACGAGGCACAGCGTCTCGCAGCGACAACAGAGGAAAGCGCAGAGCGCGTCTCGACCCTCGCCGAGGAGATAACGGACCTGACTGACCGGACGGCGGAACTGTCCGAGATGCTCGCCGAGTTCGAGACCCGAGACGACGGGCCGACCCGTTCGACCGCCGTCGCCAGGTCCGCCGTGGGGGGTGACGATGACTGAACTCACCCCCGACGTCGTCCGGTTCGGGTTCGCTGGCCTGTACGCGCTGACGTTCGCCCTGGGAGTGGTCCTGTACAGGCGGACGCCACGGGCGGTGCGGACGCAGGCGGCGGCGGCGCTCGCTGTCGTCGGCGTCGGTGCCCCTGTCATCCTCCTGCAGGAGTTCGGCCTCGGGGAGATCGCCGTCGGAAACGGGTCGCTCGACTTGGTGGCGATCGCCCAGGGGCTGTTCTCGACCGTGGTGGTATACGGGTTGGTTCTGGCGTCCGCGAGGGTGTCACGGCGACTCGCGGCGGCGACAATCGGGATCGCACTGGTTCCGACGATGAGCGCCGAGATCGTCGCGGTCGCCGGCGAGGAGCCGGGCGTGCTGGTTCTGGTGGCGTTTCTGGCGGCGTTTTTCCTGCCGTTTCCGGTGTTGCTGTACCTGTTCACCGGCCCGATCTGGCGGTCGGCCGAGGAGGCGACGGCACAACAGCGACTGCTGCACTGGAAGGCCCGGAACGTCCTTCTGTTCGCCTACGGGATGTTGCTGGCGTACACGCCGCTGGTTCTGACCGGACTCCTCACCGACCCGGTGCTCGACGTTCTCATCCAGGAGTACAGCGTCTTCTTCCTGTACGGCGGGATCGTCCTGTACCTGCTGTACAACTACTCGACGCTTGCCACGGAGGAGGCGACCGACGTCGCCAGGTACGCCGCCAGACTCGTGAGGTCCGAGGACGCCACCGGGTAGCGACCGGCGGTGTTATCGGACGCTCGGGACCCGCATCTACACGGACCACGGGCGCCGAACTGAATCCCGCGACCGACACGGGGTGCAGAACGAACTCCGGTCTCGAACCGATCGTGTCGGTCGG
>CAZQHW010000260.1:0-2841 GCA_964593395.1 uncultured Halobacteriales archaeon
CGGCCAGTGCATCTACTGCCGGCTCTGTGAGGAGGTCTGCCCCGTCGACGCCATCTTGCTCACCCAGAACTTCGAGTTCACCGGCGAGACAAAGGACGACCTCGTGTACAACATGGAGCAACTGAAGTCGGTGCCGTGGTACAACGACATCGACCCGCTGGAGTCACGTGAACCCGACCGCGGCGCCTGGATCGGCGAGGGCGAGGGCGAACTCGACTACCAGTAGCCGCCACACGCGCCCGCAGTGCCGGCGTCTCACCGCTCGCCTGCCTGGCCTGCGTGGAGTGAACACCCAGCGACGACCCCGCTCGATGGCGATCCTGGTCGGCGGGGCCTGGTGGAGCCGTCGGAATCCCTCCCGATCGTTCACGCGGGTCGGCACCCAAATTCGCAATGTTGAAACGCGATCCGGCACACGGGACGACAATGGCCACGCCCCTGGAACTGATCACGTTCGCGCTGTTCGCACTGGTGACGGTCGCCAGCAGTCTCGGGGTCGTGCTCGCCGACGACGTCTGGCACGCGGCGCTGTTTCTGGGCGTGGCGCTGTTCAGCGTCGCCTTTCACTTCGTGCTCCTGCAGGCCGAGTTTCTCGCCGCCATGCAGGTGCTCGTGTACGTCGGTGGCGTGCTCGTGTTGGTCACCTTCGCGGTGATGCTCGTCCGGGAGCCCGAAACCGAGACGGGCGAGAGTGACACGGCCGTCGACGGTGAGGGGGTGGAGGCGTGACCACGCGCCCGCGGCTCCGACTGGGCCGGCACCTCCTCCCCGGACTGGCGGCCGTCGGCCTGTTCGTCGTCGTCACCGCCGCGATCCTGGCCGCCCCGCTCGGCAGCGCCGCCGGCTTCCCCGACGAAGGAGCGCTGAACGAGGCCAACCTCACGGCCGAACTACAGAACGGCGGCTCGCTCGCCGACGCCGACACCGAGGGGTCCTACGAGACGACCTTTGACGGCGAGCGGACCCAGGTGACGGTCACCGCCAGTGGCGAGACCGTCGACTACAATCTCACCGAGGCCGACGTTGACGGCGAGCGGTCCGGGGACGTGACGCGGGCCATCGTCTCGGTTCCGGTCGAGAACGGCCGGGTGACCCTGGCGCGGGTGCCGCTGGTCGACCACTCCGACGAGTCACGCGGGCCGGGCGCCCAGGTCGTCGGCGTCGACCGCTCGGACGACCCGGGCGACGACACGGGGCTGTACGCCGTCGCCCGTCGCGGTTCCATCACCGAGAGCATCGGCTACGCGATGTTCGACCTGCGCTCGATCCAACCGCTGCCGGCCGAGAGCTTTCTTGTCGGTTTCATCCTGATCGCCGTCGTGTTGGACGCCGCCCTGGAGGCGGCGGTCCACCTCGCCAAACGCGGATCGGAGGACGAGGTGCTGACCGCCCTCGAAGCGGAGGACGACCAGGGGGGTGGGACCTGATGGCGGTCCCGACGACGTACTACGTGGTGCTGTCGACGGCGGTGTTCTGTGCCGGCCTGTTCGGCGTGCTCACCCGTCGCAACGCCCTGATGTTCCTGATGAGCGTCGAGTTGATGCTCAACGCTGCCAACATCAACCTCGTCGCCTTCTCCTTTCATCACGGGAACCTCACCGGGCAGACGTTCGCGCTGTTCACGATGGCGCTTGCGGCGGCCGAGGTGGCGATCGGTATCGGCATCATCATCACGCTGTACCGTCGGTTCGGCGACACCGACGTGACGATCGCACGGAGGATGCGAGGCTAACATGTTCGAGTACGTCCCTGCGGTCCCGCTGTTACCGCTCGTGGCGTTCGTGATCGCACTGCTCGCCGGCCAGTACATGCCAAAGCGCGGCGCTATCGCCGGGATCGCGGCGACCGCCGGTTCGCTCGTGCTCTCGGTCGCTGCCGTCCTCCAAGTTGCCGGCGGCGCCACACACAGCGAGACGCTGTTCACCTGGGCGCTGGGCACGACCGAGACCGGCGCGGCACCGGCAGTCGAACTGAGCTTTGGCTTTCTCGTCGACCCGCTGTCGGCCGCGATGCTCGTTATCGTCTCGCTCGTGGCCCTGCTCGTCCACGTCTTCTCGCTTGGCTACATGAACGACGAGGGCGAGACCGGCCTGCCGCGGTACTACGCCGGTCTCGGCCTGTTCACCTTCTCGATGCTCTCTTTCGTGATCGCCGACAGTCTGCTCGTCGCCTTCGTGTTCTTCGAACTCGTCGGCCTGTGTTCGTACCTGCTGATCGGCTTTCACTTCCGCGAGGACGCCCCGCCGAGTGCCGCAAAAAAGGCGTTTCTGGTGACCCGCTTCGGTGACTACTTCTTTCTTGTCGGTCTCGTCGGCGTCATCGTCACCTTCGGGACGAGCGCCTTTGTCGGTGGGGAGAGCGAGCAGTCGTTCCCCGTTCTCGCCGAGGAGGTGCTCGCTGGCGAGCTGCCGGCCGAGGCGATCACCACCTTCGGCGTCGAGCCACAGACGTGGTTCGCGGTGCTGGGCCTGCTCGTGCTGGGCGGGGTGATCGGCAAGTCCGCGCAGTTCCCGCTGCACACCTGGCTGCCCGACGCGATGGAGGGCCCGACGCCGGTGTCGGCGCTCATCCACGCGGCGACGATGGTCGCCGCCGGCGTCTACCTCGTCGCCCGGATGTACGGCTTCTACGCTCTGTTGCCGGAGGTGCTCGCACTGATCGCCTTTGTCGGCGGGTTCACCGCCCTCTTTGCGGGCACGATGGGCGTCGTCGCCGACGAACTCAAGCAGGTGCTCGCGTACTCGACCATCTCGCAGTACGGCTACATGATGCTCGCGCTGGGCGCGGGCGGCTACGTCGCCGCGACTTTCCACCTGCTGACACACGCCTTCTTCAAGGCGC
>CAZQHW010000261.1:0-1948 GCA_964593395.1 uncultured Halobacteriales archaeon
CGCCGGCGAAGTTCAGCCCCTCGTGGAAGTCGCCCTCGCTGGTGGCGCCGTCGCCCAGCGTCGCCAGCACGGCGTACTCCGGGTCGTCGTCGCCCCGCAGTTTGCCGGCCCACGCGGCGCCGACGGCCTGCGGGAGTTGGGTTGCGATCGGGATGTACTCCGGCAGCACCCGCGCCTCACGGTCGCCGCCGCCTTCGTGGCCCGCGAGCAGGGCGAGCACGTCGGCGGGGTCGACGCCGCGGGCGAACTTCGCGGCGTTGTCGCGGTAGGTGGGGTAGAGCCAGTCCGCCTCGTCCATCGCGAGGGCGGCGGCGACCTGGGCGCCGGCCTGGCCGGCCATCGGCGCGTAGGTGGCGATCCGGCCCTGTCGCTGCAGGCTCTGTGCCCGCTCGTCAAAGGCGCGGGCAAAGCGCAGCGACTCGTACAACTCAAACAGCGTCTCCGGGTCGACGGCGGGGACGTCCGCGATGGGGTGGCCCTGCTCGTCGAGGTAGCGATACCTGTGGTCGGCGTCGTCGTCCTGTCTCGGGGTGATCGTGCTCATGTGTTCGTCGTCAGGGTAGTCAGGGGCGGTGCCCGGCGGCGTGTCGACGGAGCGGGTTCGTCCGGACCGCGTCCGGGTGGGGTCTCACCCGGTCGCAGTCACGGGGTCACCACCCCGGCACGGGACCCGAGAAACGGTCCCCGTACGGGGCGCAGTGTCGGTAGGAAAAAGCGGAATGTCGGCCGATCGGAGCCGTCCCGCGACTCACCTGCGGGCCCGACGTCCGACCGACCGGCACGATGCATACTACTACGTGTGAAAAGAACCCTGAAAGTTCTTGTGTGAGGCACGTTCACACGCCGTCGGCGCTCACCCGCCGACGAGGTCGATCACCAGCGCGGTGAGCACAACCCGGGCGGAGTCGATCGTTCCCGTGACGGTGACGGTGAAGGCGTCGGTGCCGAACCACTCGCCGGCTACTGTACCCGCCCGGTCGTCGTTCGCGAGAACGGCGTACTGTCGTGGGAGGACGTTCGCGCCCGGCCCGGGACTGTCGCCCTCGTCGCCGACGCCGACGGCCTCCAGGCCACGGCCCGCGGCGGACCCCCCGCCGGTCGGGGTCACGTGGGCCAACTGCTCGCGGTCCCGGTCGAGGATCCGCCACTCGTACCGCTCGGGACTGGTCGCGTACCCGAGGTGTTTGTCCGCCGTCGTGCCCATCACCGACGTGAGCGCGTAGCCGTCGCCGTCGGCGACGCTCGCCTCGTAGGCGACGGTCTCACGGTCCGGCCGACGCACCGTGAGTGCGGTCGTCCCCGACGGGGCGCCGGGGTCGCCAGCCGCGACGACTGCCGCCGGCCGGTCGTCGGTCGAGCGCCCGCTGTGGACGGCGTAGTCGGCGTTCGCGCGGTCCGGTGCCGTCGTCACCGTGTACTCCCGGCCCTTGAGCATGTGTCAGGGGAGTCGTCTCGGGGACATGACGCTGTCGACGGGTCAGTCGCGGTGGTCGTAGACGCGCTGGACCTTGCCGGTCTCGTTGCGGTCGACGCCGCCCGGCCCGAGAACTGTCACCTCGTCCGGCGTCACCGCGAGCACCTCTTTCAGGCGGGTCTCGACGCGCTCGGCGAGGCCGTCCGTCGTCCCCTCGTACTCGGGGGTGTGCTCGACGGTGACCTGCATACGGTCGAGGTTGTCCTCCCGGCGGAGGTCGATCCGGTAGTGTGGCGAGACGCCGTCCATCCCGACGACGGTGTCCTCGATCTGGGAGGCGTACACGTTCACGCCGCGGACGATGAGCAGGTCGTCGGTCCGGCCGGTGACGTTGTCCATCCGCCGGCAGGTGCGACCGCAGTCGCAGGGCGCCTCGTACAGGCGGGTGATGTCGCCGGTGCGGTACCGCAACACCGGCAGTGCCTCCTTCGTCAGCGTCGTCAACACGAGTTCGCCCTCCTCGCCCGGCGGCAG
>CAZQHW010000261.1:1958-2818 GCA_964593395.1 uncultured Halobacteriales archaeon
CGCCGGTGTCGGGGTCGACGACCTCGGGGTAGAAGTGGTCCTCCCAGACGTGTAGGCCCTCCTGGGCCTCGACGCACTCCACCGAGACGCCGGGACCGATGATCTCACTCAGCCCGTAGATGTCGATGGCGTTCACGCCCAGGGCGTCCTCGATCGCCGCCCGCATCGGGTCGGTGAACGGTTCGGCGCCGATGACGACCGTGTCGAGCGCCAGGTCGTGCGGGTCGACGTCGCGGTCCTCGGCGAACTCCGCGAGGTACAGGCAGTACGAGGGCGTACACCCCATCGCGTCGCTCTCGAGGTCCTGCAACATCTCCAGTTGCTTTGCGGTGTCGCCGCCGCCCGTGGGAACGACGGTGGCGCCGAGTTCCTCGATACCGTCGTGAAAGCCGAGTCCGCCGGTGAACAGGCCGTAGCCGTAGGCGTTCTGGACGGTGTCGCCCGGCTCCACGCCGGCGGCGGCGAGCGAGCGGGCCATCACGTCGTACCACGTCTGGAGGTCGTCGTCGGTGTAGGCGACGATCTTCGGCTTGCCCGTCGTGCCCGAGGAGGCGTGCACCCGGCGGACGTCCTCGTCTGGCACCGCAAAGAGACCGTTCGGGTACTGGTCACGGAAGTCCTCCTTTGTCGTGAACGGCAACCGCTCGACGTCCTCGACGCCTTTCACGTCGCCGGGATCGACGCCAGCCTCGTCCAGTCGCTCGCGGTAGAACTCGACGTTCTCGTAGGCGTGGGCGACGGTCTCCCGGAGTCGCTCGTTCTGCAACTCACGGAGCCGCCCCCGCTCGAGGGTTTCGGTGTCCTGGTAGACGGACATGCGCACGACTGCGGCAGGAGCGCACATATAACCACACGCCGTG
>CAZQHW010000262.1:0-2791 GCA_964593395.1 uncultured Halobacteriales archaeon
TCAGCATGGGCACGGGAGCAGTATAAGCACACCGTCAGCGGCGGCGAGCGGGGATTTCGTATCGCGCTCACCGGTGTACGGTCAGCCGAGAGCCTCGACGACCCGGCGACCGACCCGGAAGGCGTTCTCCGCCGCCGGGTCGAGGGCGAACTGCCCGAGGCCGTCGGCGATCCCGGCGGGCGAGTGGCCCGTCGGCGGGCGGTCGTAGTTTGCCGCCGCCCGCACCGCGACGTAGTCCGCCAGTCGGTCGAACCGCGACAGGGCGACCGCGGTCCCGTAGTCCTCCATCTGCGTGCAGGCGTGACCCGCGAGGTCGTACGTCGCCAACAGGCGGTCGACCTGGCTCGCCGTTTCCCGGCCGTACCAGAACTCGTCGCCACAGACGCTGACGCCACGGTGCACCGCCGGGTCGCCGTCGACGCGGTCGTCCTCGGGAACACACAGCGAGACGTCGGCGACGGCCCGTTCGACGCGATCGAGCAGCGTCCCCTCAAGATGGTACACCGGGTCGCGGGTGCGAAAGTCGAGCGGAGCGACGGGGTCCGGGCCGTCCTCGGAGTGGTCCCAGCGGTACTTGCGGTCCCAGTCGACGACCGCCTCGGCGAGCACCACCGATCCGAGCGGGCCGGCGCGAGGTGCGACCCCGGCGACGCCGACCGACAGCACTCGCGTGTCGGTGAGATCGACGGCGGGCGCGGACAGCAGGGCGGTGACGGTCGCCGTCGCCGCCGTCTTGCCGACCCCGGTGGGCGTGACCGCGATCCCCTCGCCCGCGTACACCGGCGCCGGGAGTCCCGCGACCGTCCGCGGGGAGAGATCGTACGCCGCCACCCACCGCCGCAGTTCGTCGGGGGCGTCCGCTATCGCCACGTCACTGGCCCTGAACGCCGGCAGGACGAGCACGTCGGGGTTCACGCGTCGTCGTTGCGTAGCCGCCCACGTAAGTCGCCTGAACTGTATGTCGCTATAGCGAACCACCGACCGGCCACCGGAGTCGGTCGGTCGCGTGCGTCTCGCCGAACAGCGTGACCGTTCCCTCGGCGTAGGACTCGAAGCCGACCGCCTCGTAGAAGCCGCGGGCGCGGTCGTTGGCCGCGAGCACCTCGACGTACAGTCGATCGGGCGAGTCGACGAGGTCACGGAGCCGGTCGGCGCAGGCCTCGTACAGCGCGGTGCCGATCCCCTCGCGCCAGTACGCGGGGTCGAGGTACAGCGAGCGCAACTGGGCGTCGCCGTCGGGCACGAAGTCATGGGTGTTGTCCGGCGCCCAGTTGACCGTACAGACCCCAGCGACGTCACCGGCGGAGACGGCGACGAAGTACGCGAGCCGGTCGTCGGCGAGTTTCGCCTCGTAGCGGTCAGGGGGGTAGAACTCGTCGAGGTCGGCAGTCCGCTCGCGCAGCGTCGCCTCGTCGATCAGGCCGTCGTACCCCACGCGCCACGAGTTCGCCAGGGCACGCTGGACCCCCCGCAAGTCCGCCTCGCGAGCGCGACGAACGACGTGGTCCATAGCGGAGACGACGACCGCTCACACATCACGGTGTCGGCACGCCGTCGCCGGACCCGCGGGCACCACGGTATCGGCGTCGAAAGTCCCGGGACGATCATCAGTGACTCGGGGAGAGGTGATCACATCGGGGGTTCAGTCGTCCGGTACGGGCACGCGAGTGCGGGGAGTCAGGTAACTGTGGACGTCTGTCGGGGAACTCGCCACCGTGTCCGGGCGGGTCATGCAGGACACAAACTAAGCGTCGCCACCGCCAAGTGTCCCCCGGGACGGATTCGATATAGCGCTTTGTGCTTTACACCGGGAACCGCAGGGGCCTTCCCCGCGGGCCCGGAACTGTGGGTATGGTGCGGAACGTGGCGGGACTCCTGCCCGAACTGGAAGACGGCGACATCTACCTGCTGTCGGGGGTCGAACAGGGGATGCGCTTCTCGGAGTGGGTGGCCCGCGGGAAGTTGCCCTCCTTCTCCGATCTCACCTCGGAGGACGTGGAGTACCGGCTGGAGCGGTGCTTAAAGCGGGAACTGATAGAGAAACGCACTATCCAGTACGAGGGCTACCGGCTCACCTACGAGGGGTACGACGCCCTGGCGCTGCACACCTTCGCCGAGCGCGAGACGATCGAGGCAGTGGGCGCCCCACTGGGCGTTGGCAAGGAGAGCGACGTGTACGAGGTGCGTTCGTTCCAGCCGATGGCGCTGAAGTACCACCGCGAGGGGGTGACCGACTTCCGGGCGGTCGACCGCGAGCGGGAGTACGCCGCCGACCGCGACCACGTCTCTGACCACTACCGCGCCCGGATCGCCGCCGAGCGCGAACACGAGACCCTGCGGGCGCTGTACCCCGACGTCTCCGTTCCCCGACCCGTCGACCAGAACCGCAACGCCATCGTCATGGAGAAGATGGACGGCGTCGAACTCTCGCGTGCGGACCTCCCCGAGGAGCAGGCGGTGACCATTCTCGACGAGATACTCGCCGAACTCCGCACGGCCCACGAACTCGGCTACGTCCACGCCGACATGAGCGAGTACAACGTGTTCGTCTCCGAGTCGGGCGTGACGCTGTTCGACTGGCCCCAGGCCGTCGACGTGGACCACCCGAACGCCGCCGAACTGCTAGAGCGCGACGTCGACAACCTGCTCGGGCACTTCGAACAGAAGTACCCCGGCACCGTCCGGGAGATGGGCCTCGACCGCGACCGCGTCGCCGGTGCGATCCGTGACGGGTCGTTCGAGTCGGTCCACGAACTGTAAACCGCGAGTCGCTATAGCGAACCCGAGACCG
>CAZQHW010000263.1:0-2783 GCA_964593395.1 uncultured Halobacteriales archaeon
ACACCTCCTTCACACGGAGGAAGTCGGCGGTTCGAATCCGCCCCAACCCATCCGCCTCCTGTACGTTTCTGAAGGAGACGACCACAGAGTAGCCGTGTTGCTCTGGTCTCCTGAGCCGCGCTCACGCGTCCGGTGGTCGTTCGTGTCCGAGTCCCGTGTTCCCCGCACGCAGGTGACAGTCGCCAGGGCAGTCGTCGACGTTACTCCCGGGTGATCGCGATCGAGATCTGCGGCTGCTGGAACTGCTCGAAGTCGGCGATGGTGATCCGTTCTCCCGTCGCGCCGTCGACGAGTACCCACCTCTCGAGGCCGTCTCGCTCCCCCACCCGACTGCCGATGGTCGCTCTGGGGGCGTGGATAGCGTTGAACACGACTCGTTCCCCGCCGAGCGGTCCGAGCGCGGCGCCATCGGCCGCGCCTGCCGGCCACGTCCAGATGGCGGTCTCGATCGCCCCGAGTGGCTCCTCCGGGGTCCGGTACAGGTCCTCTCCCGGTCCGTCGGCCCGCACCTGCCACTCGCGGCCGGTCGCTCCCGTGAACGCCATGACGGCTGTACCGCCGGTACCGTCCTCGCCGCCGGGGGCGTCGTGGACGACGACGAAGCTCATCTCGCCGGTCCCGGTGTCCCGGTAAAAGAACGACACCGTCGCGTCGGCCGTGGCGAGGTCCCGGAGCAACGACGTGGCGGCGACCGACCCGTCATCGAAGACGGTCTCGCCGACCGGTCCGTCGCCCTCGACCGCCCCGATCGAGAGCGACCGACCGTCGAGGAGGCCGACCCCGATCCTGATGTCGTCACCGGGCGTCGTCGGTGGCTGGGTGGTCGTCGACGTGGGGTCCGTCGTCTCTATCGTCTCAGTCTCGGTCTCAGTCTCCGTGGTTGTCTCTGTCGTCTCAGTCTCGGTCTCCGTGGTCGTGGTCGTGTCCGTGGTGGCCGTCTCCGGCACGGTCGTCGGCGTGGTCGTCCCTGTCGCTGTCGTGGCCGTCGTGTCGGGCCCGGGTTCGCGCGTGGTGGTTGTCCCGTCGCTCTCGTCGGCAGAGACGGCGGACTGGCCGCCGCCGATCAGCACGGTGGGACTCCCCTGCATGACGGTGTTCGTCCCAGTGGTCTCGGCGATCACGTCGCCCATTGTCGCGGCAGGGAACCCCTCGATGAGCACCGTCGGACTCCCCGTGGCCACCACGCCGCTCCCGTGCGGTGCGCCGCCGGCGGCCAGCGGGCAGGCGTGGGTGTCCGTCGCGGCACGCCAGGCTGGCTTGCCTCCGACAATGACGGTCGTGCTCCCGGGCCCAGGCCCCAGCGGCGTTCCGTGGGCGGTCAGGTCGCCCACTCGTGCAGCGGGCGGCATCAGTTGAGGTTGATGATGGCTCCCCTGAGGTTCATCACCGCGGCCGCGCTCAGGTTGAGGCTGCCGCTTGAGGAGACGTTCACTCGATCCTCACCCGACACCTCCACCTCGGGCGCGTCGAGGGAGATTTTCGTCGGACTCTCGATTATCACCTCGTCGGTCTGCTGGTCACACTCGACCCGGCACCCGGCTGACTGCTGCTTTACTCCAGCGGCGCTCTCGTCAGCCAAGTCGTCGCTCGCCGCCCGATCCCCGTCGTCGCCGACGGCAGCCTCCCCGCTCGCTCTCTCCTCAGCGAGGCCCGACGCCAGTGCGGCCTGGAGGGCGGCCACCTCGGTCCCGGAGTCGCCCGGTAGGGTCAGGCTCCCGTCTCCACCGAAGACGTACTCGTTTCCGGTGTCGAGGTGTTCCGCGCGGAGCGCGTCGCCCTCGACGTCGAGTCGCCACCCTGCCGCCTCAACGGTCTCGTCCGACATGACCCCCGGATCGCGACGGGCGGGCTTAAAACGACGGGCCGCCCGGGACGAGCGACCGACTCGCCGGTTCGACGGTTCGGCAGTCGTCGGCCGGCGGTTCCACGGGGTCGACGGCTCCCCACGACCGGTAGTCGACCACCGTGGCCCCGAGGTCGACCCGGCGCATGTGGTTTGTTGCGACGTCGACGTAGTAGGTGACCGCTCCGTCCACTCCCTCGAACCCCTCGTCGAGTTCGAGCACCCACACCTCCGCCTCGTCCAGCGTCGTCGTCCGGTCCACCGTGAGCGTCGGAGCCGCCGCGTCAGCGGCGCGGTCTGTGACGGCCGCCCGGTTTTCCTCCAGCGTCGCGGTCACGTCGGGGTACCTGACACAGTCGCCGTCGCTCACCAGGTAGCCGTCCCCGTCGACGACGGAGAACGTCACCACGCGGTCGCCCGTCTCGTACCGGACCGTGCGGTTCTCCCCGTCGAACCGTCCGGTCACTGTCGCCCCGTCTTCGACCGTGGTCGTCATTTCGTACCGGTCCTCGAACGCGATCACGGCCGAGAACTCGGCCGTCTCTCCGGGGACGAGGTCCGACCGCGTGTCGCCGCCCTCACCCCCAATCCCGCCACACCCGGCGACCCCCGTCAGCGCGGCCGTCGGTAACGCGCGTAGCATCCATCGCCGGTCGACCCCGGCTGTCGACGCAGAGTGCTCGCTCGACTGTTCACCGCCCCGGCCGTCTCCGTCGTTCGACTCGTTTGTCCCTGTCATGTCTCCTCGGTGGCGTCCGAGCACGCGGCGGTCGCCCGACACGCCGTGGCTCAGCGTCCAGTCCGCGCTCTCGTGTTGTTTCTGGCGTAACGGAGTATAACTTGTCCCGCGACTGTCCGGCGTCGACTCCCTCCATGGTCACGGCGGTCCCGGCGGCTCAACGTCCGTCACCGTCCGAACCCTGGTCCGTCGGGCGTGACC
>CAZQHW010000264.1:0-2759 GCA_964593395.1 uncultured Halobacteriales archaeon
CCGTCGACGCCGGGGCCGTCTCCTTCGTCAGCGACGGCGCCGACGTGATGCGACCCGGCATCACCGACGCCGACACCGCGATCGAAACCGGCGACCTCGTGGTGGTCGCCGAGGAGACCCACGGCAAGTTCCTCGCCGTCGGGCGAGCGCTCGCAGGCGGCGACGACATGGTCGGCGACGAGGGCCGCGTCGTGGAGTCGCTGCACCACGTCGGCGACGACCTCTACGAGTTCCACCCGTAGCGTGGCCGACGGTCCCGTCGTCCCACTCCTCCCCCGCCGGGTCCGCGCCGGCGTGGCGCTGGCGGTCGCCGTCGCCCTTGTTGCCGGATCCCTGTTCCCGGGCGGCGAGTCGGTCCCCGTGAGCGGCCCGCTCGCCGTCGGCGCCGACAAGTGGCTCCACGCCGCCGGCTACGCCGCCCTGGCTGCGGCGGTCGCGTACACACTGGCCGACGCCGGGGACGGCCACCACGACCGTCAGCTCGCTGGGGCGGTCGCGCTCGTCGTGGCCGTGGCACTGGGCGTGGCCGTCGAACTCGCACAGACGACGGCGCCTGGCCGCGTCTTCGATTTCACAGACATCCTCGCGAACGTCGCCGGCGCTGCGCTCGCCGCCGCGGCGTGGGTCGTCTGTGCTCGGTGGGTGCGGTTCCGCCGCGGGTGATGAGTGGGTCGTCGGTCCCCGAACTCAGGGGACGACGACCACCTCGCCGGTGACGGCGGCGACGACGACCAGGTAGACGACGGTGCCGAGAACGGCGCTGACGACGACGACCCGCTCCGGGTCACGGTGGGGGACGGTGTGGCGCACGAACGGTATCGAGCGCACCTCCGGGCGGGTGACGACGCGGTTCAACACGACCCCGAGTGCGGCCACCAGCGGCGGCCCGAGCAGGAGACTGTTCGCGACCCGTACCAGGAGGCCGGTGGTGGCGTCACTCAGGCGCAGCGTCGCCACCGGGCCGACGGTCGTCGCCGGCGACGGCACCCCCGGCACCGCCCCGCCGTACTTTGCGTACAGGAACAGCAGGCTGCCGACGCTGACCGCGGCGACCTTCACTCGCCCCCGGCGGCGGTCGTCGACGACCCGCGGCAGGGCGAACAGACCGAGCAGAAAGACGACGTTCATGCCGAGCCACGGTCCCAGGTCCTGCAGCGCCATCGGGAGCCCCGTCGCTAGCACACCCACGCTGAACCAGTCCAGCGAGAGCACCCGTGACTGTGGACACGCCCCCGACAACACCGTCTGCCGGTGGACGGGGTGGGCCAGGTAGAACGCCGCCCGCGACAGGAGAAAGACCGGCACCAGCAACACGTACGCGAGCAGCCGCACCTGGAGTCCACCGGGTGTCGCCACCGCGCCGATGACGATCGCCGTCGAGAAGTCGGCGACGCCGTTGACCACCCAGAACGTCAACAGCGACGGCGCGAACACGCAGGTACTCAGCAAGGCGGTGGCGTGGCCGGCGCTCCAGTCGAACTCCTGGTCCAGCAGGTCACGCCCCGCCGCCCGGACCCGCCGGAGCCGCGCCCGCACCGGGCTCCCGGCGACCGACGGCGCCTCCGACGCCGACTCCTCGTCGACCGTGGCGCCGGTCGCGCCCGCCCTGGACCCCTCGGCGTCGCCCGTCACAGTCGCCCTACTTCCGTCCGGGACTTATACGGTCGGTGGTCGTGCAAGCGGGCGAAACGGCTGCCCTGGCGCTCACGGCCGCCGCCGGCCGGTGAGAACGGGGCGCGGGGTTTTTCTCCTGCCGTCTCCGAGCAGCGGGTGATGAGCCAGCCGAGTCCGGAGGCCTACGAGCAGGGGCGGGGGATGGACGCCCACAACCAGGTGATGCGGTCGGCACGCAGCGAGCGGGACGACCAGCACCAGGACCCCCACGAGCCAACCCGCGTCTGGGTCGACCGCGACCGCACCCCTGGCGGCGTGTACGACTCGCTGACCGTGATCCTCAACACCGGCGGCTGCCGGTGGGCACGTGCCGGCGGTTGCACGATGTGTGGGTACGTCGCCGAGTCCGTCGAGGGCGGGTCGGTCACTCACGAGGCGCTGATGGACCAAGTCGAGGTCGCCCTCGACCACGAGCGCGAGGAGCGCGACGAGCCCTGCGAGATGGTGAAGATCTACACCTCCGGCTCCTTTCTGGACGAGCGGGAGGTCTCCGCCGAGTCCCGCGAGGCGGTCGCCCGCGAGTTCGCCGACCGTGACCGGGTGGTCGTCGAGTCGCTTCCCGATTTCGTCGAGGCCGACCGACTGGCGCCGTTCACCGAGCGTACCACGACCGACGTGGCCGTCGGCCTGGAGACCGCGGACGACCGGATCCGGCGGGACTGCGTGAACAAGTACTTCGAGTTCGCCGACTTCGAGGATGCCGCCGCCCGCGCCGACGAGGCTGGCGCCGGGGTGAAGGCGTACCTCCTGCTGAAGCCGCCCTTTCTCACCGAGGCCGAGGCCGTCGCCGACATGAAGCGGTCGGTCAGGCGCTGTGCGGAGCACGCGCACACGGTGTCGATGAACCCCTGCAACGTCCAGCGGTACACGATGGTCGACGAACTCCACTTCCAGGGCGGCTACCGGCCGCCGTGGCTGTGGTCGGTCGCCGAGGTGCTGCGTGACACCACCGACGCCGACGCCGAGGTCGTCTCGGACCCCGTCGGCGCCGGCAGCGACCGCGGCCCCCACAACTGCGGCGACTGCGACGAGCGCGTCCAGCGGGCGATAAAGGACTTCTCGCTGCGGGGCGACCCCGCCGTGTT
>CAZQHW010000265.1:0-2753 GCA_964593395.1 uncultured Halobacteriales archaeon
GCGGCCTCGATCTGGGCGTTGACCGCCAGCAGGTTCGTCTCGTCGGCGATCTCCCGGATGAGGTCGACCACCTCGTTTATCTGGTTCATCTCCGCCTCCAGATTGGTGACGGCGTCGACGGCGCCGTCGGTCTGGGTCCGGATCGTCTCTAGATCCTCTAGAGCCTCACGGGCCGCCTCGCGACCTCGCCGGGTCGTTCGCACGGTCTCGCGGGACTGGTCGGTGAGTTCGTCCGCCGAGGCGGCGACCTCCTCGATCGTCGCCGAGAGGTTCGACATCTCCGTCGCGGTCTGAGCGAACCGGTCGTCCTGCTCCGTGACGCCCTCGCGGATGCGCTCGGTCGCCTCGGTCACCTCGTCGATGCGGTTGCGCATCGACCGGGCGTTCGTGCTCACCTCGTTTGCCGCCCGCCCGACCGCGCGGGAGAACTGCTTCGAGTCGGCTAGGGCAACCTCCGTGTCGTCTATCATGGCGTTGAAGTCCTCGGCGAGGGCGTCGAACTGGGGGATTCCCGTGTCGGTCTCCATCCGCAGGGTCATGTCGCCCGCGCCCGCCTCGTCCATCACCGACACCTGCTCGCGGACCACACGGGTGATCCGCCGGTTCAGCGACTCAAGATCGCCTGACTGCGTGTCCAAGTCGTCCCGCAACTCGGCCGCCCGGTAGTACAACCGGCCGACCTCGTCCTCACGGGAGGTGGCGAACTCCACGTCGTAGTCGCCGTCGACCACGTCGCCGATCTTCCGGTCGAGCGCCCGCAACGGCCGCACGACTGTCCTGTACACCATGAAGAGGACGACAAAGACGACGAGCGCCCCTGCACTGCCGATCGCGACTGCCGTGGGAGTCGGGACGTCGAACTGTGTCCCGACGCCGACCGCCGCCCCGACGGTCAGCGCCGCCCCGAGGACCGCGGTCAGCAGAAGCTTCCCGACGTAACTGGTCCGTGGGTTCAGCAGCGACCCAACATCCTCGTCCACCGTTCCATCGAACGCCTGCTGTGATGATTGTGCCATGGTTGAGCGATGCCCCGCCCGGTACGGGTGTCTACCGTATCAACCGTGCCCGGCCGACACATAAACCGTTTTGGCCGCCCCCAGTCGCCGCCTCAGAACAACCCACGCAGCCTCGATAGAACCCGCGTGACGATCCCCCCGTCGTCGCCCGCGTCCTCCGCCGTTTCGCTCTCCGTTGCCGACTCGGCCGCCTGCTCGGACCCGGACGACGCCTGGGGATCGGGGTCTGACTCCGGTTCCGTGTCGGCGGTGTCAGTCGCCGTGTCTGCGTCGGCGTCGGTGAGTGCCTCCCCGACGCGCTCGCTGTTCGTGCGGCCCGTCGACTCGGCCTCCGCCCCGCGGGCGTCGCTGACGAGGTCCTCCCCGTTCATCGTGACGCCGGAGGACTCGGGGTCCGGGTCGGCGTCACTCCCGGTCTCCGGAACAGCCCCGCGGTCGTCGTCCCGACCGCTCGCGTCCCCGAAGATGTCGTCCGGGTCGAGGTCGGACAGTCCGTCGCCCGTGTCGTGCCCGTCCCCGTCGCGCTGCCGGCGGCCGCTCGTGCGGTCGTCGGTCGTCCCTTCGTTCGCACCGAGGTCGTCTCTGATCGCGCCGGAGAGACTCTCGTCGTCGCCGTCGTCCGGGCCGAGCACCTCGATGGGGTCGTCGTCGCCGACCTCGGAGGTGCGCTCCGTGTGGTCGTCGCCGATCTCCTCGCGGACCCGCTCGGGGTCCCGCTCGCCGAGTTCCTCGAGCGGCGGGACGCGGGCGGACTCGGCGATCTCTTCGGGACTGCTCTCGTTGAACCGCTCGAAGAAGGCGTCGATATCGCTCTCCCCGACGGCCACGTGGGTGTCCTCGCTGGTCTGCTCCAACACGTCGGGGTCGTCGGTGTCCTCGTCGCCGAGGTCCGACTCGCCGCCGGCCTCGGCCGTGAACGTCGGCTCCTCGCCGTCGGCGGGCGCGGCCGGGTCGTCGGTGTCGTCCTCGCTCATCGTTTCCGGAACGTCGGCGGGACTCATGTCGCCAAGCAGCCCTTCGATGGCCGCGACCGTCTCCTCGCTGCCGGGTTCGAGCGCCTCGCCGGTCTCCTCTCTCGGCTCCTCGCGCTCGACTGGCGTCAAACTCACGGCCGAGAGGTCACCGAACAGGTCGTCGATGTGCTCCTCTGAGGGCTCGATCCCCTCGACCGGCGACGGCTCCGACTCGGTCTCGGCGGCGGCGATCAGTTCCTCGGGGCTGCCCTCGTCGAACCGCTCGAACACCGCGTCGACGTCGCTCTCGGCGGCGACCGCCCCGTCAGGGGCCTCGGTCTCCGTCTCGGGGTCGGGGTCGGGTGTCGGCTCCGACGCAGGGTCGGCGCTCGCCCCGTTCGTGCCGGCTTCGACCGACTCCTCTAGGTCCAGGTCGAGGTCGAAGTTCAGTTCGGACCCCGTCTCCTCGACCGGCGTCTCGGCGTCGACCACGCCGGCGTCCGCGCTCTCTGTCCCGGTCCCGGCGTCGCTCTCGGCCTCGTCGATGCTGTCCAAGTCGATGTCCACCGCCCCGGCGTCGCCGACCGACTCCACGCCGTCGGTGTCAGTGCCGGTCTCCAGGTCGAACTCGAGGTCGAGTCCATCGTCGGCCTCGGCCGTCTCCGTGCCGGCGTCCGCGAACTCGGTGTCCTGGTCGGTGTCGCTGTTCAGGTCGAACTCGAGATCGAGTCCATCGTCGGCCTCTGCCGCCCCGGTGTCGGCGACGGAGTCGGCCGTCTCCGTG
>CAZQHW010000266.1:0-2721 GCA_964593395.1 uncultured Halobacteriales archaeon
TGGCTCAGTCGCTCTCCACGTCGACGACGTGACTCGTCACCACGAGGTACGTCAGTCGCGGGATGCTCGTGGTGGCGGTGACGGTGCGGGTCTCGAGGAGGCTCCGGTCGAAGTGGAGGTCGGCGTTGTTGTTGATGTCGACGACGTTGCCGACGAGGCCGCCGTACACCTGTCCCTGTTGGTACAGGCCCAGGCGGGTGCCGGGTGTGCTGTCGGTCCCCGGCCCGAACACCACGCCGTAGAACTGGTTGGTGCCGCCGACGAAGCGACCCTTCGCGTCCTTGTCGGTGTACACCCAGAACTGCGTGGCGTTGTCCCCGGGCACCGACATCGTGTTCGAGTCCCACTCCATGTCACAGCCCGTCGACCCGGGCGACCCGTCGCAGGCCCCGGTCGCGCTCTCGGAGTCGACGTACACGTTCACCCGGTTGTCGCCGGCGATGGTGACGTCCGAGTTCGCGACCCTGAACGTCCCGTTGACCGCCAGGGTGATGTCACCGCCCGAGGTGTCGAACTCGACGGTCTCGCCGTCGAGGTCCACCTCCTCAAGATGGTAGACGCCGGCGTCGATCTCGCAGGTCCCGCTGGCGCCGTTGGTGCAGTCGAACCGCTCGCCGTCGATGTCCGGGAGGTCACCGTTGTCGTTCTCGTCGTCGAGCTGCACGACCTGTGCGTCGATGAGCCCGTCGACTGGCTTGTACTCGACGACGGTCGCGTTGTCGTTCGCCCAGCCGCCGACGAGGTCGTCGCCGTCGAGGTCCTGCCCGTTCGTCTCCAGGGTGCCGTAGGAGGCGTTGCCACAGACGACGTTGCTCGACCCGTCCGGACACGAATTCGGGCCGCCGCCACCGCCGCCACCGCCGCCGCCGCCACCGCTACCGCCGCCGACGCTGCTGGCGAACTCCAGTTCGCCACCGACGATCACGTCACCCTGGACGTGCCCGTTGTTCTCGAAGGTCAGGTCCCCCCCGGCGATCACGTCTGCGGCGTCCCGCTGGGCGCCACAGCCGGCGCCGTAGGCACACTGCGAGGAGTCGTAGCTGTCGAGCTTGAAGTTCTGGCTGAACACGAACGACGACCCGCTCGCGCCGCCGACGACGCCGGCGGCGACCGAGTCCCGCTCTGCCGGCACGATCAACTCGAGGGTGGCCGTCTGGCGGCTGTGGTTGACGGTGACGGCGGTCTCCGTGGTGCCGCTCGTCGCGGCCAACTCCCGGAAGTACGCCGCCCACCCCACGTAGTACTCACTCTGGACCGTGACCGACACGAGGTCGTTCTCGACGATGACGTCCTCGTTCAGCGGCGTCTCGGTCGACACCTTCCGGGTGCGCACGTCGCCGTTGGGGATCGTGTCCGGTCCCACCGTCGTGACGATCGGCACCGACAGTGTCGGGTTGCCGCCGTTGCGGTCCAGCGCGTACTGGAAGGAGGGGTTCGACAGCACCACCGTCTCGTTGCCCGTCCCGCGGAACACCGCTCCCGACTGGTAGACGAAGGTCGTGCCGTCGTCGGTGTCGTACCGGATCGCCCCGACGGTCCGGTTGACCAACTCCTCCGTCGTCCGCGTGGTGAAGTTCGTCCGGTTCACCCAGATCCGGCCGGAGGTCTCCTCTCGCACCGCAGACCCGCCCCGGTTCGGCAACTCGAGGTCGGTCACACGGACGCCGGCGTCCGTCCGCGAGACGCTGTCGATGTCCTGGCCCAACTGGAGAAATGACTGCTGGATGCGGGTGTTCTCGGCACGCTGTCGGCTCTCGTCGTTTATCTGGTCGCCGATGAGCAGGATGCCGATCCCACCGACGGCGACCAGTCCCACTAGCAGGACGATCCCTATCACCGCCGCCTGCCCCCGCCGAGTGTGTTGTTTATCTGTCATCTTGTCCCCCGTGTCGCGCCGTCCCGGTCCGTGGCCGACAGGCGGTCGTTCCCGCGGCGTCACGTGGCCGTTTGCACGACGGTGGCGCACATATACCCGGTGGCCCTTCACGCCCGATTAACGCGGATTTGTCACCAATACTGACACTCTGGGCCGGGTTGACCGGCTACCGGTCACGATGAACGACCGACGTAACTATACCCGTGGGTCAGTCTCAGAAAAGAGAACGCGAGTCCGTGGGACGCGCTCGCCCCCTGCGGGCCGACCTGTCTCAGCAGGTGGGGCGGTCCTCGCCGACACAGATCTCGTGAACCGAGACTTGGAGGAACGTGATCGGCGGGGGGATCGTGCCCGCGTAGCCGATCGTGGGTTCGACGTTGAGGACGCGGTTGTCGAAGTCGACATCGCCGGACTGCGAGACTAAAACGTCGTGGAACCCAATGAGAGAACCGCTGAAGTTACCGTTGCCGACACCGAGACAGGCGTCACTGGATCCAACGGTGCCGGTGCACTGGGCGCTGTTCAGGTTCGTCGGCGGCGTGCCCGGCCAGTTAATGGCCTGGTTCGAACCCGAGGGCGGATCCTCGCGGGGTGCGTAGATGGCGGCGTCGACGCCGTCGCCGTTCGCCTGTCCCATGTTGAAGTGCATCTCACTGGTGCCGTACACCTGGAAGCGGCTGGAGTCGTCGTCAGTCGTGTCGACGAGGGCATTGTTGCCGATGGCGATGTCACCTTCGCCGCTGTCAGTCGAGTCGCCGACGTACACCCGTGCGTAGCAGCAGGTCGCGTTCTGGTCGGCGTTTTTGACCTCAATCTCACCGCCCTTGATCCCGATCGGACCGTCG
>CAZQHW010000267.1:0-2719 GCA_964593395.1 uncultured Halobacteriales archaeon
ACTCACGGTGACCGTCGAGGCGAACAACGAGACGCTGGTCGAGGAGATCGAACTCGAGGGCCCCGGCGAGACGGACATCGGGATCGACGTCGAGCAGAACGACTCGACCGGCGACGCCCTGGTGACGGTGACCGCCAACGACTCTCCGGCCGCGGGCGCGAACGTCTCGGTGAAGACGCTCGACCCCGGCCTCGAGTACGACGGTGCCGGCGAGTACGTGACCGACGAGAACGGTACCGTCGGCCTGCCGGCACCCAACGACACCGTCGACGTGCGCATCGAGGCGACCGTCGACGACGACTCCGCCGCCGAGGTGACCACCCTCGAGGCGCCCGAGAACGAGACCGACGACGGCGAGGACAACGAGACCGACGACGGCAACGAGACCGAGACTGACGGACCGTTCGGCCAGTTAGTGAGCGAGTTCGTCGCCTCGCTCGACCCCGAGTCGACCGACGGCCCGCCGGGGCTCATCATCGCCCAGTTCGTTCTCGACAACAACCCCGGCCAGGGACAGGGCCCGCCGGCGAGCAACCCCGTCTTCGGTGACGACAGCGAGACGGACGACAACGAGACCGACCTCGACGGCAACACGACCGACGTGACCGACGAGGAGGAGATCGACCAGCCCGGTCCGCCGGCCGACGCCGGTCCGGGCGGTGACGACGATGACGAACAGCGCGGTCCGCCCGAGGACGCCGGCCCGCCGGAGGACACCGGTCCGGGCGGTGACGACGATGACGAACAGCGCGGTCCGCCCGAGGACGCCGGCCCGCCGGCCGACGCCGGTCCGGGCGGTGACGACGACGGCGAGGACGACGAGAGCGAGGGCGAGGACGACGAGAGCGAGAACGAGGACGACGAGAGCAAGGAGGACGAGGAAGACGAGAGCGAGGACGAGGAAGACGACGAGGACGATGGCGGCCCGCCCGAGGGCGCGCCCGGCGGCGGTAGCGGCAACGGTGGCGGTAACGGCAACGGCAACGGCGGCGGCCCGCCCGGTCGCTGACGACCGTCGCCGAGCGGTTCGGTCTCCGTCTCTCTGTGCCCGTTTCTCCCTGGGGAGTCGACACTGCGGAGCGTTCGGTAGGGTTATCCGCCCGTCGCCCCCACTGGCGGTATGAGCACGCAGACGACACCAGTGGCGCCGATCAGTGAGCGACTGGACGACTCCGAGAGTGCCCGCGAGTCCGGGCGCCGGAAGATCGACTGGGCCGAGAGTCACATGCCGATCCTCGACCGGGTACGCGAGCGCTTTCGCGAGGAGCGGCCGCTGGCGGGCGAGGTCGTCGGTATGGCGATGCACGTCGAGGCCAAAACGGCCGTCTTGGCGGAGACGATCGCCGACGCAGGCGCCGAGGTGGCGATCACCGGTTGCAACCCGCTGTCGACCCACAACGACGTTTCCGCGGCGCTAGACGCCACCGACGGCGTCACCAGTTACGCCCGCCACGACGTAGACGACGACGAGTACTACGACGCCATCGAGGCCGTCATCGGCCACGAACCGACGGTGACGGTCGACGACGGTGGCGACCTGGTGTTCCGAATCCACGAGGAACACCCCGACCTCATCGACTCGATCCTGGGTGGCTGTGAGGAGACCACAACGGGTGTCCACCGCCTGCGTTCGATGGCCGAGGACGAGGCCCTGGAGTACCCGATGTTCGCGGTCAACGACACGCCGACGAAACGGCTGTTCGACAACCTCCACGGCACCGGCGAGTCCGCCCTGTCGAACATCGTCATGACGACGAACCTCTCGCTCGCGGGTAAGGACGTCGTCGTCGCCGGCTTCGGTGACTGTGGTCGCGGCGTCGCCCGCAAGGCCAGCGGCCAGAACGCCGACGTGATCGTCACCGAGGTCGACCCCCGGCGTGCGCTGGAGGCCCACATGGAGGGGTACGACGTGATGCCGATGGCCGAGGCCGCCGAACACGGCGACCTGTTCGTGACGACGACCGGCAACCGCGACGTGATCACCGGCGACCACGTCGAGCGCATGGACGACGGTGTCGTTCTCGCCAACGCCGGCCACTTCGACGTGGAGATCAACCTGGAGGACCTCGACCGGATGGCCGAGCGCCGCCGCGAGGTGCGTGACGGCGTCGAGGAGTTCCGCCTGCCCGACGGCCGCCGGGTCAACGTCCTCGCTGACGGCCGTCTCGTCAACCTCGCCAGCCCCGTCTCGATGGGTCACCCCGTCGAGGTGATGGACCAGTCCTTCGGCGTGCAGGCGCTGTGCGTGGAGGCCATCGTCGAGGACCACGACGGTCTCACCCCGGGCGTCCACGACGTGCCCGACGCGGTCGACCGCACGGTCGCGGAGACGAAACTCGCCGCCGAGGGCGTCGCTATCGACGACCTCTCTGCGGAACAACGGGAGTACCTCGACTCCTGGGACCACGGCACGTAGACGACGCGATCGACCCCGTCACTTAATTCGCCGGGCGAGTAACCGACGGTCGATGTCGAGTCGGAAGGGCGACCGCCGGGAGCGTGAGTTGGTGAACCTCCTCGACGACGCCGGGTTCGCGGTGATGCGCGCTCCCGCCTCGGGGTCGGCGACCGAGCGGGACCTGCCGGACGTGCTCGCTGGTGACGGCGACCGCTTCTTTGCGGTCGAGGCGAAATCGAGCGCGGACGACGTAATTTATCTCTCCGGCGAGGAGGTGGAGTCGCTGATATACTTCTCGCGGAACTTCGGCGCGAAGGCCCG
>CAZQHW010000268.1:0-2713 GCA_964593395.1 uncultured Halobacteriales archaeon
ATAAGAGACCGCTGCCGGACAGGCACAAGATTGCCGATCTGTTGGGGAGCCAGCCGGTATCGCTGAGCGACGGGAAAAAATAGCGCGTCGTAAGCGCTCAGTCGCTGGCGAACCCCCCTACCGTCACGCTCGAACAGTCTACGCCCGTCGAAACGGTTCTGCGACCCGCCACGGTGTTCGATCCCCCCGTTATTTGCTCCAGGCCGTCGCGTGTGGGCGGTATGCATCTTGATCTGGAGACGCGGACCGTCTCGGCGCGAGACGGACTGGACCTGAACGTTTGGGAGCGGACGCCAGCAGACGCCGACGAGGCGGTGCTGTTCGTCCACGGCATCATCACGAACGCCCGGGCGCTGTTCGTCACGCCCGTTCCCGGAGACACCTCCTACTCCTGGTTACACGGCGCCTCCGACAGGGGTCGGGCAGCGTTCGCGATGGACCACCGCGGTTACGGCGACAGCGAGCGTCCGCCCGAGATGGACGCCCCACCGGAGGCGAACGACCCGCCGGTGCGGGCCGACCAGGCCGCCGAGGACATCGCCGCCGTGGTCGAGTGGATCCGCGAGGAGTACGACACCGTCCACCTCGTCGGCGTCTCCTGGGGGGCACACACCTGCGGGCGGTACTTCGAGCGCGAGAACCCGCCGGTGGCCTCACTCGTGAAGGCCGCGCCCGTCTGGAAGCCACCGTACGAGTTCGGGGAGGCCCTGGAGGCGCTCGGCATCCCGGGCTACGACCGGGCGTACTTCACCCAGGACAAGGAGACGGTGCGGGCCAGACAGGGCGGCGACCCCGAACTGTTCGAGGCCGTCTGGCGGGCACAGGTCGAGTCCGGCCAGGGCATCAACGAGGAGACGTACGTCGTCCAGTCCGGCGGCATCGCCGACTGGGCCGACTCGGTACGTGGCGACCCCGTCTGGGACCCCGCCGCCGTCGACGTGCCGACGATGGTGTTCTACGGCACCGACGACGAAATCGCCGACCGTCGCGGCTCTATAGAGTGTTACGACCGCCTCGGCACGGAGCACGCGGAGTACGCCGAACTCGACGGCGTCGACCACTACATGATGCACGGCGAGCGCCGTCAGGAGGTGTTCGACCTGGTCAGCGACTTCCAGAACCGCGCCGTGGCCGTCGCTGGTGACTGACTCCCTGTCGAGTCTCGTCCGGGTCGGGCCGACTCGCGCTCGGCGTGAACGGCTTGGCTGCGGCCGTGACGATCGTTGGCGCCTGCCTGCCGTACGCCGGGGACAGTACGCCGTCGACCGTGTCCGCCGCAGTCCTGGTCACGCCGGTCATCGACGCCATCACCCGGCAATGCGACGTCTCCTCGCTCGCGGTCGAATCGGCGAGCGCGCTGAGAACTGACGAACTGCCCGTCCTGACCGCCACCGAGGTGGTCAGTTCGAATCCCTCCGCTGAGTGTTCCTGTCTGTGACACCTCACCAGGTGAGCCCCTCGTACGCGAGCCCCTCTCGACGCTCGATCGTCCGACGACCGTCGACGACGACCTGCTCGGCCATCGCATCGAACTCGTCGTCGAGGGTGGCAAACTCGTCCCAGTCTGTGACGACGAGGGCGCCGTAGGACCCCTCCAGCGCCGCCGCCGCCGTGTCAGCGTACTCGATCGCGGGGTAGTGTTCGTACATCGCGTCCGTCGCCACCGGGTCGTAGGCGACCACGCGAGCGTCCCGCTCTTTGAGACCGTCGATCACGTCGATAGCCCGGGAGTTGCGAACGTCGTCCGTTCCCGGCTTGAACGACAGCCCGAGCACCGCGACACGTCGGTCGGTGACGTCGACGTGGCTATCGAGGAGATCCAGCATGCGTCGTGGCTGCCGGTCGTTCACCTCGACGGCAGCCTCCAGAAGGACCGGGTCGTACTCCCGCTCGCGAGCGGTCGCGACCAGTCCCGCGACGTCCTTCGGGAAGCAACTCCCGCCCCAGCCGGCGCCGCTACGCAGAAATCGCGCTGAGATGCGGTCGTCGTGACCGAGCGCCTCGGCCACTTCGTACGTGTCGATGCCGTACTCCTTGCAGACGTTCCCGATTTCGTTGATCAGGCTGAGCTTCGTCGCCAAGAAGGCGTTGTTGGCGTACTTAATCATCTCCGCCTCGCGGAGCCCGGTCTCGACGACCGCAGCGTCCGCGTCGGCAAGCAGTGGCTCGTAAACGGCTCGAAGCGTGTCCACGGCGGTCGCGGTCGTCGTCCCGAACACCAACTTGTCCGGGTCCTGGAAGTCCGCGACGGCGCTTCCCTCTCGAAGGAACTCGGGATTCATCGCGACCTCGACGCTAGTGTCGACCGACGCCGACTCTCTCACGGCAGGAGCGACGACGGTCTCGGTCGTTCCCGGCGGGACCGTACTCTTGACCACGACGAGGTGTTCGTCCCCCGGCGACAGGGCCGCTCCGAGCGACCGCGCGCCGCTCTCGACGTAGTCGGTGTTCACGCTCCCGTCGGAGTGAGACGGCGTGGGAAGCGCGAGAAACGTTACCTCCGTGTCTCGCACTGCAGCGTAGTCGGTCGTCGCGCGGAGTCGCTCCGGAACGTGCCGGTCGACGAGGTCGTCCAGGCCGGGTTCGTGAAGCGGTGGGCTGCCGTCGTTGATCGCCTCGACGACCCCCTGGTCCGTGTCGACCGCGACGACGGAATGGCCGAGTTCAGCGAGGCAAGCAGCCACCGTCGTGCCGACGTAGCCGCTCCCGACGA
>CAZQHW010000269.1:0-1435 GCA_964593395.1 uncultured Halobacteriales archaeon
CAGCGAGTGAGGCGCCCGCAGCGAGGCGGGGGCTTTCTGGGTCCCATCGGTCTCTCGATCGTCGTTCGAGAGCAGCGGGGCGGGGGCTTTCTGGGTCCCTTCGTCAGTAGCGACAGCATGAGAGCATCAGAGCAGGGACTTTCCAGACTCTCTCCCCAGCAGCCACAGCGGGTGAGAGCACCAGAGCGGGGACTCTCCAGGCGGGATCACCGACGACGAAGACGGAGACGACCGTGGAAGAGCGAGCGCAGTACTTTTCGCCGCTCGTCGCCAATCCGGACACATGAGCGACTTCGACAAGGAGGCGGAGCGAGAGAAACTCCGCGAGAAGTACGGCGACGAGTCCGACGAGCGAGCCGCCACGCGCCAGATGTCCGAACTCCTCCTGAAGGGTGCCACGATGACCAACCAGCACTGCGACACCTGTGGCGACCCCGTGTTCCGGTACGACGGCCAGGAGTTCTGCCCGACCTGCCAGGGCCAGAACGGGACCGACGGCGACGGGCAGACGAGCGAGACGGAGTCCGACGAGGCGGCGCCCGCCGCGGAGTCGAGGGCCACCGGCACCGAGGCAGGCACCGCCACGACGGGCGGCGAGCGCCCGGTCGAGGTCGACACCCCGGACACCGCCACAGAGCCCGAGGAGGCGGCGACCGGCGGCGAGCGGGCGAGTGCCGACGAGCGACAGACGCCCGACACCGGGAGACAGCAGGGCGAGTCGGCCACGGCGCCGGTGCGGGGGCAGTCGTCGGAGAGAGAGGAGCGAGTGCCAACGTCGACGCCGGCGCCGGCACCGTCGAGCGGGACGAGCGACGACCTGCGGGCCGGGCGGCAGTCGCTGGAGCGAACGCTCGCCAGGTTCGCCCGCGCCGCCGAGGAGAGCGACGACCCGCGGGCGGCCCGCGAGCACCTCGCGGCGGCCCGCGAGGCGGCCGAGGCGCTGTCGGCGCTGCGGCGCTGAGACGCGGACGACGCCCGGGTCGCGAACGAATTAACTACCGTTTCACCCTGCGATCGAATTAAGTGTTGGCATCCAGTAACACACTACATGGAACTGTCGCGACGGGAGGTGATCGGCGGCGTCGCGATGTCCTGCGCCGGGGGAGTGGCGCCGGGGGTCGTGACGGCCGGTGGCAGTGAGCCACCGGTTGTCGACAACGGATCGGACGACGAGACGCGCAACGTTCGGATCGAACTGGCCGTCGTGGACGAGTCGGGGGCGCCACTGGCCAACGAACCGGTGGTGTTGCGCGACCCCGGCGGGTCACTCGACGTCCGCAAGGCACGCACCGGCAGCGAGGGGCGGCTGGTGTTCATCGAGAGCGTCGGTCCGGCACCCTGCAACCCGCTGCGGGTGTTGCTGCCGAGGCGGGACGAGCGGGTCGACCTCGGCTGTCACAACGGGTACACGGTGCTCTCGGAGACGGTCCGGGTC
>CAZQHW010000269.1:1535-2697 GCA_964593395.1 uncultured Halobacteriales archaeon
GCCGAGCGCGTCTGGCCGGTCGCGACCGACGTCGAGCGAGGGTACTGCACGAACGCGAACGGCGACCGCAAGCCGTCGACCGGCGAGGGGGCCGCCGACTGGTTCGTCTGGAGCCGGTGTGGCTCCTGGAAGGAGTACGCCGTCGACCCGGACGAGTCGGTGTACCTGAAGGCGTCGACCGACAGCGCGTCGCTGACCGACGCCCGCTTCGAGGTGCTCGAGCGACGGAACGGCACCTGGCAGACGGTGTACGAACACGACGACGTGCTCGGTCGGGACGCCGAGCGGACCCTCGAGTACACCCCCGAGTCCGACCGGATCCGAGTCACGAACCGCGGCCGACAGGGGTTCTACATGCAGGTGTACGACGCTGACGGCACCAACGAGGCCGCGGCGCCGAGCGACCCGACCCCGGAGACCACCGCTCGGCGCGAACCACGAGAGACGGCGAGTGCCGACCCGGACGAGAGCGACGCCCTGCCGGGTGGGGTCGGGGCGGCCATCTGGGGAGCGGTGCTGTTGCTCGGGGGACTGCTCGCCGGCGCCCAGGTCGCGTACAGTCGGTCGACGGCTGCCGACGAGCCGACGGGGCCGGGAGCCGACGACGACTGGCGGGAGATGCGCACCCACCCCGACGTCGAGGAGACGACGTGGTCCGAGAGCGACCTGCCGGAGTACGCCGTCCACGTCGGCGGGCGCCGGGTGATCGCTCGCCGTGAACAGGGCGAGGACCCGTCTAGCGTCAGCCTGGAGGCGCCGCTGAAGGCCGCGAAGCCGGGCGCCGGCTTCGAGTTGGTCGCCGACGGCGACCGCGTCGCGATGGGGTCGTCCGGGCCGCTGGCGCCGGACCTCCCCGAGGCGGTGTGGCGGCGACTAGACGGTCTGCGGACGTTCGGCACGCTGACTGTCGACGCCGGCACCGCCACGGTGGCACACGACCTCACGGGCGACGACGCCGACGCCGTCCGCTCGCCGGACGACCTCGTCGCCCAGGCCACCGCCGTCGTCGACGTGGCGACCGCCGTCGAGAGCAGCGTGCTCGACGACGTCGGCGGTGATGAGGGCGACGGGAGCGGACACGAGTGACCGAGCGCCCGAGTACCGGCGGTATCCGTCGACGGGCGTTACACCGGGTGACTGGCACGGCCTGATACCCGTGGCC
>CAZQHW010000270.1:0-2678 GCA_964593395.1 uncultured Halobacteriales archaeon
CCCCGGTCGAGACCGCGTGGTACCCGGAGCGACCGGTCCGGCGGTCGCCGGTGCGAACGGTTAAGTGACCGGCGAGCCTGGTGAAAGTGAAGATGGGCGACGAGGACGGGATGCTCGCCTGGGACGAGTCCGTGTTCCGGGACGAGCACGTCTTCGAGATCGACTACACGCCCGAGCGCTTTCGCCACCGCGAGAGCCAGATGGAGAGCCTGAAGTACGCGATGCGGCCGGCGGTGCGGGGGTCACGCCCGCTGAACGCCCAGATCGAGGGGCCACCGGGGACGGGAAAGACCACCGCCGTTCGCAAACTGTTCGACGAACTCGCCGCCCAGGGCGGTGTGCGGACCGCCACGGTGAACTGCCAGGTGAACGGCACCCGCTATGCGGTGTTCTCGCAGTTGTTCCGGGCGATGTTCGACTACGAGCCGCCCTCCTCTGGGGTGTCGTTCAAGAAACTGTTCGGCCAGATCACCGAGACGCTGGCCGACGAGGACGAGACCCTCGTCGTCGCGCTGGACGAGGTGAACTACCTGTTCTACGAGGGGGAGGCCTCGGACACGCTGTACTCACTCCTGCGTGCCCACGAGGACCAGGGCGGGGCCCGCATCGGGGTGATCGTCATCTCCTCGGACCCGGATCTACAGGTGATCGACGAACTCGACAGCCGGGTGCAGTCGGTGTTTCGCCCGGAGGAGGTGTACTTTCCCGTGTACGACCGCGAGGAGATCGTCGACATTCTCCGCGACCGGGCCGAGCGGGGCTTTCACGACGACGTGCTCTCGGCGCCGGTGCTCGACCGCGTCGCCGAGTTGACCGCCGAGACGGGTGACCTGCGAGTGGGGATCGACCTGTTGCACCGCGCCGGCCTCACCGCCGAGATGCGTGGTTCCCGCACCGTCACCGAGAACGACGTCGAGGAGGCGTACGACACCTCGAAGTACGTCCACCTCTCGCGGTCGCTGCGGGGGCTGACCGACAGCGAGCGCGACCTGTTGCGGGTCCTGGCGGACCACGACGGCAAACAGGCCGGCGACGTGTACGACGCCTTCCACGACCGCACCGACCTGGGGTACACCCGCTACTCGGAGATCGTCAACAAACTCGACGAACTCGACCTCATCGAGGCCACCTACGCCGACGTGAACGGACGGGGCCGGTCGCGGTCGTTGTCGCTCGCGTACGACCCCGACGCCGTTCTCGAACGACTGGACTGACCGTGACCGACTCCCCGGGCCCGGGCCCCAGGCCCAGGCCCAGGCGTCAGCAGCGGTCAGCGGTCTCGAACACGACCAGGTCGGTGTACGCCTCGTGGAGCACGACGAGCACCGCCCGGTCGTCGCCCCCGGCGCCGGCCCAGCCGACGAAGTACCGCTCTGAGTTGTAGCGACTGGCGATGTCGTACGTCTGGCCGCGCCAGCCGAGTCGCTCGGGGCGCTTGGCACGGAGATTGAGGCTGTCGTCGCCGAGGGTGTTCCGGGCGAACGCCTCGACCGTCGCCACGTCGCGGTCGGCGGGCAGGTCCTGCACGGGGAAACTGCGCTCTGACATCGGCGGGAACTCGCCGCGGGGACAGCGCGGCTCCATCGGCCCGGCGACAAAGGTCTCGTCGACCGCCGGACGGTCACTCTCCAGGGCGGGTTCGCCGGTCGGGTCGTCGTAGGCGAGGAGGTCGAGACAGCCGCTCACCCCCGCCGTCCCGAGCGTCGCGATCGCCGCCAGACACGAGCGCCGCTGCACGTCCGGTTCAGGCTCCTGAGCCGTTTCAGCCTCTCGGTCCAAGACGAGCGGTGTCCGGACGCCGGCGACGTGGACCCGCCGGTCCACCGCCGGGCCGTCGTCGGTCAGTTCCGGCCGGTCCACCGCAACAGCGCGAGCGTCCCCTCGAACAACCCGATCATCGTCGCCCCGATGATGAGCGGCGCCGTGCCGGTGGCGTCACCGAGACTGATAAAGAAGCCGATCCCGACGAACAGCCCCCAGAACAGCAGGCGTTGGCGCTCGAGCCACCGTCTCGTGACGACACCGATCATCACGGCGAGCATGATCAGTAGCGGGATCTGGAACACCAGCGCGAACGCCCCGAGCAGAGAGACGATGAGGTCGAACGTGACCTGTAGGCCGAACGGGAGCGCGTCGACGGCGCTCTCGGAGTAGGTGATAAAGTACTGGAACAGCAGCGGCAACACCAGAAAGTACGCAAAGGCCATGCCGACCGACCCGAGAACCAGGCTCGTCGGCACCGCCGCGAGAAAGTACCGTCGCTCGGTGGGGTACAGTCCCGGCCGCATGAACAGGTACACCTCGTACACGACGACCGGCAGGGCGATCAGGATCCCGCCGAGACTCGCCACCTTGATCTCCGCGAGCAACTTCTCCAGGGGGCCGTACAGCGTCGGCGGCGGCACGTTCGCCGGCAACACGCCGTACCACATGGCGTTTATGAGCCGCGTCGCGACCGGGAAGGTGAACGCCGTCGCCAGTCCAGCGGCGATCACGACCACCGCCAACCGGCGGATCATCTCCTCTATGTGGGCCGACAGCGGCATCTCCTCGTCGTCCGGCGGGCCGTCGTCCCCGAGGTCGGCGCCGACGGGGTCGTCCGGGGTGCCGGCCGGCGCGGAGTCGACCGCCGGCGCAGACGAGTCGGCGGCGGTCGCCGCCTCCGCGCCGTCGGTCGC
>CAZQHW010000271.1:0-2652 GCA_964593395.1 uncultured Halobacteriales archaeon
GCGGCGCGGTGCCGACGGTCCAGCGCAACGTCCCTGCCGTCTACGTCAACCGCGAGGGCGACGAGTTGCTGTTCGACTGCGGCGAGGGCACCCAGCGCCAGATGATGCGGTACGGCACGGGCTTCTCGCTCGACCACGTCTTTATCACTCACTGCCACGGCGACCACGTCCTCGGACTGCCCGGTCTCCTGCAGACACTCGGCTTCAACGAGCGGTCCGCGCCGCTTGCGATCCACGTCCCCCACGGCACCCGCTCGACGGTCGAGTCGCTGGCGAGTGTCGCCGGCACCGCCCCCTCCTACCCCGTCCGCGTCCACGAGGTCGCCCCCGGCGAGGTCGCCCTCTCCCGCCCGGAGTACGAGGTCCGCACCGTCGAGGTCGACCACGACACCCGCGCGGTGGGTTACACGCTGGTCGAGGACGACCGAAAGGGCCGCTTCGACCGCGAGCACGCCGAACACGAGTTGGGCATCCCGCCCGGCCCGAAGTACTCCACGCTCCACCGCGGCGAGTCCGTCGAACACGACGGTCGCACGATCGACCCCGAGGAGGTCGTCGGCCCGCCCCGCCCCGGGCGGCGCGTGGTCTACACCGGCGACACCCGCCCGGTCGCCGCCGTCCGTGCCGCCGCCGACGGCGCCGACCTGCTGGTCCACGACGCCACCTTCGCCGACGACCGCTCCGGCCGGGCCGGCAAGACCGCCCACTCCACCGCCCGCGAGGCCGCCCGGCTGGCCGCCCGCGCCGGTGCCCGGCGACTCGCGCTGGTTCATATCTCCTCGCGGTACGCCGGTGACCCCTCGGCCCACGTCGAGCAGGCCCGCGACGAACTGGCCGACCGCGGCGCGGACTGCGAGGCCTTCGTCCCCGACGACGGCCACGAACTCGACGTGCCCTTCCCCGACGACTCGTAGCGTGGTGATGCTCGTGTGGCGAGTGAGCGACTGCCGAGTGGCCCCGCGAAGCCCCCGGCCCACTGCTCTCACCTGCTGTAGTTGCTGGAGAAGGGACCCAGAAAGCCCCCGCCCCGCTGCTCTCGCACGCTGTCGCTACTTGTGAGTGGACCCAGAAAGCCCCCGCCCCGGTGCGGGCACCTCGCTCGCTGCGCGCTTCGCTCACTCTGTTCGCTGTAGTGCTTGCGTCGCGACGCGCCCGCACCGGGGCGGCCCCTTTCGGTCCCACCCGCCACACCCGCTGCCTCACGCCTCCCCAGCCTCCTCCCTCCCTCGCTGCGCTCGGTCAGTCGTCCCTCGCGCGTTGCTCGCGCGCCCTGCGACAGGAAGCGCCCGGTCGCCACACTGCGAGGTCGGTGAGCGACGGCGAACCGACCGAGCGACTTCCGCGACCGGGCGGGGAGGTGTGGGGACCTCCCACCGTGCCTGGTGGACTCGAAGGGCGAGGCGCGCTCGACTGGTCTCTCACGACGCAAGCACCGAGCGAACGGAGTGAGCGAGGCGCGCAGCGAGTGAGGACCGTCGAGCGCCGCGAGGCGCTACGCGCCTCTGGAAGCCGGCGCCTGCGGCGCCGGCGACGCCGAGGGCTTCGTGGGTCTACCCACCGAGATCGAGAGTGACTGGTGAGAGCGCGCCGAGGGCTCCGGAGGTCTCCACATCGAGATCGAGTGCAACCGATCCAGAGAGCACACCGGGGGCGTCGAGTGCTCCGCAGACCACCCACGAAAGTTATAGAAAAATGATATGAACTGGCGGAATCCCAACCGATTTCACGAGAGCGGGGATTGTCGGGGCATGAACGTCCGCGGGGTGGGTTCGTGCGGATAATCGTCATCGGTGTCGGCGAGGTCGGGTCGACGACGGCGGCGGACCTCTCGGAGCGACACGAGGTGACCGTCGTCGACCTCGACGAGGACCGCGTCGAGGCCATCCAGTACGACGAGAACGTTCTCGGCGTCACCGGCGACGGCACCGACCTGGACGTGTTGCGCGAGGCGGGCCTGGAGGCGGCGGACATGGTGATCGCCTCGACGAGTTCGGACGAGGCGAACATCGTCACCTGTGGGACCGCCAAGACCGTGAGTGACGCCTTCACGATCGCCCGGGTCCGCAAGCCGTCGCTGTTGCGCACCTGGGAGCGGTCGCCGGGGGCGTTCGGCGTCGACTTCATGGTCTCCGTCGATCTGCTCACTGCCCGCTCGCTCGTCCAGATCGTCGACCTCCCCGGCGCGGCCGACAGTCGGCTGTTCGCCGACGGACTGGTGCAGACGGCGGAGTTCTCGATCACCGAGGAGAGTTCGCTGGCGGGGTTGACGGTGGAGGAGGCGGACCGCTACGAGGCGCTGACGTTCGCGGCGGTGATCCGCGACGGGGAGACGGTGATCCCCCGCGGGACGACGACGCTCTCGGCGGGCGACGCCGTCGTCGTGATCGGCCGACCCGACAGCGTCCAACGGTTCGCCCACGAGGTCGTCCCGGCGGCCCGGGAGCCGCCGCTGGAGGTGGTCGTCGTCGGCGGCGGGACGATCGGCCGCGACGTGGTCCGGCTGCTCTCCGAGGAGGGCCACCGCGTCCGACTGATCGAGCGCGACCCGGAGCAGGCCCGCGACCTCGCCGAGTCGTTCCCCGGGGTGAGCGTCCTCCAACACGACGCCACCGACCTCGCCTTTCTGGAGCGGGAGAACGTCGGCGAGGCCGA
>CAZQHW010000272.1:0-2637 GCA_964593395.1 uncultured Halobacteriales archaeon
TAGTGAACCCAGTCGCCCGGTGGCGAGACCGGGTCAAGCCGAGGCCGCCCGGACCCACGGCGTCTTTTGTAATCAGTCCTCGCTCCCAGTGGCCTCCCCGGCCGCCCAGGCCTGGTACAGTTCGGTGCGGTCACGCAGGCCGGCGGCGGGCAGGGCGTGGTTGGCGACGTAGGACTCGGCCTCGAGTTCGTTGTCCCACATCATCTGGTGTGCGTCGGGGAGGTCCGACCACTCGACCACCTCGGGCGTGGTCACCTCGAACTCGCCGGCGTCGATCTCGGCGTTCAACTGCTGGACCTCGTAGGCGTTCGAGAGGTGCGTGCCCGAGATCGTCGCCGTGGGCATCGAGATAGACCGCTGGCGCATCCACACCTGCGGCGCGTAGAAGGAGTAGCGCCGCCCGCCCACGTCCTCGCTGTAGACGACGCGACCGGTGTGGGGCCGGACGAGCATCGTCGAGACGCCAAGGGCGTCGTGGCCGGCCCGCTCGAAGACGACGTCCGGGTAGCCCCGCGGGTTCTCCGCGGTGCTGAGGAACTGGCCGACCGCCGACCCGAGCGGCTTGAACGCGCTGTCGGTGTACGCCTGCACGGCCTGCTTGAACGCCTCGGGGTCGTCCTGCGGGTCCGGAAAGTCCGGCAGGGTGTCGGGCCAGTCGAACTCGTCCTCGCGGCGCTCCAGGCCCTCGATCGACACCACGCCCTCGACGCTGTCGCCGTACCCGAGTGACTCGACGAACTCCCGTCCCTCGTCGGTCATCGTGACGACGACCACGCGGGCACCGACGTCGCGACCGGCCTCGATCGCCCGCAGCGCGGTCCGGTCGAGGACGCCGTCCTGGTCGACGCCGTAGTACACGAGCAGCCCCTCGCCGGCGGCGAGGTCGGCCTCGACCAGGGCAGTCTCGGGCGTACGCTCGCCGGGCTTGCCGAGGAAGGTCAGCCGGTAGCCCGTCGAGGCCCCCCAGAACGTGAGTTCGCCACCCTCGCCGAGCAACTGGAACGAGCGCGGGAACGACTGCTCGCCGGCGTGACTGCAGGCGTAATCCGCCAGGTCGCCGTGGGCCTCGCGGAACCGGTCGAGAAGTGGCTCGCCCGCCTCGCGCCAGGCCGCCCACTCGTCGGGGTCCTCTGGAATCGGCCCCCAGATGTCGTCGATGTCCGCGTCGGTGCGGTCGATCGCGTGACCGCCGGCGGTTTCGATGCGGTCGGCGCGTTCCTCGCTCGAACACAGACCGGTCGCCGAGAGTCCGGCACGGCGGGCCATCGTCAGCGTCTCGTAGCCCGTGCCGGTGGCACCGCCCTCGACGAACAGGCGCTCGCCGGCGTCTATCTCCAGGGTGGTGAACAGCGCCCGGTAGACGGTGCCGGTCGCGAGCAGGTACGACCCGGCTTCGGCGACGTTCACCCCGTCGGGCACGGGGTGGACCTGCGGGCCCTGGGCGATCATGAACTGCTGGTGGCTGCCGTCGGGCTCCTCGTACCCCTGGATGGAGAACCCGGCGTACATCGGGTCGAGACCCATCCGCGGTGACAACAGGTCGCTCTGGCCGGAGTACACCGTGACGAGGTCGCCGACCGACACCCGGCCCTGTGACTGGACCGCCTGCCCGGCGTCGACCACGAGCGCCACCCCGCCGCTGCCGGTGACGTGACGGTCGCGGTCGTGGTTGTCGAACTGGCTCACCGGGACGCCCGTGATCGCCCAGACGTCGTTGAAGTTCACCTCGCTCGCGAGAACGTAGACGAGCACCTCGTTCGGACCGGGGTCCTCGACGGGGTAGAGCCCCTCGACCTCGGCCTCCTCGGGGTCGCCGTGCGCGGGGACACCGGTCTCGGGGTCGCGCTCGACGGCGAAGCCGTACTGGTAGTCGGGCACCTCGTCGACACCCGGGTAGAAGGGGGCGCCGACCGGCAGGAGGTCGCCGTCGCTCTCGAGGTCGTCGGCCTCCTCGAGTCCCGGCGCCTCGCGGGGACGGGTCGGCAGCGGCGCCGCCTGCCCGTCGAGAAAGGCCTCGATGCCGGCCTTTCCGCCCTCGGGGTCGACGACGGCGGCCCCGAAGGCGTCGGCCTCTCGCTCGAACCCCGCCGCCAGGCCCTCCTCGAAGCCGGTCCGAACCGACTCGACGATCCGCTCGACGGCTCGCTCGCGGCCGGTCCCGGCGTGTTCACACGAGCGGCGGTTCCGGGCGACCGGCGCCGCATCGAGAACGGAGTCATCGAACTCGCCGGGGTCGGCCCAGCGCTCGCGGGCGGCGACCCGGTCCTCGCGGGCGTCCCGCAGGGTGTCGTCGTCGCCGCGGACGTGGGCCCGAGCGAGGTCGGCAGCCCGGACCTGCGCCGGGCGGGCAGTCACCTCGTCGACGACGCCCCTTGTGGCCGCGTCGTCGGCGTCGACGGTCCGGCCGTGCGTGAGCATCGTCAGGGCGTCGACCAGACCCTCGCGGCCGCGGCGCTCGGCGAGCAGACGGGGGAGCCGCTGGGTGCCGCCGTACCCCGGGAGGATGTTCAGGCGGAGTTCTGGCTGGCCGAACTCGGCGTGGCGCTCGGCGACGGTGTAGTGTGTGGCGAGTTGGAGTTCGTTGCCGCCGCCCAGCGCGGCGCCGTCGACGGCGGCGACGACGGGCACCGACAGCGT
>CAZQHW010000273.1:0-2621 GCA_964593395.1 uncultured Halobacteriales archaeon
GCGCTGACCAGCATGGCCAACGCCGGCGTACTCGCCTCCTCGCGGTTCCCGCTGGCGATGAGCCGCGACGACCTGCTGCCGTCGACGTTCACTCGCGTCAGCCCGCGGTTCAAGACTCCGCGCAACGCCATCCTCCTGACGGGCCTGCTGTTGCTCGCGCTGATCGCCTTCGTCCCCGTCGTCGACCTGGCGAAACTCGCCAGCGCCTTCCAGATCCTCGTGTTCTCGATCATCAACGTCGCGCTGGTCGCCTTCCGCGAGAGCGACATCGACTCCTACCAGCCGTCGTTCACCGCGCCGGGCTACCCGTACGTGCAGGTCGTCGGTCTGCTGGGCGGGCTGGGACTGCTCACCCAGATGGGGACGGTCCCGCTGCTCGGCGCCGCGGGCATCGTCGTCGGCGGCGTCGTCTGGTACGCGGTGTACGGTCGCCCCCGCACCGACCGCACCGGTGCCCTCGGAGTGCTCCTCGGCGGCGACCCCGACGCGCCGGCCGACACCGACGCCGGCTCCGCCCCCGAGGACGACTGAGCACGGCGACCACCGGAGGCGGCCCGCCGTCTGCGACCCGAGGCCGTCACCGTCGGCGCTCGCCCGCCGACGGTCCTGCCCCCGCGTCGTCGGGTCCTCCGTTCGACGGGTCGACCAGCACGAGCACGTGTCGCACCAGCGAGCGGTGCACCCGGCGCCGCAGGTGGGTGTCCACGTGCCACCCGGCACCGCGGGCGGCGTCGCGCCACGCCCGGTCGCCGACGACGACCGCCCGCGGCGCCAGCCGGCAGGCCTCCCGGAGTGCCTCGTCGACCAGCGCGCGCAGGTCGTCGGCGCGGATCGCCGACTGCCGGCCGTAGGGGGCGTCGAACAGTACGCCGTCGGCGCTGTCGTCCGCGAGCGGGAGACGGGCGGCGTCGCCGACGACGGTCGCCCCGCCGCCGACGTACTCCCGGAGGTTGCGGGCGGCGCCGCGGGCCATCCGCTCGCGGGCGTCGACGCCGACCACGCTGGCGCCGACGAGGCCCGCCTCCACGAGCAGCCCACCGGTGCCACACATCGGGTCCACGAGCCGCCGACCGGGCGCGGCGCCCGCGAGGTTCGAAAGCGCCCGTGCCAGCGCGGGGGCCATGCTGCCGGGCTGGAAGAACGGACGGTCGGTGGGCTGGGGGGCGAACTCGCGTGGCACCTCGCGGTCGAGCCACGCCAGCGCACACACCGTCTCGCGGTCCGTCTCCGGTGTGGGGCCGGCGGTGACCGGCTCGACACCCTCGACCCCGGCGGCGTCCCCGTCGTCTCCCCGGTCGAGGTCTGCGCCAGGGTCCGACCACGCGTCGGGCCGGGCGAACAGCGCCCGGAGTTCGTGGTCCGGGTCGTCGAGGTCCACCTGGTGGCCGCGCTCGACAAGGGCGTCGCCCAGGCGGCGCTCGACTCGCTGGGTGTCCACCCCGGTCGTCGAGCGCACGTCCCGCGCCCGCACTGCGACGGTCCCCGAGCCCTCACCCGCGCCGTCACCGGGTGACGCCGCGGCGGCCAGCAGCCGCTCGGCGTCCGCCGGAGTGCCGTCGGCCACGCCGACGAGCCGGGAGACGCGGTGGGTGAGCGCCAGTCGCTCGACGCTGCCGGCGCCGCGGGCGGTGGCCAGGCCGGCAGCGAGCGGCGACACCTCGGCGGCGACGGTCGCCGCCTCGCGGACCGCGAGACGGTCGTCCTCGCCGGCCAACTCTAGCAGGTGCACGACCGCCCTTCCGGGGGCGCCGACAAGAGCGCGTCGCTCCCGTGTATCGTCCGCCCGACACGACGGACCTCGTTGCCGTGGCCGTACCCCCCTGACCTCTCCGTCCGGGAACGTGTCACGCACTCTCACCAAGCTTTATAAGACTTAAATACGTCATTTAAGTCGAGACATGAGTGCAGACCCCAAGCAGACGATCAACATCGAGAACGTGGTAGCCTCGACGGGGATCGGTCAGGAACTCGACCTGAAGAGCGTGGCGATGGATCTTGAGGGGGCAGACTACGACCCCGAACAGTTCCCCGGGCTGGTCTACCGTACCCAGGACCCGAAGTCCGCGGCACTCATCTTCCGCTCGGGCAAGATCGTCTGTACCGGCGCCAAGTCGACCGACGACGTCCACGAGTCCCTGCGGATCGTCTTCCAGAAGCTCCGCGACCTGAACATCGAGGTCGAGGACGACCCGGAGATCGTCGTCCAGAACATCGTCACCAGCGCGGACCTCGGGCGCAACCTCAACCTCAACGCCATCGCCATCGGCCTCGGACTGGAGAACATCGAGTACGAACCCGAGCAGTTCCCCGGACTCGTCTACCGGCTGGACGACCCCGAGGTCGTCGCGCTGCTGTTTGGCTCCGGAAAACTCGTTATCACCGGCGGCAAGCGTCCCGAGGACGCAGAGGAGGCCGTCGAGGAGATCGTCACCCGGCTGAACGAACTCGGCCTGCTAGAGGGGTGACCCCCGGTTCGGGTCGGCTGCCGTGACCACACTCTCCCCGCCCGCGTCGGTGCTGCAGGTTGCCCCCACCACCGTCGTCGCCGTCGTCGGCACGTTCCTGCTGTTCGCCGGCTTTCTGACGGTCACGGCCCACGTCGCCGCCCGGAACGTCCTCGG
>CAZQHW010000274.1:0-2611 GCA_964593395.1 uncultured Halobacteriales archaeon
CATCGAGTTCGGTGCGCTGCTGCTGAAGACTGGCGTCGGCCGGCAGAGCGACGACCGCAATTGCGCCGGCGAGGACAGCGAGGACGACCACCCCGAGCAGCCCGAGCAGCACAGCCTCGCTCCAGGCTGATCTGATCATGATCAGTCCCTCCCTGGGATCCACGACAGGTCCACGTCGATCGCCGAAAACCGGGCGTTCCATATGTCGCTCGTTGACTCGCGGACGCTCTCGGCGAGAAAGACGAACACGACCACGCCACCGATCACGCCCAGAACGCCGCCGGTCGACGCCAGCGCGACGACGAGGCCGCCGATCAAGACGAGCAGGACGAGGCGGTAGACTTGGAGTGTCCACCGCGAGCGGGCGAACGACCGCAGGCGGTCGGACAGCGACTTCGGTATCGGCGTCGGGATCGATACCATCATTCACGCACCTCCCAGAGCGGCCACGTCGACGCCGACAGCGGCCAGCGGTCGTCCACCGCCGGTATCAACCGCAGCAGTGCCAGCGGGCCGAACAGGACCGCGAAGGCGACCGCCAGCCACGTCAACACGGTCAGACTGGCGACGACCATCGTGATCGCCACGACCACGACGCCGGTCGCCTGCCGGGCCGCGGTGTCCGCGAAGCCGACGGAGCGCGGGACGGCGTCGCGAATGAACGCGAGCGTCGAGAGGATTGACGGCGGCAGCAGGTTGCCAAGGGAGACGCCGGTCACCAGATCGCGTGTGTTCGCGGCAGTCCCGCGGAGCTGCTCGCCGATGCTACCGGGCACGGCTGGTCACCCCTCGTCCCCCTCGCCGGGCAGGCGCTCGCCGTCGATCGTCACCGAGCCACCGTACTTGCTGACCACCCGGGTCCGCTCGGCCTCGGTCGGTCGCTTGTCTGCCTGGACGTACTCGGAGAACAGTCGCTCAGCCTCCGTGCGGGCCTCACTGGTCGCGTAGCCCGACAGACCGATAGTGACGTTCGCCGACAGACCTGTGTTGTTGACGGCCTCAACTTCTGAGACCTGCCCGTCGCTCACCCGAACCACGACGTGCCGCGTCGCCGTCTCGCCCTCGGGACCAGTCACGGTGACCTCCGCCACACGGGGCTCGGTGAGGTTCTGGTCACCGAGGATCTGGTCGTTGGCGTACGCCGTCAGCGTCTCGTTGCGGTCGTTGACGTACTGCTGGAGGTCGTTGGCCCGCTCCTCGGCAGTCGGTGGTTCCTCGACGCCGGGCAGGACGCCGCCAGCGCGGGCGCCCAGTTGGTAGCGGACCCACTCGATCCCCCGGTCGGCGATCCCTGCCGCACTCGCAGCGGCCCGGTCTGCGAGGCCGCCGTCAGCGAACGGGTCGATCCCGTTGTCGGGTGTCTGTGCAGCCGCCCCCGTCGCGCCTGCTGCGAGGAGCAGGACCGCGAGGGCGGCACTGATCGCTGTTGTGTGTGATCGTCTCATAGTGGTGGTAGCGTACCGAAAGACCGCGCGAGACTCAGTCGGGGGTCTCGCTGTCGGTGGCGGTCGGCGCCTGCCGGCGCTCCGTGAGCCTCCGGGCGGCGACGAGCCCGAGCGTGCCCGCGAGGCCGGCGATTAGGCCGACCCCGCCGAACACGATCAGCCCTGCCGCGCCGTCCGCGAACACGGAGATACCGAGTGCGGCGGCGAGGGCCAGCAGGGCAATGGTAGTGCTGACGGTGATGACGCTCACTCGCGTGAGCGCCCACCGCGAGTCGATCGACTGCTGCTGTCGTGCGCTGGGGTCAGTTGGCATACTGGATCACCCCGAGGCCGCGACCGGGCCTCGAACCCGGCTCGCGTGGGCCGTGAGCCCACGCGCGTCCGTCCAGTGGTCGTGTTCGCGGCTCGACTGCAATCGCAAGCGGCGATGAGGAGTGACCCCATCCGTCCGTTGTCCGGTCGGGCAGGGGCCGATGTCGTGCACAGACGTCAGACGCGGTCGCACTGGCGGTGCTGCCAGTCGTGGGGCAGCGACCAACAGGATGCACGGACACAGTGGAGACTGAGACTGTCCGTGCGAGAGCTGACCGATCCGGCTCGTGCGCTCAACAGCTCCGGGAGAAAAGCCCGGAGGACCAGCGCACGCCCGAGTATGGTCCCGCCAACCACAGTCCGAGACCGTCGACCCCCGGGCGGGTCGTGGTCGGCCGGTCGTCTCTCCGACCGGGTCTCCCGGTTTGGCCCCCGGGAGCGGGGCAAACCCGCGGCCGGGATTCGAACCCGGCTCTCAGCGAGCCAGCCATCGCGGGCAACCCACCTCGCGACAGCAGGACCGTTCCCGGATACAACGCCTCCGAGGCGGGCGAGAACCACCCCGCGGGAACGATCCGCGGTGTGCCGTCGGTGGTCAGTCGTCTTACAGCAGTACAGCCCGCAGGTTCTCGCCGACCTGCCGCTCGCAGTCCTCGCAGACCGGAATCAGGCACCCGGCTTCCACACTCGCGGTCACCGACGCCTCACAGCAGTCGGTCTCGAGGACGCCGTACTCGTCGCGGTGGACCTGCGCCGGCTCTGTGCCAGTCGTGCTCATCGTTTGCTGCGCTGGCCGGGGATCGGGTACCACCAGCCGTCACCGCCGCCGAACAGCGCCCACTTCCACTGTTCGG
>CAZQHW010000275.1:0-2588 GCA_964593395.1 uncultured Halobacteriales archaeon
AGTTCTCCCGACTGGACGGTGCCTTCGTCATCTCGGACGCGGGGAAGATCGTCTCGGCGTACCGCTACCTCGAACCCTCCGCCGAGGGTGTCGACATCCCGAAGGGACTGGGCGCCCGTCACATGGCTGCCGGGGCGATCACCCGGGACACGAACGCCACCGCGGTCGTGCTCAGCGAGTCCGACGCGCTCGTCCGGGCGTTCAAGAACGGCGAACTGGTACTCGAACTCGACCCAGAGGACTACTGACATGACTCCCGGCATCCCGCTGCCGTCGACGTTGCAGGCCGGAACCCAGGGCGAGACGACCACGACGACGGAGAACGGGAGCGGCCTGGGACCGCTGTCGGACGTGCCAGGACTCGAGGCGCTGGTCGAGTTGATCCAGTTGCGCCTGGTGCAGGCCGGCATCGTGTTGGCGCTCGGACTCGTGCTCGGGGTCCTCGCCGGGCGGCTGGCCCGCCGGCTGTTGCGGGCCGCGAACATCCCCTCGCTCGTCGAGGGCACCGCCTTCGAGCGCAGCGCCCAGTCACTCGGACTGTCGACGGTGACGATCGTCGCTGGGATGCTCTCGTGGTTCATCTACGCGGTGTCCGTTCTGGCGGCGGTGAACATCGTCGGGCTACTCACCACCGAACAGTTCTGGGAGCGGTTCGTCGGCTTCGTCCCGCAGTTGTTCATCGCCGGACTCGTGGTGATCGTCGGGTTCGTCGTCGCCGACAAGGCCGAACTGATCGTCGGCGAGCGCCTCCGCGGCGTGAAACTACCCGAGGTCACCGTCGTCCCCAAGTTGGTGAAGTACAGCGTGTTGTACGTCGTCTTGCTGATCGCGCTGGGACAGGTCGGCGTCCAGACGCTCGCGCTGGTGGCCCTGTTGTCCGTGTACGCCTTCGGGATCGTCGTTCTCGCGGCCGTGGCGCTGCGGGACTTTCTCTCCTCCGGGGCGGCGGGCATCTACCTGCTGATGCGCCAGCCGTACGTCATCGGCGACCGCGTCGAGATCGGCGACCGCCACGGCGTCGTCCAGGGAATGGACATTCTCGTCACCCGCGTCGAGAACGACTCCGAGGAGTACATCATCCCCAACAGCGAGGTGCTGGACCACGGCGTCGTCCGACTGCGTGACGCCTGACACGGGCGGGCCCGTGCACTGGACACAGAGAGTCCGGTGGGTCTCAGTCGCCGTCGCCAGCGTCGTCGCCGGCGTCGCTCATCGGTTCCGCGGGCACGCCGGCGACGGTGGCACCGGGCGGCACGTCCCGCGTCACCAGGGAGTTCGCCGCCACGCTCGCGCCAGCGCCGACGGTGACGCCGGGCAGGACGATCGCCCCGGCGCCGACCATCGCCCCCTCGCCGATCTCGACCGGGCCGACGCGGTACTCGTCCTGGAGAAACTCGTGACACAGCAACGTGGCGTCGTAGCCGATCACGGCGTCTTCCCGCAGTGTGATGCGGTCGGGCCAGAACACGTCCGGCGTGGCCTCCAGTCCCCAGGAGACCCCCGGCTCCACGGTCGCCCCCATCCGGCGCAACAGCCAGCGCTTCAGTCGCAGACTCGGCGCGAGCCGGACGACCCAGACGGCGAGGTACTGCACCACCACGCGGAGCGGATGCCGCGCGGTGAACCACCACGCGAGCGAGTTACCCGCCGACGGCGTGCGATGGCTCGTGACCGCGTGGTGGCGTCGCCGGTCGTCCGCGCTGTCGCCGGTCGACGCCGCCGAACCGGAAACCGATGCGGTGTCGTCACCGCCGTTCTCGCTCTCGGTGTCGGCGTCCGTGGCACTCTCCGTGTCCGGCTCTTGAGGGAGCGTGTCGCCCGGGTCGTCGGCGTCGCCTCGGCGCACGTCACCGATCGGGCGGGCCCGGGTCTAACTGGTTTCGGTCGACTCACGCCGCAGGTCGCGAACGTGGTCGACACGGCGCTCGACCGACTCGGCGGTACCGACGTCGTGACGCACCCGCAGGCCCGCCTCGCCCACCTCGGCCAGTCCGCGCTCGGCGGCGGCCTCCGCGTCGGCGATCGAGTCGCCGAAGCCGACCACCGCAAGCGCACGCGAGGTGGTCGTGTAGATCCCGCCGCCGGAGGCGCGTGGCGCCTCTCGCTCGTCGACGCTGGCGAAGTACAGGCGGGCGTCGGGTTCGTCGAGACCGGCGTCGGGGTCCACGTCGAGGCGCGTATCCGCCTGTGGATCGGTGGGGTAGCCCTCCGGCACCGCGTACTTGCAGACCGTGGCACGGCCGTCGAAGGAGGGGTCGGGCAACGAGCGGCCGTCGCGGGCCGCCCGCAACACCTCGATCAGCGGCGTGTCGGTCGTCGGCAGAGTGTTCATCGCCTCGGGGTCGCCCAGGCGGGCGTTGAACTCCACGACTCTCGGGCCGTCCGCGGTGAGCATGAACTGGCCGTAGAGCACGCCGCGGTAGTCGTGGCCCGCGGCGGCGAGGGCCTCGACGGTGCGCTCGACGATCGCGACCGCCTCGTCGTAGTCCGCGCGAGTCATAAACGGCAGTTCCGGCGCGGTGTCGCTGTAACTGCCCATCCCGCCGGTGTTGGGCCCCTCGTCGCCCTCGTAGGCGCGCTTGTGGTCC
>CAZQHW010000276.1:0-2583 GCA_964593395.1 uncultured Halobacteriales archaeon
ACCGGCGGGCCGCCTGCTCTAGCGCCGCCCGGATGTCGTCGCCCTCGGGCAGGTCGTGGCCGCCGGCCCGACCGTTCAGTTTCGCGGCGGCGGGTGACTCCCGCAGTTCGCGGTCGTCGTACCCCGCCAGGGCGTCGGGCACGCCGCCCGAGCGCAGGGAGTGTTTTTGATGATAGTCCTCGGCGACGGTGACCCGGTCGAGCGGTTCGACCCGGGTGGCGATCCCCGCCGGATCGAGCCCGCGCTCGGCGAGGTAGTCCTCGACGACGGCGCGCTGGTCGCCGGTCGTCAGGACGACGCTCTGGTACTGGCGCTTGCGGGCCTGCCGCGTGGGGTCGTGGCTCCCGAAGGCCACGTCGAGGAGGTCACGGTACGTCGTCTCGCGGGGGTCGTAGTCGACCTGGATGACCTCGGTGTGGTCGCCGATCGCGCGGTACGTCGGCGACGACTTCGTGCCGCCGGCGTAGCCGACGCGGGTGCGGACCACGCCCGGCAGGGCACCGAACTCGGCGTCCGGCCCCCAGAAACAGCCCAGGCCGAAGGTGGCCGACGCCGTCTCTGCAGGTGCGGGTGCCTCGCGGTCGTAGGCGGCGACGACCGCCGGCGTCAGCGTCATGCTGTCCGCCCGCCGCGAGCGCCGGTCATTCGTCGGCCTCGTCGAACTCCAGGGCGACGCCGTTGATGCAGTGACGCTTGCCCGTGGGGTCGGGGCCGTCGTCGAACACGTGGCCGAGGTGGCCGTCGCAGTTCGCACACACGACCTCGGTGCGGGTGCCCATTATCCCTGGGTCGGGTTGGGTGTCGATCGCGTCGTCGTCGACCGGCGCCCAGAAGGAGGGCCACCCGGTTCCGGACGTGAACTTCTCGTCGGTGCGGTACAGCGCCTGCCCACACCCGGCACAGCGGAAGGTGCCGGGACGGTCCACGTCGAGTAGTTCGCTCGTCCCGGGCGACTCCGTGCCACACTCCCGGAGAATCTGGTACTCGTCGTCGTCGAGTCGGTCGCGCCACTCCTCGTCGTCCAGTTCAGCCTCGGATGCACGCTCGCTCATACCACCTGTACGGAACGGAGACACAAGTTCCCGGCGGTCGTGACGGTCTGTAACTGGTTCTGTGCGCCCGGCGACGGCCTCTCGTCGGGTCAGTTCTCCACGACCGCGACGGCGGCGAGGTCGTCGGCGGGGTCGAACCCGAAGACGTCGCCGAGAAAGCCGAACTCGGTCTCCAGTGCCCGCCGGCGGGAGTCCTCGCGGCGGAAGCCGTGGCGCTCACCCTCGAACTCGACGTGGGCGTGGGGCACGCCGTTCTCGGCGAGGGCGTCGACCATCGCCTCGGCCTGCTCCGGCGGGACGACGGTGTCCTCGCTGCCCTGCAACAACAACAGTGGCACCGCGATCCCGTCGGCGTGGTTGACCGGCGAGCGCTCCTCGTAGCGGTCGCTCGCCTCGGGCAGTGGGCCGACCAGCGAGTCGAGGTAGCGGGACTCGAACTTGTGGGTGTGTTCGGCGAGTGTCCGCAGGTCCGCCACGCCGTAGTAACTCACGCCCGCGTCAAAGGCGTCGTGGAAAGCCAGCGCCGACAACACGGCGTAGCCGCCGGCGCTGCCGCCCCGGATCGCCAGGCGATTGGGGTCCGCCCGGCCCGTCGCCGCCAGGTGTTCGGCGGCGGCGACGCAGTCGGCGGTGTCGACGACCCCCCACTCCTCGCGCAACCGGTCGCGGTACGCCCGGCCGTACCCCGTCGACCCCCGGTAGTTCACGTCGAGCACGCCCACGCCCCGGGTGGTGAAAAACTGCACCGACAGGTCGAGCGTCGGCAGCGACTGGCTCGTCGGCCCGCCGTGGACCGTCGTCAGGAGCGGCGGTGCCTCGTCCCCAGGGGCCTCGGCGTCGGGGTTGTGCGGCGGGTAGTACGTCGCGTGTGTCCGCTCGCCGTCCGGCGTCTCCACCGTGACCGCCTCGGGTTCGGAGACGTACCGCTCCGCCAGGTCCACGTCGACCGACCGGCGCAGTACCCGCTCGTCGATCTCGGTGCCGGTGCCGTCCGACCCGTCGCCGTCCCCATCGCCGGGGACTCGGATCCTGACGACGCTTTCGGGCTCCGTCGGGCCGGCGGCGACGGTGAGCAGTTCGTCGCCGCTGGCCCGGAGACGGGTGTGGGGAAAGGCGCCGTACTCCGTCGACAGGTCGGTCAGGGTCCCCGTCTCGGGGTCGAGCACGCCCAGCGCCCAGTCGTCGCCGCGCCCGTGGACGGCGGCGATCCGGCCGTCGTCGAGGTGGGCGTGCGTCGAGAGCCCGAAGCTCCACTGTGGTGTGCCGAACTCCTCCTCCGCCGGATGCAGGGGGTCGGGGGCGGGTCGCTCGCTCTCCGCGCTCTCGTCGGGCACCCGGTAGAGGTTCCACCATCCCGTGCGGTCGGAGACGGCGTACAGGTCGCCCTCGGCCCTCCACGAGGGCTGGAACACCGATTCCTCCGGGCCGCCCATGACGGTGCGGGCGTCGGCGAGCGTGCCGTCCGGTCGCACGTCGGCGACGTGGAGTTCGGTGCCGTCCCAGGGCATCTGCGGGTGGTCCCAGGTCGTCC
>CAZQHW010000277.1:0-2563 GCA_964593395.1 uncultured Halobacteriales archaeon
GCCCCGTCCCCCACAAGATCCGGTTACGACAGGGGGTCGTCCTGGGTCGCGACGGGCAGGATCATCTTCACCACCGTGCCCCTGGGGTCGTTGTCCTCGAACTCCAGGTCGCCGCCCGCCAGACGCACCACCCACGTGACGACCCAGAGGCCGACCCCGTCGAGGTGGTGCAGTTGGTCTTCCTGCGCCGACTCGAGAACGCTGACCTCGTCCTGTGGTATCCCGGGGCCGTTATCGGCGATCCGGAGGACCACCTCTCCACGACTCTGCCGCCGCTCGAGTGTCACCCTCACGATCGGCGTCTCGGTGTCGTTGTGGTCGACTGCGTTCTGGAGTACGTTTCGTATCGCCTGGTCTATCATCTCGCTCGCGATGACGTCCGCCGAGGACGGCAGGTCGGTGCTGATATCGACGGTCTGCCGCTCGGTCCGGAGCGACGTTACCTGCGTCTGCACTCGATCAACGAGGTCGAGTTCGGTGGTAGCGTCGCCCGCCTCGTCGGCGAGTCGCTCTCGCACCTCTCGGATACGTCTCCCCATCGACAACGTCTCCTCGACCGTTCGCTCGATCCCGTCCAGACGGTCCGTCGGTGCGCTGTCGTCGAGTTCCGAACGCAGCATCTGTGTCGCCAGGAGGACTTCGTTGAGGTTGTTCCGCAGGTCGTGCCGCAGCACTCGCTGGAGCACGGACAACTGCTGTTCACGGTGGTGTCGCTCGGTGATGTCGGTCCCGACCGCGACGTACCGGTCGATCGTGTCGTCGTCGAACACCGGCGTTATCGACTGGTCGACGATGTACCGCTGACCAGTTCTGGTGCGGTTCACCGACTCCCCTTCCCACGGGTCGCCGTCCTGCAACGTCTTCCACGCCTCCGCCCACGGGTCGGCAGTCCTGCCGTTCGCGTCGAGTATCGCCGGCGACTCGCCGGTCGCCGCCGTCGCGTCGTACCCGGTCTGTTCCTCGAACGCGGGGTTGACGTACTCGATGGTCCCCTCGTCGTCGGTCCAGTATATCGCGTGCCCGGCGTTCTCGACTGCCTGCTTGTGGGTCCGGAGTTCCCGCTCTCGTTGCTTGCGCTCGGTGATGTCGCGGCCGACCCCGACCAGGCCGATGAGGTCGCCGTCGGGGTCGGTCAGACGTGCGCCAGTGAACTCGTACGGGATCCGCTCACCGTCGGCAGTTTGAAACTCTGCCTCGGTTTTCGTCCGCCCGGTCGTCAGCGTCTCCTCGATCGCGTCGGGGATCCGTCTTTGGTCGTCCTCGGGGAACAACTCGACGACGTTCATCCCGTCGACCTCCTCGGCGGAGTAGCCCGTGACCTGAAGCAGTCGGTCGTTCCACCGACGCAACGACCCGTCGGCCCCGACGACGTAGAACACGTCGTTGAGGCTGTCGAGCGCCTGGTCGATGAACTCGCGTTCCCGTTCGAGTTCCTGTCTGTTTTGCCGTTGCTCGGTGACGTCGTGGACCGTCACCAGTCGCCCGGTGACCGCTTTCGGCCCACGCTCCAGCGGAACGGACTCGACCTCGTAGGTCCGCTCTGCTCCGCTCTCGTCATTCGTCAGTTCGGTTCGCTCCTCAGACCGACGCCCTGTCCCGACGGCGTCGGCGACGGCTGGAGCGACTGCCTCGATGTCGGTCCCGATCGCCTCGTCGGCCGTCGTCCCGGCCAGTGACGCCGCTGCGGGGTTGAGGTCGACGATCCGGTCGCAGGAGTCGACCACGATGACGGCATCGTTCATCTGTTCGACCAACTCGTCACGGGCGATCTCGCGGGCGAACGGCAGCGACTGCAACAACTGGTCACGGAACGCCGCGGCGATCAGTATCGCCCCGCTGACCGAGAACGCCGCCGGCGTGAGGTCCACGGGGCCGGCGAACCCCCCGAGATACAGGAGGTTGACGAGCAACGGGAACGTGGCCGCGACCGTCAGCGACGTGGCCTGTGACTCGTGAACGTCCGTCGAGGAGACGGCCGTGACGACGATGAGCCCGGTCCCGAGACCCAACAGCGCGTACGCCTGGACCGTGTGCACCCAGAACAACGCCGAGTGACTGGTCATCATCACCTCCGCGTTCCCGACGGTGGTCGTCTCGACCCACGACCACACCAACCCGTGGTGGCGATTCGTGAGTGCTGCCACGCTCGTCAGCGAGGGGACGACGACCAGTCCGGCGAGTTCCACACGCGTCGGGGCCCGCAGTTTGCCGGTGTACCGGACGGCGAAGTTCAACCACGCGATCGACACGAGGCCGACCGGGAGAAATGCGACCCCGTACACCAGACGCTTCAGACTGAGGCTGGTCACGCTCAATCCGACGGCGTACGCAAGCGACCACAGCATGGCCGCGATCAAGAGCGCGAACAGGGAGTGTGCGTACCGGTACTCGCGATACCGCCACGCGATCGCACAGAGGGCTAACGACCCGACTATCGACAGGGAAAGCGGCACGACGTACACCGAGAACTGCCAGCCCATTGTCGCGGTCAACTACATTCGCTAGTGGTATCACGACAAAAATAATCCGCCGTCGTGTATCATTTCTGGTAACGAGTGGTCGC
>CAZQHW010000278.1:0-2537 GCA_964593395.1 uncultured Halobacteriales archaeon
GGGGTGACGACACGGGACGCCCGAAAGGAAGTGTGACCTCGCCTGTGTTCGTGAGTCGGTTCTCGCGGTCCAGCCTTACAGGTCGCGGGGCTGGACGGTCTTGCGGTCGTTCTGCTCGGCACGCCGGGAGGCGTCCTCGAGCAGTTCGTCGACGCGGTCGTCGAGAGCGTCGTAGAAGTCCGACGCCACGTTCTTGTCGTCCAGTGCCTCCTTCACCGCTGCCTTGACGATGAGGTCCGCCATTGCGGTCGGGACTGCGCTCGCACCCGTTATAAGATTTCCTGAATCGTCACGGACAGCGGCTGATACACCCGTCGAGCGGCGATCTGACCGTCAGACACTTCGGGTCACCCACCGGGACCCCGACCGGTCGCGCACCCGAACGGTTGAGTGGCCGCCGGCCGTCAGCAAACACGTGCCGTACGTGTACGTTCTCGAGTGTGCCGACGGGTCGCTGTACACCGGTTACACGACGAGCGTGGCCCGGCGTGTTCGTGAACACGACCGCGGCGAGGGCGCGAAGTACACCCGCGGCCGCACTCCCGTGACGCTGCGCCACGTGGAGACCTTCGAGACGCGCTCGGCGGCCATGTCCCGCGAACACGAGATAAAATCACTCTCTCGCGGGCGAAAGGAGCGACTCGTCGCCGGTCCCGACCCCGACCCCGAGGCGTTCGGCGACGACGGGACGTAGACGCGATACGATCCGCAGGGTTTTGCCCGCCGCCCCCGCAGCGACGACCATGCCACTCGCAGTGACCGGCGGGCGGGTGCTCCGTCCGGACGGAACCGTCGAGCGCGCGGACGTTCTCGTCGACAACGGGGAGATTGTCGCCGTCGAACCGGACGCCGGCACCGACCTACACCCCGAGCGACTGGACGCGAGTGACGGCCTCGTGGTGCCGGGGCTCGTGAACGCCCACGGCCACGCCCCGATGACGCTGTTGCGTGGCAACGCCGACGACAAGCCACTCGACCCGTGGCTCCGGGAGGACGTCTGGCCCGTCGAGGCCGAACTCACCCCCGAGGACATCGAGGCCGGCGCCGCCCTGGGCGTGCTCGAACAGATACGTTCCGGGGTGACCGCCTTTGTAGACATGTACTTCGCGATGGACCGCGTCACCGAGGTGGTCGATCGCGCAGGGATCCGCGCCCTGCTCGGCTACGGGGTCATCACCGAGGGAAAAGACGACGAGACGGCCCGCGAGGAGGTCCAGACCGGACGCGAGTTCGCCGCCGAGTACGACGGCTACGCCGACGGCCGCGTGCAGACGGCGATGATGCCACACAGTCTGACCACGGTCGACCCCGAACACCTCGAGACCTGCGCCGCGGCCGCGGCCGACCTGGACGTGCCGCTGCACATCCACGCCAACGAGACCGAAAACGAGGTCGACCCCATCGTCGCCGAGCGCGGCCAGCGCCCCCTTGAGTTCGCCCGCGATCTCGACCTGCTCGGTCCCGAGACCTTCGTCGCCCACGGCGTCCACTGTGACGACCGCGAGATCGAGGTGCTCGCGGAGACGGGCACCGGCGTCGTACACTGCCCGGCGTCGAACATGAAACTCGCCAGCGGCGCCGCTCCCGTGACGGCGATGCTCGACGCCGGCGTCGACGTCGGCGTGGGCACGGACGGCCCGGCCTCGAACAACGACCTCGACGTGTTCGACGAGTTGCGGGACGCGGCGATGCTCGCGAAACACCGCGAGAACGACGCCAGCGCCCTGCCCGCGCCGACGGCGTTCGACCTCGCCACGGAGGGCGCCACGGCGGCGACGGGCCTGCCAGGCGGCCGGATCGCGGCGGGCGCGCCCGCCGACCTGGCCGTCGTGGACCTCACCGCGCCACATCTGCAACCGGTCCACGACCCGGTGAGCCACCTCGCGTACGCCGTCCGCGCCGGCGACGTGTGCCACACTGTCTGTGGCGGTCGCGTCGTGATGCGCGACCGCGAGGTGCTCACCCTCGACGAACAGACGGTGGTCGACCGCGCGGCCGAGCACGCGCGCGACCTGCTGGACCGCGCCGACGCCGCCTGAGACCCCTGCTGACGGTGCGAGCACTTCAGCGGACGCCGACGCGGCCGTCAAGGCCGGGTTAAAAATTCTTCGGCAGTTTACCTCACCGCGATCCCGCGGAAACGAACGAATCGCGGGACGTGACGGTGTCAACGGAGACGGTTAACGACGATAAACTCGGCTTAATCGTCGTTGAACGGGGGCCAGCGTGCGGCGTTTATATAGCGTTCTCGGCTGTGTGTTCGGACGAGATGAGACGGACACAACTGTACGCGCTGTTCGGCGCCGCGGTGATGGTGCTGTCGGTGCTCGCCCCGACGGCGCTCGCGGCGCCGGCCGTGCAGGAGGAGACAGAGCTGGAACTGGCGGTCGAACAGGACGACGACTTCAACGCCACGCTGACCGTGACGGCCAACGACAGCGCCGTAGCGGGCGCGAACGTGACCGTGGACTCAAACGCCGCGGTCGACGCCTACGACGGCGAGGGCGAGTACGTGACCGACGAGAACGGCACGGTCG
>CAZQHW010000279.1:0-2518 GCA_964593395.1 uncultured Halobacteriales archaeon
TGTTGTAGTTGCCGTCCCGCACCGTGATCGTCGGCTTGCCGAAGTTGGTGAACTGCAACAGCAACTTCTGTTTGACGTCCTCGTGGTCGGTCGAAGAGACGCGGAACTGCCCCGCCGCCTGGGAGTACTCGTAGGTAAAGTACTCGTTGTCCTCGACGAACTCCTGGGTGAGAAACTCGTCGAGAAAGGTCACGTCGTTGTGGCTCTCGCGAATCTCGAACAGCCGCCGCCAGCCAGCGGTCACGTCGACGTCCGCGACCGCCTCCTCGACAGAGTCGTAGCGGTCGTCGTCGAACATGTACCGCCCGATCCGTTCGAGGTCGGACTGTGTGACCGACCCGAGGAACCCGCGGAACTGACGACGCAGCAACGAGAAGTGCCGCCATGCCAGCCCCTCGTAGGTGAGCACCTTCCAGGGGTAGCGGTCCACGTCGATCTCGCCTTCGCGGGCCCGTTCCAGTGCCTCGCGGTCCACGTACCGGTCGTCCAGTTCGGCGACGGCGTCCAGGTTGTCACTCGTCGGCGCGGCGACCGCCTCGGGCGGCGCCAGCAACTCGAGCACGTGGTCGATGTCGACCACGTCAGCGAAGTTGCGCCAGGTGACCCCCTCGACGCGCAGCAGTTTCTCGACTACCTCCTCCCGGTTCGTCGTGTTCTCGACGTACTGCCACAGCTCCAGGCCGAGTTTGTAGGGGTTCAGGCCGGGCGACCCGAGCACCTTCGCCATGTGGTCGGCGTAGGTCATGAACTCGCCTTCCGCCGCGAACCCCTCGTCGGCCATCATCTTCGACTCCCAGTAGGAGTTGTGGTTGACCAACCCGGCGGCCGCGTACCGGTGTGTCTCCTCGACGGAGATGTCGTAGACGGTGCCGGTCCCCTCCTCGACCGCGACGACCTCGTCGGTCCACGACTCCTCCTCGAACCAGGCCAGGCCGTCGAGGTACGACTGCAGGCGGTCGGCCTTCTCGTCGTAGCCGAACCCGATCTCCTCGGCGAACTGCCGTGCCGAGCGTCCGGTGAGGTGGACGTGGTGGCAGCCGTCGGACTGCTCGCGCCGCCGACTGAGCATCCCGAAGTTCGCGAGCAGCAGTTGTACCTGCTTGCTCATCTCCTCGCTCTTCGTGCTGAGGATCGCTCCCTGGTCGCCGGCGTAGCCGTCGGCGTCGAACAGTCCGCGGAGAAACTCCGCGACGACCGACGCCGGCGACTGGAGGACTGCGCCTGGGACGACCTTCTCTGCAGCGGCGTCACCCGCCGGCAGGTCGAGCCTCGGTGCCTCCGTCAGCATGTCCACCAGGTTCTCCGAGTGGACGTAGACCCGCCAGCGGTCGCCCTGCTCTTTGACGCTCGGGTCGACCCCGAACAGCTCTGCCGCGAGGCCGGCGAACTCCTCGGCACGCTCGCGGCGACCGGCCGTGAACCCGACGTGCCCGGCCGACCGGGAGACGTGGCCGTCACCGACCAGCAGCCCCAGCAGGCGGCCGAACCTCTCGGTCACCCTGTCTGGAACGCGGATGGGGTCGCGCTCGCTTGCGCCCCTGTGCTCGCCGTTGTAGGACTCGAGTGCCGCCTCGATCGCCTCCGACCGCTCGGCGCGACCGACGTCGCGGTACCGCATGACGGTCCACACCGACACGTTCGCCTCCTCGGCCACGTCCTCCAGGCTGGTGTACTCGGGGGCGGACCAGTCGACGGTGGCGTACTCGTCGGCCCAGAGCCCGTCGCCGCCGGAGACCTCGATCTCGTCGCCGGGCTCCAGTTCGTCGAGCCTGACCCACGAGCCGTCCGGGCGGCGCACGCGGTGGTTGTTCGACCCCGTCAACTCGAAGCCGCGACGGGTCTCGACCGTGACGGTGTCGTGGTCCGGGATAACGTTCGAGTCGTACACCGCCCGCACGTCCTCGCCGTCCGACACGGGGGTGTGCTCCTCGACAACCGTCTCCATCTGCACCACACCGTCGGTGGTGAACACCGGCGTGTCCGGGGCCACACAGGCCCACCCCTCGTTCATGATCTTCGTCATTTTCTGCGGGGCGAAGTAGTACGCCTCGGCCCGCAGCATCTCGAGTACGTCGCGCTGCCAGTCGGTCATCTCGACGGCCTTTCTGGCGTCGTCGTCGTACTGCTTGCCGTGGGCCCGCAGAAAGCCAAGCAGGTCCTTCTCGGGCTCCTCGGGGAACGACCGCGGCCCCTCGTCGTCGTCCTGGGCGTCGAGCCAGTCCTCGTCGAACACCTGTTCGCGGACCTCCTCGCTCAGGTCGAGTTCGTCGAGTTGGGCGCTGACGTCCTCGTCGACGCTCTCTGGAGCGTCGTACTCCTCGAACTCGTAGCGGTCGGCGCCAAACGAGCGGTACTGGTCGATGTTGTCCTCGAGAGCGAGGGCGTGGTCGATCCACTTCTCGACCTCGTCACGGTCGATCGCGGGGTCGGCCATGTACTCCTCGATGGCGTCGGCGTGGCGTTCGAGCATCGCCGCCGCCCCGACGCCGTCGTCGAACATGCCGTACCACTCGTTGTT
>CAZQHW010000280.1:0-2494 GCA_964593395.1 uncultured Halobacteriales archaeon
GACGGCGAGTGACACGCCGACGACGGCGAGCGCAACGAGCACCTGGCGTCCGTAGACGCGGGGCCCGCCCTTGTCTGTGATCAGCACCGCCTCGTGTGCCGGGCCGCGCCCGAGAACGTACTCCTCGTCGGCGAGCAGGTGGTCGTACCGGCCGGGAAAGTCGGCGGCGGCCTCCGCCATTCCCCGCACCATCGACCCGAGACCACCGGGGCCGCCGACGCCATCGCCGGCGTCGGGCTCCGAGCGCGGGCCGGCGTCGGCGCCCCACGCCGACTCGCCCGAATCTCCGGAGTCGCCTGTGGCGACGGGAAACGAGGACTGGGCCATCGTCCGCTGGACGTACTCGCGGTACTGCGGTGGAACATCCTCCATCGAGGCGGTCATCTCCTCGCCCGACAGCAGTTCCTCGACGCTGGCGACGCCCTCGGGGAGTTGCTCCGGCGGCACGTCGGCGTCGTCGGGGATCGTCCCCGGCGGGACCTCACCGGCGTCGAAGCCGAAGGACACCTCCTCGGGGACGGTCTCGGAGCCCTGGTCCTGGCCGTCGTTCTCGGTCGACTCTCGGAGTCCGTAGGTGATCTCCTGGTCGTCGCCCTGGCCGGAGTCTGACTCGTCGGGCCGGCCGTCGTACTGGACGTCGGGGCGGACGACCTCGCCGTACACCGCGACCGTGTCGCCGGGTTCGAGGGACGACTCCTCGGTGCCCCTGCTGGCGAGACTGATGAACCGGGTGCCCTCGTCGTGTTTCAGGTCGAGCGTGCCACCCGTGGGGTCGACGAGCGCCCGCCCGGTGTCGTCCTCGACGTAGAACGGGACGCTGTCGGTCTCGATGTCCCGGGTCGTGTTCTCGCCGTGGCTGCGCTTGCGGACCCGCCGGTAGGCGACACAGTCGGTGCCCGAGTGGGGCGCCTGGAGCAGGTCCTCGGTGGCGGGTCGGACCGTCCCGCGGAGTTTCGTCGGCCCGGGAGCGAGCGAGGCGGCGGACGCCGCGGTCGTCGCCCGGATCAGTCGCACTCGCTTGTACGCCGGGTAGGCGAACCCGAGCAGGGCGAGACCGAACGCGTACCCGGCGATCCACGTCGGCACCACCGGCACGGTGAGGGCGACGAGGGAGACGACCGCGACGGCGACCACGACCGCGGCAATCAGCGCCGCTCGCCGGGGGTTGTCCAGCGCGTAGCGGAGCAGGCGGCGGGGGTCGGTGTACGACCGGACGGTGCCACTCACGAGACCCGAGTGAGGACGGACAGATAATAAAGTTACTGGCATCCGACACGTTCCACCGCGTCGTCACGGCGCGAACGAGACCGTCGCCAGCGGCCGGTCACGTCGGAGTCGGAGTCGTCGAGTGCCACCAGCACTAACAGTACGCCGTCGGGAGGGGGAGACATGGTCACCGTCGAACAGTCGCCCGGCGACGGACGGGTCTGGCGCGACCCGGCGGCGCTGTTGGTCGCCCTCGGGGTGACACTGTTCGGGGTCGCGCTCGCGTGGCACGGCCGAGAGATAGTCGAGATCGGCGCCGTGGTCGGTCCGGGGGCGGCGCTGGTGGTCGACGGGACGCCAGCACTCGCGCTCGTCTACGTCGGCTACCGGGTGGACGGGTCCGACCTCCCGACGCCCAACCGACAGACAGTGGTGGTGTGGGCCGCCCTCGGGGTCGTCGCGGGGGCCGGGGTGATCGCGCTCACATTTCTCGTGCGGGAACTGGAGGGACGGACGATCGCGGAACCGGTGTTTCCGCTGTTGACGGCGGCGAATCTCGGGGGTGTCGCCGGTGCGATCGCCGGCTACCGGGACGCACAGGCCCGGGCCGACGCCCACCGGGCGGAGACCGCGAACGAGGCGCTGGTCTTTCTCAACGGCCTCATCCGGCACGACCTGCGCAACGACCTCGTGGCGATCCGGAGTGCTGCCGAACTGATCGGAGGGGACGACGACGTCTCCGGAGAGGACCACGTCGGGACGATACGGGCAAAGGCAGACGAGTCGCTGGCCCGCATCGATACGACCCGGGCGGTCGCGGAGACACTCGTGGGCGACGCGGACACCGAGGAGGTCGACCTCGCCGACGTCGTCGGGGACGTGGTCGACGACCTGGACGAGTCCGTCGCCGGGTCGGTCACCGCGGAGACGCCCGACGCCGCCCGGGTTCGCGCTAACGCCGGGGTCCGCTCGGTGGTCGACAACCTCGTCGAGAACGCCATCGAACACAACGACAGACCCGTCGGGGAGCAACGCGTCCGGGTGACAGTCGAGTCGAGCGACGCGGTCGTCGGACTGACCGTCGCCGACAACGGACCCGGCCTCTCGGAGGAGCGGGCGGCCTGGGTCAGCAGCGACCGTGCGGAGCCGCCCGGTGACGGGGAGGGCGGCCTGGCCATCGTGCGCCGCCTGGTCGGAGAGTACGGCGGCGACCTCCAAGTCTCGGACCGTGACCCGCAGGGCACGGCGTTCACCGTCGAGTTCGAGCGGGCCGACGCCGTCTGACGGC
>CAZQHW010000281.1:0-2475 GCA_964593395.1 uncultured Halobacteriales archaeon
GGGACGACCTCGGCGTTGCGGTAGCCGCCGTCGGCGGTGATCAACACCTCGGCGTCGAGGGCGGCGATCCGGTCGGAGAGAGTCTTCGAGGAGAACCCGCCGAAGACGGGCGTGTAGACGGCGCCGATGCGCTTGCACGCCTCGGTGTAGTAGATCTGCTCCATGACGTTGGGCATGTTCAACGCCACGCGGTCGCCGGTTTCGACGCCCAACTCGCGCAACACCTGCGCCGCGACGACGACGCGGTCCAGCAACTCCCGGCGGCTGACGGACTCGGAGACGACGGGCCCGCCGCGACCGTCGTTCTTTGAGGAGTCCCAGCGGTCGCCCTCAAAGTGGAAGGCGGTCTCGTCGCCCGCACCGGCGAGGACGTGGCGGTCGACCTCGTTGAAGCAGGCGTTCGTCTCGCCGCCGACGAACCAGCGGTACAGCGGGGGGTCGGAGTCGTCGAGGGCGACGTCCCAGGGGTCGTGCGAGGGGTCCCAGTCCGGGGTGACGGCCCGGCCGTCGTCGCTCGCGTAGCCGGTCCAGGCCGGTCCCTCGTCGGCGTCCGTGTCGCCGTCGGCGACTGCGGTGGTCGGTTCGGCACGGGTGGCCCAAACGCCGTTCTCGTGCCAGTGCAACGCCCGCTTGGCGACGGCGCCGTGAAACTCGCCGGGCGCCTCGCGTACGCGCTGTCGCTGTCGCTCCCAGTCCCCCCGCGTCCGGATCGGGTTCACCCGCGGTCGCTCCGACGGGCGAACGAGGTCCTGCTGCTCTGACATCGGCCGTAGGCGGGCGGTCTATCCCCCGACACAAAAAGCTAGTCGTCGTTCATGAGGATTGTCAGCGAGCCGACTGTGAAAAACACCTGAAAGATCATTATGTTTATGCCAGGTACCCCCGAAAACACGGGTATGAGTCCGAAACAGGCTCGGTCAGGGCCAGCCGAGCCGGAGGACCCAGAACGACTGGTTGCGTCGGTTGTCGAGGACGCGCGTGCCGCGATGGCGTCGGTCGCAGACTACGACCAAGCGGCGGCGGACGACCTCGCCCGCGCCGTCGGGTGGGCAGTGTACCAGGAGGACCACTGTCGGGAACTGTCGGAACTCGCCGTCGAGACCACGGGACTGGGCGACGCCGCGGACAAGTATCAAAAGAAACGTCGCAAGATAACCGGGGCGCTTGACGAGATGCTCGGCGAGCCGACCGTCGGGGTCGTCGAACGTGACGCCGCAAACGGGCTGGTGGAGGTGGCAAAGCCCGTCGGGGTCGTCGGCGCGGTCGTTCCATCGACGAACCCCGGGGCGACCCCCACGCTGCTGTCGATGATGGCGGTCAAGAGCCGCAACGCGGTCGTTCTCTCGCCGTCGCCGCGCGGGCTGGCGGTCTGCGAACAGGTCGTCGAGTGGGTCCGCGACGAACTCGACCGTGTCGGCGCTCCACGCGACCTCGTGCAGATGCTGCCGCCGCCGGTGAGCAAGGAGAAGACGTACGCGCTGATGGACCAGGTCGACCTCCTGCAGGTGACGGGGTCGGGCGACAACGTCCGCGCCGGCCAGGAGTCCGGCACGCCCAACTACTGCGTCGGTGAGGGTAACCCCGTGGCGATCGTCGACGAGACCGCTGACATCGACGCCGCCGCCGAGCGGATCGCGACGAGCAAGAGCTTCGACAACGGCACCTCCTGTTCCAGCGAGGGCAACGCCGCGATCGTCGAGGACTCCTACGAGGCGACGCTGGCGGCGCTGGAGCGGGAGGGCGGGCACATGCTGGGCGACGGCGACCGTCGGCGCCTCCGCGAGACGCTGTTCCCGCACGGCCACGGCTCGCTGAACGCCGACGCCATCGCCCGGTCGCCGGCCGAACTCGCCGAACTCGCCGGCATCGAGGACCACGGGGCCTGGGAGGCGGACTTTCTGATGGTCGAGGGCCGCGGCGTCGGCCCGGAGTACCCGCTGTCAGGCGAGAAGATCGCGCCCGTTCTGAACGTGTTCCAGGTCGAGGACGTCGAGGCGGCGTTCGCACTGACGCGGTCGATTCTCGAGTACGAGGGCGCGGGCCACTCGGCGGGCATCCACACCACCAGCGAGGAGCGCGCCCGGCGGGCCGGCGAGGAGATAGACGTCGCGCGCCTGCTGGTCAATCAGGTCCACGCCTTCAGCAACGGCGGCAACTACGCAAACGGACTCGGGTCGACGCTGTCTGAGGGTGCCGGCACCTGGGGCGGCAACCAACTCGCCGAGAACGTCAACTTCGAGAAGTTCTTCCAGACCACCACCGTCACCCGTCGCATCCCCGACGCCACGGAACCGGACCCGGAGGAACTGTTCGCGCCTCACCTGGAATGACCCCGGCCCGGTTCGTCTCGCCCGAGGAGGTGGTCGTCGGGCAAGGCGCCGTCGAGAACGTCGGCAACCGGATGCGCCACCGTGGGTCACGGGCGCTGGTCGTCGCCACGTCGGGCGTGTTCGACCGCTACGGCGACCGCGTGCT
>CAZQHW010000282.1:0-2474 GCA_964593395.1 uncultured Halobacteriales archaeon
GGCGGCCGGCGCCCGTGAGGACCACGCCATTGTCGTCGTCGCTCGGCGGGAGGGTGCCGACGCGTTGCGGGCCATCGAGGACGCTCTCGGGGGAGTGCCGCGGGTCACGGACTGAGCGCAACCCGCGACCCCGTGACACACCTCCGACGGGTTGAAGACGGGACCGCGGGTACACCCGATCGATGACGCTCTCGGTGACGAACAGCCTCACGGGCGAGCAAGAGCCACTCGACCTCGACGACGAGGTGTTGCTGTACTACTGTGGGCTGACGACGGCGGACCCGGCGCACATCGGCCACGCTCGTGGGTGGGTCGTGGTGGACGTGTTGCGGCGCTGGCTCGAACACCGGGGCCACGACGTGCGCCACGTCGAGAACTTCACCGACGTCAACGAGAAGATCGTCGCCCGCGTCGGGAACGACGGCGACTCGGAGAGCGACGTCGCCCGCACCTACATCGCCGACATCCTGCGAGACATGCGCTCGCTGAACCTGAAACGGGCAGACGTCTACCCAAGAGTGAGCGAACACGTCCCCGAGATAATCGACATCGTCGAGCGTCTCGTGGAGGCGGGCCACGCCTACGAGGCCGACGGTTCGGTGTACTTCGACGTCACCACCTTCGAGGAGTACGGCGCCCTCTCGAACCAGCGTCCCGACGACATCGAGGCCCAGGGCGACCCCGACGAACACGACGAGAAGCGCCACCCGCAGGACTTCGCGCTGTGGAAGGCCGGCGGCGTCCCCCCCGAGGCGGTCGCCGAACACCGCGGTCCAGACCACCCCGGCACCCCCGAGGACCCTGGCGGCCAGACCTGGGACTCTCCCTGGGGCGAGGGCCGACCGGGGTGGCACGTCGAGTGCTCCGCGATGAGCATGACCCACCTCCAGGAGACGATCGACGTCCACGTCGGCGGCTCCGACCTCGTCTTTCCTCACCACGAGAACGAGATCGCCCAGAGCGAGGCCGCGACGGGCAAGCAGTTCGCCCGCAACTGGCTCCACGTCGGGATGGTCCGAACCGACGACGAGAAGATGTCCTCCAGTCTCCGCAACTTCACCACCGTCCACGACGCCGTCCGCGAGGTCGGCCCCGACGTGCTCCGGGTGTTCCTCCTGTCGCGGTCGTACCGCACGCCGCTCACCTTCGACCCCGCGGCGATCGAGGAGGCCGAGACCCGCGTCGACCGCCTGGAGCGGACCTACCAGCGCGCCGTCGACGCCGTGGACTCACCCGACGCCAACAGTCGCGTGAGCGACGACTCACTGCGGGCCGCCGTCGAGGAGACCCGTGAGGCGTTCGCCGCGGCGATGAACGACGACCTCAACACCCGGGAGGCCATCGCCGCCCTGCTCGAACTCCCCGACGCCGTCGACGACCACCGCGAGCGCGAGACATACGACTACGTCGGCCTGCGCCGCGTGATCGAGACCCTCGAGGACCTCGCCGGCGACGTGCTCGGGCTCACGCTGGGGGCCGAAACCGACGACGGACTGGCCCGGGAGGCAGTCGAGTTACTCCTAGAGGTGCGCGAGCGCGAGCGGTCGGCCGGCCGGTACGACCTGGCCGACGAGATCCGCGACCGCCTGGAGGCGATGGGCGTCGAGGTGGAGGACACCGCCGACGGCCCCGAGTTCTACGTCTCCTGACGGCTCCCTCGTCGTGCGATTGCCGGGGGCGGGCCGGGCGACCGTCTAGCTCTCTGGCAGGATGTCACCGAGGGCGGCCCCGATCGACATCGGCACGAAGGCGACGACGACGGTCGCGAGCGCCACTCGCGGGTCGGCCCAGTCGATCCGTCCCCAGGCGGTCAGGAGTACGACCGCGGTGCTGAACGAGACGCCGACAACGCCGATGAGCCGCCGTGGGACGACCCCGAACACCGGCCGGTGTACCCGGACGTCCTGGATGTCGCTCACGTACAGGACGCCGACCACCGTCACGACCGCGAACAGCGCGGTGCCGACCACCAGCGGCGGCCGTGCCGCGAGAAACGCACCCGCCTCGTTGGTGCCGCCCTCGACGGCCATCGGGATGCCAAAGAGCAGACTCCCGAGCAGTGCCTCCGCCACGTCCCCAGCGTCGTACCCCCGGACGACGCCACCGAAGATCCCGCCGCGAACCCGGCGAGCGACCTGCATCGCCCGACGGACCTGCTGTCGCTCCTCACCGGTGTCGACCGTCTCCTCCAGGGCCTCCAGTTCGGCGAGTACGTCCTCGATGTCGGCCTCCTCGGGCGGGTCGTCGCCACCAGTCCCGTCGACCCCCGACGAACTGGCGGCGGACCCGTTCTCGGTGTCCGGGTCGGACGCGGGAGTGTCGGTGTCGGCGCCGTCGATACCGCCGTCTTCGGGGTCGTCAGCGGCGCCCATGTCGCCGGACTCCGTGCGCGGCCTCAAAAGTCGTTGTGCCGACTACCCGTCCTCGACCTCGAGAACGTACGTCGAGGCGACGAGATAGGTCAGGCGGGGCAC
>CAZQHW010000283.1:0-2463 GCA_964593395.1 uncultured Halobacteriales archaeon
TTCAGTTCCCGCGTCCGTTGCCGTTGCCGCGTCCGTTGCCGTTCCCACCTCCGTTGCCGTTGGCCACGCCTGGTGTGACTTTGAACGTCCACGCCCCGGTGACGAAGTCACTGACCAGCACCAGGTCCCGCTGTTGACTGTAGTTGGCGCCCCAGGCGAACGGTGGCTCCCCAACGGGGAAGATGGCGTTGTTCTCGTCGGAGTCATCGACGGTCTCGTACTGGTCAGCGGGCGTCGGGTTCCGCGGGTCCGAGATGTCGTACACGACGAGTCCCTCGTGGTAGTCGCCGCTGACCAGCAGTGTGTTGTCACCCTTCGAGACGACCTGGTGGTTGTGTGTGGTCCAGTCGAACACTTCACCCGATTCGTCCTGGAGTTCGGCGTCCGGCGAGGTGGTGAACCCGATCGGTTGGGGGTCCTCTAGTGAGCCGTCCGCGTAGCCGATGTCGAACACGTGTTTCCCACCGGGAACTCCCCTGCCCTTCTCGTCGCCGACGACGACGATATCGCGGTTGGGATCGGCGGCGGCGTAGTGACAGAGTTCGAACCCCTCGTTGCCGACGTCGCTGGCCGTCTCCACGCCGTCCGGCCCGGCGTAGTCGGGCGCCTCGGTGTAGTCGAACCGTCCGATCGTCTCCAGGTCGGCCGGGTCGCTGATGTCTATCACCGCGTACCCCTCGAACTCGTCCTCGTTGGCGAAGATGTACGCCGCGTGGATGACCCCGCGGTCGGTGTCGACGGTAAAATCGTGGAGTGCGCCCTTCGGGCCGCCGGTCCCGAGGAACTCCGGATCGGCAGGGTCCTCGACGTCCCAGACGTCGAACCCCCTGGCTGCGCCGTCCTCCTCGGTGCCAGGCGCCTCGTTAGTGGCGTAGAGGATTGGCACCTCGGGATGCCGGAGCATGTTGTGCGTGGGCCCAGTGTCGAGCGTCGCGAGCACCTCCGGCTCCCCCGGGCTGGCGGTGTCGTAGCCGTAGTCGACGATCTCCACGCCCCCGAACTCTGGGCCGCCGAAGTTCGGCTCTTGAGAACGGTAGTACAGTCCGTCCCGTGGGTCGAAGGAGACGTCGGCGTTCCGGATCTTCGCTGAGGAATCCAGTCGATGGGCCTCGGTGGGGTCGGTCGGGTCCGAGAGGTCAACGAGGAAGCTCCCGCCCGTGCCTAAGAAGCTGCCGAGGACACCGTACTGGCCGTCATTGCGGATGTCTTCCTCGGCGTACCCGCCCGCCGGGTCGGACAGCCGCGAGTGACCGAGTTGTTTGATCTTCCCTTTTGTCGGTTTCCCGCCGGCAGCGCCGGTCACGGTTCCGACGCTTGCAGGCAGGGTCGTCGCTCCAATCATCTTGAGTGCGTTCCGTCGGGTCAACTGCACCATACGTCGGTTTGCCGGAGGTATTGTGACAATAATAAATGTTATTACGAATTAGTATATCCTCCACACTGTCGGTCGTGGAACTACATACGAAAACACGGGACCGCCTTCCGGCACTCTGCGGTCAAACTCACCCGCGTCAGCCGCCAGTCCTCGGCGATCACTCACGCCGCCCCGCGCTGTACGTGGGGATGTGCACTCCTCAACAGGACTGTCGCGGGTCTGGTTCGCGGCGATGAGGACCCGCTTGGGGCCGCACTCGAACTCGGGAGCGATGCACCAGACGAACTCTACAGTGCCGACGATGCAGTTCACCAGGTCGCGAGCGATGGTCCTCCGAAGACACACCTCCGGCCTGACCTCTCGACGACGGGCTACGTGGCCGACTCGCTCCAGGTTGGGCTGTACTTCGGACTGACTGCCGACTCGGTCGAGCGGGCTATCGTCGAGGCCGTGAGCCGTGGGCAGGGCACCGACACCGTCGGCGCGATTGCAGGTGCCGCCGCCGCCCGATTCAGCGCTGAGGACCTCCCGGACCGGTGGATCGAGGCGATCGACGAGTCGACCCGACTCCGCACACTCACTAGCCGTCTCCTCCAGGTCGGGTCGGGTATGAGGAGAGATTCCTTCGGCCCCGGAGTAGAACCAGAGGCCCGACGCCGGAAGATGAGACGAGTGAGTCAGAACGGCCCCCAGAGATGTTCGGCGAGGGGCGGAGGCCTGAGGGTCTGATTCTCTCGTATTACCGCTGTAGTCCGCACCGTGGAAGCGGGCCCCTCCTCCTGCGGTTCGCGGTGGACGGGTCCGAGAGGAGTCCATACGTTCTCGTCGACGCCGAACATGGGCGTTCGATCAGGGGTACCCCCGGTCGGGCGACGACCTGGCAGCCGTTCTGCTCACGCACGCTCACAGGGATCACTACCAGAACCTGCCCGAGTGCCATCGTGAGGGTGTTTCCGTTCACTGCTCTTCGAGTGCCGATCACCCGACGAGTGGACGCGACAACAACACTTCGACTCTCGTGTGTCTGTTCGGACGGTGACGACGTCGAAACCTGTCTTGAGGCATCACTACCGCCTGCCTGGGAACAG
>CAZQHW010000284.1:0-2456 GCA_964593395.1 uncultured Halobacteriales archaeon
TGATCTTCGAGGACGAGGGCCACGGCTTCTCGAAGCTGGAGAACCGCATCGAGGCCTACGCCGCGATCGCCGACTTTCTCGACGAGCACGTCGGCGCCTCGGTCGAGGCGCCCGCCTGACCGGCGCCGTCCTCGCCGCGTCACTCCGGCACGGTGAACGATTCGATGACGACCCCCTCGGTGCCCCCCAGCGGCACCCACACGACCTCGACGGTCGATCCCGGGTCGGCGGCTACCTCGGTCCGGTCGCCGGCGACCACGCTGTCGCCACCACCGTCGAACCAGACCGTGGCCCGCTCGCCGTCGACGTCGACCCGGAGACGCTCCGTGTTGGCTACGCTCAGAGGGTCCCCTCCCTGATGGGAGACCGTCACGACTCCGTCCTGCGCTCGGTACCCGAAATCGAACGCCACCGACAAGACTGCGGCGCCCAGTACCGACAGAGAGACCCTCGGCCCGGCACGGACCGTCTCGGCCGGCACCGACCCGCTCACGATCATCGTCCGACCGCTCCGACCGACACTGAGACCCGACGCCGCCGACCGGCTGGCGAGTAGCTCGCGCCAGTCACTGACATCGGCACTCTCGGCAGTGTCGGCGTCCTCGTACACGTACAGTCGCTCGAACGAAACCGTCTCTCCGTCGAGGTCGGCGCTGAGTCCTCCGGCAACGACGGCGTCCTCGTCCGGGAACGAGTCGCCGACCTCGGTGCCCGTCGGCCCGGGACCGCCGCCGACGTACAGCGACCCGTCGAGCCCGTCGAGCAGCGTTCCGACGGAATCGTCCACCTTTCCGTACCGGTCGACCGTGCCAGCCCGGGCGTCGTGGAGCGTCCGGACGACCGCCCGCGCGTCCTCGCCGGTTTCGGAGGCGACGACGCTGTCGGCCCCGACGCCGATCGCCTGCACGACGTCTCCGTCGTCGCCGGTCACCGTGTACAGATCGTGGTCTCGACGTGTACCGTCCTCGGTCACCTCCCCGTCGACCTGGTCGGTCAGTCGCTCGCCGATGGCGTCCGCGTCGAACGACCCCAGCACGACGAACCCACCGGTGACACGACGTGCGTCGGGGTCGAGGCCGATCACCGCCTCGATACGTTCGCGGTCGAGGACGCCGCCGTCACCGCCGAACTCCTTTCTGGCGTACCGTCTCGCCTGCTCGCCGAACGGCCCATCGTCGGCAACGAGAGCGGCGTAGTCGGTGCGGTGAAACTCGTAGCGCCCGGCACCGAGCGCGTCCGGTGCCGCAAGCCACGACGAGAGCGTGTCGTCACTCCCACCGCCGAACAACCCGAGACAACCGGCGGTCGACGTCGACAGCGCGACCGCGCCACCCCCCGCCGCCCGCAGCACCGCTCGCCGTGTCCGGCCACCGTCGTTCATGAGCGGAAGACGACACCGATGAAAAAAAGCGTCGTCTCGTCCGTCTCGTCAGCCAGCGACCGCCCGGCGTCATGGACCGGGTCGTCGGGGGAATCCGAACACACGGGGGCTCTTACACTATTGAGATTAAAATTTAGCGCGTACAGAGAAAAATTAAAGTACTATGGGGATAAGTACCAACCATGCCCGAGCACAACGGCGACGGTATCGACCGGCGGACGTTCCTGCGGTCCGTGGGGGCCGGCGTGGGGGCGGCCGCGTTTGGCGGCGTCGCGGCCGCCGACACGGCATCGCAGGCCTGCAGCACGGGGAACACTTGGACGCGGCAGGGAAGCATCGCCCCCGGCGGTCTCACGACGTACAGCTACCAGGTCAGGGCGGACGACCTGTGTGAACTGCAGATCGCGCTGGTCGCCGACGACCCACAGCAGGATCTGGACCTGCTGGCGACCATCGACGGGCGGATACCCACGCCCACAAACGCCGACATCCAGGAGCGCACCGCAAACGGCGAGGAGGCAGCCCTCATCGAGCAGAACGTGAGCGAGGTCGGCATCGCCGTCCACTCCTTTGCCGGCCAGGAGGCCACCTTCGAACTCGCCGTCGTGGAGCAGGTCGACGGCTCCGGTGGCGGTGGCGGTGGTGGCACCCCCGGCGGTCCCGGCAACGGCGGCGGAGGCGGAGGCGGCGGTGGTGGCGGTGGCGGCGGTAACCCCGGCGGCGGTAGCGGCGGTCCCACCCTCGTCAACGAGGAGCGCATCGCCATCAACGATCCTAGCGACGGCGCCGCCCGCCAGGGCGTGTACGACGTGGTCAGTTCCAACCCCGCCCGGATCGAGTTCGACGTCTCGGTCACCCGCGGCTGGTGTGACCTGATGGTCAACCTCGACGGCCCGCCGGCCGACCGCGACCCGATAAACAGCGACTGGGAGGCCCGTCGTCGCGGCAAGGTCGACGACTGGACCCGCGCAGCGAAGAACGCTCCCGGCCAGGTGATCGTCGAGGACGCCAACGCCAGCATCGGCTGGAGTTTCGTCTACCAGACCGGTTGGAACCCGTTCGGCCAGGACGAGGG
>CAZQHW010000285.1:0-2442 GCA_964593395.1 uncultured Halobacteriales archaeon
TGACTGGCGAGTCGTGTTCACGCTGGGGATCGTCCTCGGGGCGGCGGTGTACGCCGTCGTCTTCCAGGGTGGTGCCTGGAGCACCGACGTCCAGCCGTGGCGTCTCGCGGTCGGTGGCGTGCTCGTCGGCGTCGGCACCCGCGTCGGAAAGGGCTGTACCTCCGGCCACGGTATCTGTGGCGTCGGGTCGGCCTCGCGGACCTCGATAGTTGGCGTGGGCACCTTTCTGCTGGTGGCCGTCGTCGTCGCACAGGTCGTCGCGCTCGTGGGGGTGAGCCCCTGATGGCCGCGACGCCCGAGGGGCGACACCCACTGTTCGTCCCGCTTGTGCTCGTCGGCGGCCTGACCTTCGGCTTCGGACTGGCCTACAGCCACATGGCCCGGCCGGAGGTCGTTCTCGACTTTCTGCAGTTCGACGACTTCGGACTGTTGTTCGTGATGTTCGGTGGCGCCGCCGTCACCGCCGCGACGTACGCTCTCGGGCCACGACTACTCGACGGTGCCGCCCTGACCGGCGACACCTTCGAGCGCCGCCTGAAATCGTTCGACCGGAACGTCCTGGTCGGTGGCGCGGTGTTCGGCGTCGGCTGGGGTCTCTCCGGGGTCTGTCCCGGGTCGGCCTACGCCAGCCTGGGAGTCGGCAACCTCGCCATTCTCTGGGCGGTCGGCGGGATGTTCCTGGGGGCGTACGTCCAGGGGTACTGGCGGAGTCGCACGACCGACGCCGCCGCGGGCGGCGTTCACGCGGACTGATCCCAGCGACCGCGTCCCACCCAACACCACATGGTCCTCAACGCACTCCTGTTGTTTCTGGTCGCCGCCGTCACGAGCCTGTTCATGGCGTGGGTGATCGGCGCCGGCTCCAGCGGGGCGACGCCGTTCGCCCCGGCGGTGGGGGCGTCGGCCATCTCGACGATGCGGGCGGCCTTTGTCGTCGGGGCGCTGGGATTCGCGGGGGCGATCACACAGGGCGCCAACGTCTCCGAGACCGTCGGTCGCGGGCTGGTCGGCGGCGTCGAGTTGCCCGCGATGGGGGTGATCCTCGTCCTGCTCATCGGCGCCGGGCTGATGGCCGTCGGCATCCGGACGGGCTACCCGATCGCCACGGCGTTTACCGTGACCGGCGCCGTCGTCGGTGTCGGGCTCGCCCTGGGGGGCTCGCCCGTCTGGTCGACGTACCTCAAGGTGGGAGCCGTGTGGCTGCTGACGCCGTTCGTCGGCGGTGGCCTCGCCTACGCCATTGCGAGCCAGTTGCCCCGACCGCGGGTGCCCGAGCAGTACAGCGTGGCGGTACTCGCCGGGGTGGTCGCGGCGGTGCTCGTGAACGTCGAGTTCGTCGGGCTGGGCCCCGGCGGCTCGCCGGGGTCGGTGACGGCGCTTGGCTGTCGGCTGATCGGCGCCCGGGGGCCGGTCGCGGCGGTCGTGCTGACCGTCGTCGCGGCCGCCGGGGTGGCCCGGGTCGTCTCGTGGGACGTCCGCCGGGACGAACGCGGCGGGCTGCGGCGGACGCTGCTGGCACTCGGTGGACTGGTGGCCTTTTCGGCGGGGGGCAGTCAGGTCGGGTTGGCCGTCGGGCCGCTGTTGCCGCTGTTCGACGACGTCGGTGCGGTCTCGCGGCTCACGGTCCTCACCGGCGGCGGGGTCGGCATTCTCGTCGGCTCGTGGACGGGCGCCCCGCGGATGATACAGTCACTCGCCCACGACTACTCCTCGCTTGGCCCCCGGCGTGGGATCGCCGCGCTGGTGTCTGCCTTTCTGATCGCCCAGGTCGCCGTGCTCCTGGGGGTACCGGTGTCGTTCAACGAGATCGTGGTGAGCGCGATCGTCGGCAGCGGGGCGGCCGTCGGCGGTAGCACCGTCTCCTCGCGAAAGGTGCTCGTGACCGTCGGCGCCTGGGCCGGGTCGCTCGTGCTGGCGTTCGTGGTCGGGTTCGTCGCCGCCACCGTCCTGATGGTCGGCTGAGCTCCCCAACTGCGGTGCGGTTGTGTGGACTATACACAACTCTTTTCTCCGCGTGCCACGAATCTCGTGTAAGATGCCGGACTCGGTGACCGAACAACTACGACAGGACATGCAGTGTGAGAGTCTTCTTGAGTGCTTTCACGGCTTGACCGACCTCGACCGTGAGGTGTTTCGGACGGTCGTCGAGAGCGAGGAACCGCTCACGGTCGACGCGATAGGCGAGGCGGTGGACCGCGAGCGGTCGACGGCGTACCGGTCCGTCCAGCGACTCATGGACGCCGGGCTCCTCCAGAAGGAGCAGGTGAACTACGACGACGGCGGCTACTACCACGTGTACCGGGCGACCGACCCCGACCAGATCGTCGACGACATGCAGCGCCTGCTCAACGACTGGTACGCACAGATGGGGCAGTTGATCCGCGCGTTCGAGGAGAAGTACGAGGGCACCGCCGACACGATCCCGTCCGTCGAGAACTGACC
>CAZQHW010000286.1:0-2407 GCA_964593395.1 uncultured Halobacteriales archaeon
GTCTCGGGATCGTCCCCGTCGCTGGCACCCTCGGAGTCGCCGTCCGCGCCCTCGTCCGGCAGCGCCGCCTGCACGTCCTCGACCGCCTCCTGCACGGGGAGGCCGTACATCGTCAGGTGCACCACGGGGCCGTCCCAGTCCCGGAGTACGCCCATCGGCGACTCGGCGATCGACGCCTCGAACGGGCCGCCGAAGCGGTCGGTGATGTCGCGGGCGGTCTCGACGGCGTCGGAGGCGCCGGGTTCGAACACCACGCCCTCGGCACCCAGCGCCCGCGCGGTGAGCCCGACGTGTGTGGTCATCCGGTCGTCCCGCCCCGGGCGGTGCCCCAACCGGAGCACCGTCACCCGCTCGTCCATGTCCAGGCGAGAACGGCACGTGGTTAGGCCGTTTCGCTCTTCGCCAGGTGTGGTGTGCGGTCCTCGGCCCGCGACCAGCCAGTCGGGACAGGTCTATGCGCCCACACCACCCAGACGTGACGTGGTCGAGACGAGCGTCTCGCTAGAGCGCACGCCGGACGGGCGGCGCCTGGCAGTCGACGCCCGCCTCGCCGTCGCCCCGGAGACGGCGTGGGACGCGCTGATCGACACCGAACGCTGGCCGGCGTGGGGACCGTCGGTGACCGACGTGGACTGCGACGACCGCCGCGTTCTGACGGGGTCGACCGGTCGCGTTCGCCTGCCGGGCGGTGTCTGGGTGCCGTTCCGCGTGACCCACCTGGCGGGACGGCGGTGGACCTGGCGGGTCGCCCGGATTCCGGCGACGGGGCACCGCGTCGAGTCAGTCGACGGCGGAGTGACGGACGGCGACGGTGACGGCACTGGCGCGGGGGGTGACGACGCCAGCGAGGAGGACGAGTGTCGCGTCGTCTTCGAGGTGCCGCCGCTGGCGGCGGGGTACGTGCCCGTCTGCCGACGGGCGCTGGGCGACCTCGCAAATCTGCTGGACGGGTGACCGCTCACGGCGGTCGGACGCCGTGTCATCTCGGCGCCAGGTTTATGATGTGCAGTAGCATACCACACGTCGAGGCGATCCCTCAATGTGCCACCACTATGACAGCGAGACCGTAGCTCACTGGGAACGCGAGTCCGAGACCGAGGAAGACGAGATGCCGGAGGACGACCCGGAGCCGGACCTCGAGGAGTCCGAGGAGCGCGAGCCGGCCACGCCGCCCGCCGACGACTAGGTACACCCTCTCCTTCGTTTATCACCGCCCGCGAGCAGTAGGTGTCCAAACCAATTAGTGCGCCGCCGCCGTCGGGCGAGGCGTGACACGCCGCGTCGGCGTCGACGAGGCGGGGAAAGGCCCCGCGCTTGGCCCGATGGTCGCCGCCGCCGTCGTCGCCCCACCGGAGACGCTCCCGGCGGGCGTCGACGACTCCAAGCGACTCTCCGAACAGCGCCGCGAGACGCTAGCCGACCGGTTGCACGCCGCGGAGAGCGTGACGGTGGCCGTCGCCGCAGTCCCGCCGACACGCATCGACGACCCAGAGACGGACATGAACTCGCTGACCGTCGAAGCACACGCCGAGGTGCTGGGGGCGGTGCTGGGGAAGACGGCTGGCGACGGGCGCGTCGAGGTCGTGTTGGACGGCGCTGACGTCGACGCCGAGCGGTTCGCCCGCCGCGTCACGGACCGGGTGCCGTCGGTCGAGGAGCGCGACGGCGTCGCGGTGACCGCCGAACACGGCGCCGACGAGTCACACGCCGTCGTCGGCGCCGCCTCGGTCGTCGCGAAGGTCGAGCGCGACGCCCGCGTGGCGGCGATCGACGCCGACCACGGCCGGCCGGTCGGGTCGGGCTACCCGAGCGACCCCACGACCCGGGAGTTCCTCAGGGAGTACGTCCGCGAGAACGGCGCCCTGCCGGCGGCGGCACGGGAGTCCTGGGGAACCTGCCAGGACGCCCTGTCGGCCGCCGAGCAGTCGAACCTGGGGGAGTTCTGAGAGACGCCGCCTGCCGAGGCGCGTACCTTTTTATTCTCGACGCCGGCCCCACCCGCATGGAGTACACCACGCTGGGCGACACCGGAATGACCGTCAGCCGGATCTGCCTGGGCTGTATGTCCTTCGGGACGAGCGACTGGCGCGAGTGGGTGCTCGACGAGGCGGAGTCGCTACCGATCATCGAACGCGCCCTCGAACTGGGTGTCAACTTCTTCGACACCGCGAACATGTACTCCCAGGGCGAGTCCGAGCGCGTCCTCGGGCGGGCGCTGGAGGGCCGCATGGAGGACAACGTCGTCGCCACGAAGGTCTACTTCCAGATGGACGACGACGACCCGAACTCCGGCGGCCTCTCCCGGAAGACCATCGAGCAGGAACTCGACGCCAGCCTCGACCGCCTCGGCACCGACACCGTCGACCTCTACCAGACCCATCGCTGGGACGACGAGACGCCGATCGAG
>CAZQHW010000287.1:0-2364 GCA_964593395.1 uncultured Halobacteriales archaeon
CGTTGTAGTTGGGCTGGTACTCCAGTGCCGTCGTGGTGACGTTGCGTGGGTCGCCGGTCCAGAAGTCATCGATCTCCTCGGACCCGACCGCCGTCGCGTTGTCGATGGTTAGGTTCCCTTCGTTCGCGGTGCGTAACTGCCCCGTCGGTGGCGAGGGGTTGACGAAGATCGTCCGCGAGGGGTAGGTGGTGCCCAACTGCACCGACACTGACCGCCCGTTTCCGCCGCCGGGCACGGAGACGATGGCCCCCCGCACGTCCTGGAGTTCGCCTTGCACCGTCTGGCTGTGGCTGAACTCCACCTCGGCGTTCTGCCCGGGGACGACCTGGACCTGGTAGGTGGCCAGCGCTATCACGACGAACCCCAGGAGGATCGTCACGCCGACCTGCACCGCAAGGCCACGGTCTGTCGCCCGCAGGCGCATTATCATTCTCATCTACCCGCGGAGCGCGTATAACCCTTGTTGCCTGCCTCCTGTCTCGATGATCTCAGGCGACTCGTCTGTTGCAGAGAGGGTTCAACGGGTGTGTTCGTGGCGTTTTACTCCGATAACGCTACTGCGAGAACGACCCGGGAAGCCCCCCTACCCGGTGCGGTCGCGCGTCTCCCTGGTGGGCAGTCAGTTGCGCCGCGGCCGACGACGCCGATGAACTCGGCGGTCTATCGGCCGAGGTCGGGACACTGGGTACTGAGAACACACCGAGTGTCTAAAGCGTCCATCACGAACGCAAGAACGCCTCGAGAAAGTGCCAAAGGGCAGTGAAACTGTGTAACCGTGTAACGCGGTACAGCCTAATCCTCGTCTTCCTCGACGACCTCGGGGTCGGCCAGCGCGGACTGCAGACTGCCGACGCCGTTGACCCACTCGGTGACGAGGCCGTAGTCGATGTCCTCGAGAACGTCCATGTCCATCTCGGCGCCGTCGACGACGAGCGTGCCGGCCTGGGCGACGTAGGAGAAGGCGGCGTCGAACTCCTCCTCGGCCTCGGCCTCGGCGGCGGCGTCGACGTACTCCCCGATCGTGGCCTCGTCGGCGGGGCCGGCGGCGACGTACTGCATGGCGGCCTCGAACACGCAGGCGAGGGAGGTCTGGACCCCGTCGATCAGCATGAGGGTGTCCTCGTCCTCGATGTCGACTTCGTCGAGGACGACCGAGCGGATGTCGGCGAGTTCGTCCAGGGCGTCTTCCTCCTCTATGTGGTCGTCCTCGAAGGCGGTGAGCACCTTCGCGACGGCGATCGCGGTGTCGTCCTGCATGTTCAACAGGAGTCGCCCGGAGTCCTCGTCCTCGGGGTCGATCTCCGTCTCCTGCACTCGCTCGACCCAGTTCTGCCACCGCTCCGCAGAGTAGAACTCCTGTGGGGCCTCGCTCATACCAATTTCGTCCCTCGGCCGAGTGATAACCCTTGCCCTCGCCGCTCGCGTGGCCTCCACACCGCGGAGCCACAGACCGGTCGAAAAGCGGCTAAACGCCGGTTTCAGCCCTCGAGCGTGGCACGGGTGTCGATCCCGTACACCTCACGCGGGGTCTCGACGTGAGCACGACGGACGGCGTCGTCGTACCCCGCTTCGAGCAGCCAGCGCACCCGTCGTGGCACCGTGCGCGGTCCCATCACGGCACCGGGTCGGTCGGGGTCGTCGACGTAGTCGGTTTCCATCAGAAACGGCTCGCCGGCCTCGGCGGCCCGCTCCAGGCGGTCGCGCTCGCTCATCACGCTGGGTGTGGGACCCTCCAGGCGGCCGGCGGCGTAGTGCTTGACGACGCGGTGGGGCGACAGCCCCGCCTCGGCGGCCCACCCGGCGAGGTCGGTGAGGTCCTCGCTGGCCTCGGTGTGCAACTGGACGGCGCAGTCGTGGTCGGCCCCCAGCCCGAAGGCGTGACGCGTGACGGCGTTCGAGGCGTCCCACACCGCATCGCTCACCTCGTAGTGTGGACGACCGGACTTCAGCGCCAGCGCCCGCCCGTCGGCGACGTACTCGGCGGCCACGTCCAGTCCACCACGCATCAGGTCGGCGGCCGACTCCGGGTCGCGGTCGTCGACGAGTTTCGAGATCAGTCCGGGGTGGACGCCGAGCACGGGCCAGGCCCGACCGGGCAGGACCTCGCTCGCGCGCTCGACCGTCTCGACCGTCGTCTCGAACACCGGCCGGAAGTCGTCGGGGTGGTCGGGCAGCGGCCCGAGCGACCAGGAGGGCTTGTTCACCACGAGCAGGTGCGTGCCGCCGCTGCGGGCGAACTGCTCGACCGCCTCGAGACCGCGTCCGTTCGCCGGGTCGAGGTGGAGGTGGTTGTCGAGAACCGGCCCGTCGATCGACATGTCCCCGCTCGCGTCGCCGCCGGCTTAGGCGCGACGCTTCTCGACC
>CAZQHW010000288.1:0-2361 GCA_964593395.1 uncultured Halobacteriales archaeon
GCTGGAACCGCGACTGGCCAGAGACGTACGACAGCGTCGACTCGAGAAACGTGCTGGCGCCGGCGCTGACACCAGTGCCGAGGTAGATGACGGTCACGCCAAGACCGACGAACAGGCCTCCAACGGCGTACCGGCTCACGCCGTTGGGGAACAGGTCGGCGACCAGGTCGAGCACCACCGGGTCGACCATCGTCAGTCGCCCGCCAGGGAGTCCTGGCTCGCGGCGCAGTTGTTCGGGCCGAGTTCGAGCGAGAAGGCCTCATCGCCGTCGACCGTTTCCAACCCGAGGTTCGTCGCGATTATCCGTTCGTAGTTTGCCGGCCGCGGGGGCATATCCGCGAGGACCAGTTCGACGAACGACGCCTGGTCCAGCGAGAGGGCGTCCATCTCCGCGCGCAACTCGCCCAGCGGGGCGGTGTAGGTGCCGTCTGGCGCCGGCTCCGCGGCGTCGCTGGCGTGAGCGCCGCCGACCACCACGTCGTCGTCCAGGGACAGCACGCGCTCTTGCAGGGTGTCGTACAGCGTGCGAGCGGCGTCCGGGGCGCCCTCGTCGCCCTCCTCCAGGTCTGGCCGGGCGACGCTCTCGACGAACAGTCCGTCACCGGTCGCCAGAAAGGCGTCGTCCAGAAGGTACGACGTCATCCCGGTCGTGTGCCCGGGCGTGTGGACAGTCTCGATCGTGGCGTCGCCGACCGCGAAGGTGTCGCCGTCTGTCGCCGTCGTCACCCTGTTCGCGTAGGTGACTCCGCGCTCGACCGCCGCGGCGGGGACCACGCCCTCGACGCCAGTCTCGGTCAGGTCGCGCACGCCGGAGACGTGGTCGGCGTGGACGTGGGTGTCGAGCGCGTACCGCAGTTCGACGCCGAGTCGGTCGGCGTCCGCGCGGTAGCGGTCGGCAAAGGCTCGCAGGGGGTCGATGACGGCGGCCTCGTCGCCGTCGGACAGCAGGTAGCCCAGACAGCCCGATGAGGGCCGCTGGTACTGCAACAGCGTGCCGCTGCCGTCGTAGCCGGTCACCTCGACGGCGTCGTACACGCGGGCCCAGCCGTCCATCCCCTCCTCCAGGTGCTCGACGTCGTAGCCGTGTTCGATCAGTCGGCCGGCGACGTACTCGCTGGCGCCGCCTTTTGCACACACGACGATTACGGTGCGGTCGTCGGGTACCTGTCCGAGGGTGTCGGGGTCGATGTCGTCGTCGAGAAATCCGTAGTACGGGACGTTGATCGACTCGACGCCGTCGCCGTCGATGTGCCACTCCTCGTACTCTGGGGCCATCCGCACGTCGAGCAGCGTGAACGCCTCGTCGGCGTTCAGGCGGTCGCCGAGCGTCTCCGGGCTCAGGCCGGGGACGTCCGCGTCGGTGGTGGGGAAGTCTTCGGGGTCCATGTTACGTGTCCCACGCTACTGGGGGCACCGACAAAAGGATTTGGATAGTAGTTCGAAATACTCACTATTCTACTGTGCACAGCCGACGGATGGCAACGGTAACAGAGGCCGCAAAAGCCGCAATCGTGGGGTTCTTGATAAACCAACACCCTTTTGTCGAGCGGCGAGAATTGTACAGTAGCTCCAATACATTGCGGAGCAGACGAACACATGAGCGTGGAACACGACGTCACGGACCGACTCGACGTGCAGGGAGAATCGTGCCCGATGCCGGTTATAAAGACGAAGTCGGCGACCGACGACCTCGACCCCGGTGCGGTTCTGGAGGTGGTCGCCACCGATTCGGGCAGTCTCAGCGACATCGACGGCTGGGCGGCAAACACGGACGGCGTCGCGCTGCTCGACCAGGCCGACGAGGGCGACGTCTACCGGCACTACGTGGAGAAGACGGGCTGACATGAGCACGGACACCCCAGACGCGGCCGAGGCCCCCTCGCGGGCGGAACTGGCCGCCCGCGTCGCCGAACTCGAGGAGCGTGTGGCCGCCGCCGAGAGCGACACCGACGACGGAAAGAAGATGTCGATCATCTCGACGAAAGGCACGCTGGACATGGCGTATCCACCGTTGATCCTCGCGAGCACCGCGGCCGCCTTCGACTACGACGTGACGGTGTTTCACACCTTCTGGGGGCTGGACATCCTCCACGAGGAGCGTTCGACGGACCTCAAACTGAGCGCCGTCGGCAACCCCAACATGGGCGTGCCGAACGTCGTCGGCGCACTCCCCGGGATGGACCGGTTGACCACGACGATGATGGAGCGCCGCATCGACGACAACGACACCGCGACGGTCGAGGAACTGATCCAGACCTCACTCGACATGGGCGTCGAGTTCCAGGCCTGCCAGATGACGATCGAACTGATGGACTACGACGAGGACGACTTCTACGACGGCGTCACCACCGGCGTCGGCGC
>CAZQHW010000289.1:0-2358 GCA_964593395.1 uncultured Halobacteriales archaeon
TGCGGCGTCGAGGTGGGTGAACTGCGTCTGCACGGACACGTCACGGAGGGTCACGTCTCCGGACGCGTCCGGAGAGAGGGTCTCGCCGACCGGTTCGAGGTCCTCTCGTGGCGAGTGACCCCCCTCGTCAGACCCGCCGACACACCCAGCGAGGCCGAGCACGCCTCCGCTCACCGCTCCCGCGAGAAACGAGCGACGTGATGACAGATGCGGTGACATGTCCCCGCACTCGACGACGACGGGTATGTGTCTTCTGTGGAACCGTCGGCAGGATCGAGACGTTGGCACTCGCAGCGTCGCCGCCGTCGGTGGCCGCGGTGCCCCGCGTCACCGGACCCACACCTGCTCGCCGACGGGGTCGTCGGCGTCGATGCGGCCGGTGAACAGGTCGTACACCGCCTCGGAGACGCGCACGGCGACGGTCTCGTCGCCGTCCTCCGGCGCCACCCGGACCGCGTACTCGTGCTCGTGCTCGTCGAACTGCACCGTCTCGACGGTGCCCGCCCACCACTGCTCCGTGTCCGTTGTCGGCGGCTTCGCCCGTATGCGGTCGTTCACGCTGGACGTTCGGGCGACAGCGACATCAATCGACCGTTCGCGACGGTCGCTCCCGGTCGTGTCTGGCCTCCGGTCGGGACGGGACGGCGTGTCCGCTGACTGATTGGTGGCAGTTACAGTAAAAAAGCAGAAAGTTCAGCGTCGGGAGAACGACGGCGGTCGTCGGTCTACCGAGTGGGGGCGCGCTTGGCGTCGCTCGCCGCGAAGTCGGTGACAAACTTGGCGTCCAGCGTGTCGTTCTCGACCAGGCCGGTCGCGAAGACAGTGACTGTCTGTCCGCTCGGCAGGTCGACGTCCGACAGCGACAACACGGCGTCGTCGGAGTCGGCGGGCATCACGTCGATGTCGTAGGTGCTGCTGTCGACGCCGATGTAGTCGCTGGCCTCACCGAACTCGACGTTGCGGAACAGGGTGGGGCCGTCGACAACGCGGACGTCCACGGCGGGTGCGTCGGGGCTCGTGTGGACGAAGCGGACCTGGGTGCGGTCCTCGACGGACTCGTTCTCGTCGACGAGGACGAGCGGGCGAACCGAGGCGAGGTCACCGATCGCCAGTACGGTGTAGTCGGTGTCGGCCTCGAGGTCGAGCGTAGCGTCGATAACCGAGTCGCCGCCTGCGGCGGGGACGACGTCGATCTCGTGGGTGCCACTCTCGATCGAGAGGTAGTCGCTGATCTCGCCAAAGGAGACGTTCTGTAGAACGGAGTCACCGTCGACGAGGATGTTCACGGCGGGCGCGTCGGGGCTGTAGTGACCGATTCGGATCTGAGTGTTCATTGTTGCGTATCATTATAGGAGAGATGATAGTATAAGGCTTCTGAGAGTACGCGTACCACGGTACGCGGTGTCCCGGCTCCGGCGGCGTCGATGACGAAACGGTCAACCGGCCGGGGCCGAACTGGTACACGATGGCCACGGACGCGGCACGTTTGGAGCGGGGAGCGATCCCCATCGAGAAACTGTCGGGCGGGATGGACCTGCAGGCGACCGTCGAGAGCGGCCAGACGTACCTCTGGTCCCGCGAGGACGGCCGGATGTTCGACGAGCAACCGGCGAGCGGCGGGTCGGCGTGGTACTGGACGGCGGTCGACGGGGAGTTCGTCCGGGTCCGCCAGCACGACGGCGCCCTGGAGTGGGCGGCGACGACCGACGCCGAGTCGCTGTTGCGGGAGTGGCTCCGCCTGGACGACGACCTGCGGTCGATCCGCGAGACTTGGCCCGACGACGACCTCGCGCGGTCCGCGTACGACGCCTTCGAGGGCCTGCGGATCGTCCGCGACCCACCGTTCCAGACGCTCGTCTCGTTCATCTGCTCCGCCCAGATGCGGGTGAGTCGAATCCACGAGATGACCCGTTCGGTCGCCCGCGAGTACGGCGACCCGCTGCGGGTGCCTGACCTGGACGGCGATGTCCGCACCTACCACGACTTCCCCTCGCCCGACGCCCTCGCGGAGGCCACCGAGGCGGAACTGCGCGACCTGAGCCTTGGCTACCGGGCGCCGTACGTCGCCCGCACCGCCGAGATGGTCGCCGACGGCGAGGCCTACCCTGAACCCGCCCGTGAGATGGCCTACGCCGAGGCCCGTGAACATCTTACCCGGTTCGTCGGCGTCGGCGACAAGGTGGCCGACTGCGTGTTGTTGTTCTCGCTCGACCACCTCGACGCCGTGCCGCTTGACACCTGGATCCGCACCGCCATCGAGGAGCACTACCCCGACTGTGCCGGCGGGAACTACGCCGACACTTCGGCGGCGATCCGCGAGCAGTTCGGCGACCACGCCGGCTACGTGCAGACGTACGT
>CAZQHW010000290.1:0-2358 GCA_964593395.1 uncultured Halobacteriales archaeon
CACGGGGCCGTCGTCGTCGAAGCCGTAGACGCCGTACGAGAGGTCCGCCGAGAGGCCACGCTCGACCTCGTGTGGCTGGACGTCGAGGTAGCCACGCGTTCCCCCCTCACCGTCGTCGGTCTGGCCGGTGACCAGGGTCCCGACCAACGTGGACTTGCCGTGGTCGACGTGACCGGCGGTGCCGACGACGATGTGCTCGTCGTCCGTCTCAAGCACCGCCCCCTCACGGATGGTCGCGAGGCCGACGATACCGTCGTCCACGCCCCACGTGTCGACGTCCTCGATGTGTGCGTCGGCCTCCTCGGCCAACAGCGAGAGCACGTCCATCGACTCGGAGAACTCCTCCCGGGGGACACCGGTGAGACCGCCCTCGTCGGTCACGCCGACGACGTACGTCGCCTCCCCGTCGCCGGAGAGCACACGGTGGCGAAGCTGGGCGACCAGGCTCTCACGCCGGCCGTCAGCCAGGTGGACGGACTTCTCCAGCCGTTTCTTGAACTCGACGCTCCCCCCCTGCCGCTCGCCGCGCTCGATGGCCCGCTCGAGCACGGCTCGGTCGGGGCTCATACCTGATCGCGTGCGCGGGACCGACAAAAGCCTTCCCCGGACATGGGACCTACCAGGTACGAGGCGGCGCGAGCGGCCTGCTCGCCTGGCAAACAGGTGGCACGTGGTCCTCGTGGATCGTATCGTCCGCGGGACGGCGTGCCACGCTACCGCCTGGACCGTCCCGCGTCGGTCGTCAGGGCACGCCCACGGATGGTCGCGCTACCACACTTCAACCGTCGGGGACAGTCACGATTCGCTGGCGAGGCGCTCGTACGCCTCCGCGACGCGCTTGAACGCCTCCTCGTCGCCGTCGTCGGTGTCGGGGTGGGTCTCCTTCACCCGCCGGCGGTAGGCCCGCCGGACGGCGTCGTCGCCGCTACCGGGGTCGACCCCGAGGACGTCGCGAGCCTCGCGCTCGCTCATCCGGTCTTCTGGCGGCGGCGGGCGCGCACTGCTCCCGACGCCGAACCCCGGGTCTTCGCGGCCGTCGACGCCGACGCTCGCCCGTGCCGCTCGCCGACGGGCACGTGCTCGCTGCGCCTGGGCACGGGGGTCGGCCCACCGTGGGCCGTCGCCATCTCGTGAACCTGCACCGGTGTCGGTCGCGGCACGAACTCGGTCGCCGGAGTCGGCGTTGGCCCGTCGACGGACCCGGGCGGCGAGACGCCCGGTGCCCTGGAACCAGATGAGGTAGCCGGCGACGCCAAAGGGCACGGCGACGAACAGGAGCAGCGGCTCGAACGCCGCGGCGAGTGCGGTCATCAGGACCGCGATCCCGCCGAGCACCGCCCCGACCGCGACCAGAAGCGTCGACCGGGTCACGCCTCACCATCGGGGGCGACACCAGTAAATGTTCTCGACCGCGTCGCTGGCGGCGAGGATTGAAGCGTCCGCGGCCCCCATCTCGGATATGAGCGTCGGTGGCCTCTGTCAGGTCTGCCAGTCCGCGAGCGCCGAGGACCGGTGTGACCGCTGTGGTGCGCTGGTCTGTCCGGACCACCACGACGGTGAGCGCGGCGTGTGTGTCGAGTGCGCCGCCGAGGCGGGCGTCGGCGACTCGGGCGACGACGGCGAGCACCCGGACGTGGACCGTTACCGGTTCTGACTGCCGCGGTGCTCGTTGGTCCGCCGCTTGAGCCGCTTCGCCGCCTCACCCGCCGCCGTCGCGTAGTCGTCCATGCTCTCCGCCCGACGAGCGTCGTCACCGGCGAAGACGATCCCACGTGAGGAGTTTATCAGCCCAACGCGGGGCGCGTCGTCACCCGACTCCCCGACCCCCGGGACGGCCGCGAGGTCGGCCAGTCCGTACTCGACCGCGGCCTCTACGTCGCCGCCCTGTGCGCCCACGCCAGGGACGAGAAAGGGCACGTCGACGACCTCCCGGACCCGCTCCAGTTCCTCCGGGGCCGTGGCACCCACCACGAGTCCGACGTTGCCGTGTTCGTTCCAGACGTCCGCGAGGGCGGCGACGCGCTCGTACAGCGGTTCGCCGGAGGCGAGTTCCAGGTTCTGGAGGTCGGCCCCGCCCGCGTTCGAGGTCCGACAGAGGACGAACACGCCGGCGTCGGCTCGCGAGAGGAACGGGGAGAGCGCGTCCCGCCCGAGGTACGGGTTCACCGTGACGGCGTCCACCCACTCCAGCACCCGGGCGTACTGGCGGGCGCTGACCCCGATGTCCGCCCGCTTTGCGTCGAGCAGCACCGGCACGTCCTTACCGGCGGCGTAGGCGGCCGTCTCACGGAGCGCCCGCCAGCCCTGCTCGCCCTCGTAGAAGGCGGCGTTCGGCTTGAACGCCGCCGCGTGCTCGTG
>CAZQHW010000291.1:0-2328 GCA_964593395.1 uncultured Halobacteriales archaeon
TGGCTCAGTCGCTCTCCACGTCGACGACGTGACTCGTCACCACGAGGTACGTCAGGCGGGGAATGCTACTCGTCGCGGTGACGGTCTCGGTGTCCTGCAGCGCCTCGTCGAAGTGCAGGTCGATGTTGTTGTCGATGTCGTCGACCTGCCCGACGAAGGCCCCGTAGTACTCGCCGTTGTTCTTGATCTCCACCTCGACGCCGCCCTGGTCGGCGGTCCCGGGCCCGAAGACGACCCCCCGGAACTCGCCGTTGCCCCGGAACAGTGCCGTCGCGTCCTTGTCGGCGTACAGCCAGAAGCGGTCGCTCTTGTCGCCGGGGATCGAGAGTTCCGCCCCGTCGTACCGGATGTCCTCAGTGCCGGACTGCTCTGAGTTGACCCACACGTTCACCCGACCGTCGGAGCCGGCAACGTCGATATCGTCGTCCAGTTCGAGCGTACCGTTAACCACGACGTTTATCTCGCCACCGTCGGGGTCGAAGGTGATCGCCGTGCCGCCCTGCTGGAAGTCCTCGAGATAGTAGTTCCCCTCCTCGAACGTGCACGACGAGCATCCCGTGTCTATCGACTCGCCCGAGACCACGTCGACGTCGCCGTTGTCGTTCTCGTCGCGGATCTGGACGGAGCGAGCGTCGATCAGCGTGTCGGCGGGTTCGTACTCGATCACGGTAGCGTTGCTCGCGCTCCAGCCGCCGACCTGCGACCCTGGCGGGTCCGGGTCGACCGAGCCGTACGAAGCGTTGCCAGTGATGTCGGCGTTGTTCTCCAGGGTGAGCTTCTTGCCGACCTCCACGTTGCCGTCGATCTGTTGGTTGTTCGCCAGCGTGAGGTTCCCCGCCACGACCACCTGCGCGGCGCCGCCGCCGGAACTGGCGTAGTCACCCTCGTTCGAATCGTAACTGTCGATATTGATGTTGTTGTCGAACCGGAAGTCACCGCCGCTCGCGGAGCCGACGATGCCCGCGCCGACGCTCGGCCGGGTCACCGGGACGATCAGGTCGAGGCTGGCCGTCTGACGGGCGTGGTTGACCGAGACGGCTGTCTCCGTGGAGCCACTCGTGGCGGCGAGTTCGCGGAAGTACGCCGCCCAACCGATGTACCACTCGCTCTGCACCGTGACCGAGACGAGGTCGTTCTCGACGATGATGTCCTCGTTCAGCGGCGTCTCGGTCGACACCTTCCGGGTGCGAACCTCGCCGTTGGGGATGGTCGCCGGCCCCATCGTGGTGACGATCGGTAGCGTCAGCGTCGGGTTACCGCCGTTGCGGTCCAGGGCGTACTGGAAGGAGGGGTTCGACAGCACGATCGTGTTGTTCCCCGTCTCGCGAAACACCGCGCCGGACTGGTAGACGAAGGTGGTGTCGTCGTCCGTCTCGTAGCGGATCGCCCCGATGCTGCGGTTGACGAGGACGTCCGTCGTCCGGGTGGTGAAGTTCGTCCGGTTCACCCAGATCTGCCCGGACACCTCCTCGCGCACCGCCGACCCACCCCTGTTCGGTAGGTCGAGATCGGTCAGGCGAACGCCGGCGTCCGTCCGCGAGACGGTGTCGATGTCCTGGCCCAACTGGAGAAACGCCTGCTCGATACGCGTGTTCTCGGCGCGTTGCCTGCTCTCGTCGTTTATTTGGTCGCCGATGAGCAGGATGCCGATCCCCCCGACAGCGACCAGCCCCACTAACAGGACGATCCCTATCACCGCCGCCTGCCCCCGCCGAGTGTGTTGGTTCTCTGTCATTTTGTCCCCCGTGTCGCGCCGTCCCGGTCCGTGGCCGACAGGCGGTCGTTCCCGCGGCGTCACGTGGCCGTTTGCACGACGGTGGCGCACATATACCCGGTGGCCCTTCACGCCCGATTAACGCGGATTTGTCACCAATACTGACACTCTGGGCCGGGTTGACCGGCTACCGGTCACGATGAACGACCGACGTAACTATACCCGTGGGTCAGTCTCAGAAAAGAGAACGCGAGTCCGTGGGACGCGCTCGCCCCCTGCGGGCCGACCTGTCTCAGCAGGTGGGGCGGTCCTCGCCGACACAGATCTCGTGAACCGAGACTTGGAGGAACGTGATCGGCGGGGGGACTGTGCCCGCGTAGCCCAGGGTGGGCTCGGCGCCGGTGACGCGGGGGTCGAACTGGACGTCCGCAGACTGGGTGAGCCAGACATCCTGGAAGCCAATGAGTGCACCGGAGAACCCGCCGTTGCCCTTACCAACACACGCGTCCGCGTCACTACTGCCGCTGCCACCGCCGCTACTGGCACCGCCGCCACTGCCACCACACTTGAAATTGCCACCAAGACCGTACTCGCTGTAGGCCCCGTTCGATCCT
>CAZQHW010000292.1:0-2313 GCA_964593395.1 uncultured Halobacteriales archaeon
GGCCTTTGCCGACGCCCTGGAACTCGTCCCCCGCGTGCTGGCGGAGAACGCCGGCCTGAACAGCATCGACACGCTCGTCGACCTCCGCGCGGCCCACGAGGACGGCGACGTTCGTGCCGGTCTGAACGTCTTCACCGGTGACATCGGCGACACCTACGAGGCTGGGGTCGTCGAACCCGCCCACGCAAAGGAACAGGCCGTCTCCTCGGCGACCGAGGTCGCGAACCTCGTGCTGAAAATTGACGACATCATCACCGCCGGCGACATGGACGACGACGGCGGTGCCCCTGGCGGTGCCCCCGGCGGCATGGGTGGCATGGGCGGCATGGGTGGCATGGGCGGCGCGATGTGACCGGTCTGCGACCACCCTGCTGAGTCGTTCTGTCTCTCTGAACTCTCTTCTCTTTGCACCGCGGTCCGTTCGGTAGTGGCGTCTCCTGCAACGACGACCGCCGCACACGACCACCGACAGCACTTATTACCCGGGTACGGACAGTCGAACATGGCAGTCGAGGTCGACCAGACGCGCGTCCAGTCGCTCGAACGCATCCAGCCCAACCAGGCGAACAACTACGAGAACGCCCACGGCGGCACCGTCGTCAGACTGATGGACGAACTCGCGGCCGTGGCAGCGATGGGCGTCGCCGGCAAGACCTGCGTCACCGCCCACATCTCCTCGGTTGACTTCCACAACCCGATCCCGGTGGGTCACGCCGCCGAACTCTCCGCGTTCGTGTACGACACCGGCGACACGAGCGTCGAGGTGTACGTCGAGGTCGAGAGCCAGGACCCCCGCACGACGGGCACTGAACCTACCACGTCGGCCTGTTTCACGCTCGTCGCCGTCGACGAGGACGGCTCGTCGGTCCAGGTGCCCGGCGTGGAGGCGACGACCGAGGAGAGTCGCGCCCTCGTCGAGGATGTGCCGTGTTGACGGGCGAGGTGACACCCGCTCCGTCGGCCCTGCTGGAACTCTCGCCGAGAAACTGACGAACGAGTGAACCGGTCGCTGGACTGAGGGCGTTGGCACTCTGTTGTTCGCCACCGAGTGCCGTCTCTCGTGAGGTGGGACACATCCAGACCGTACTCGTCGGCCCGGCGATTCCGGGGCATGCCCGGTCACGCGTCGCCAGTGGCCACCGAGTCACGCTCCGGACGGCCGAGGAGGACGCGTCGTTTCTCCAGCGGGCCTCCGTCGACCCCGAGTTGCGTTACCCGCTCGGGTGGGAGGAAAGCGTCGCGGTCGTCGCTGGCGGCAGTCTGTCGCGTCAGTCCTCGACCGGCAACTTGAACTGCTCGTTCTCGGCGACGGCGTTCAACACGACGCTCGTGTTCGTCGCCTCGATATCGGGGTCGGTGAGCAGTTCCTTTATCTGGCGGTTCATGTCGTCGGTGTCGGCGAACTTCCCGACGGCGACGACGTCGTGGTCGCCGGTCACCTCGTACACGGACACCATCTGGCGTTGCTCGGCGAGGCGGTCGGCGATGTCCGGCAGGGCGTCGCCCTCTACGCGCAACTGGATAACGGCGGTCACGTCGTACCCGAGGGCGTCGTAGTCCACGCGTGGTTCGTACCCCGCTATCGCCTGTTTTTCCAGTTCCGAGAGGTGGTTCGACACCGCGGTCACCGACACGTCGAGTTCGTCCGCGAGGCTGCGCTGGCTCGCTCGACCGTCCGCCAGTAGGGCGTTCAGCAGCCGCCGATCCAGGTCTTCGTAGGTCATCAGTCGGACTGCACTCGCCCGTAAGTAAAATCTGACGGTCGTCTCTTTATTTAGCGCTGTAAGTAACGTTTGACAACCACCAAGGTTATAACTCCCGCGTCTGTCGCAGATATTGAGGCCAGATAATGACAGATGGCAACTTAACCAAGGCGGAGCGAGACGTCGTGGACGAGGTCGAGCGACGAGACGTGGACTTCATTCGGTTGCAGTTCACGGACATCCTCGGCACCGTCAAGAACGTCTCCATCCCCGTCTCACAGCTAGAGAAGGCGTTCACCGAGGGGATCTACTTTGACGGCTCGTCGATCGAGGGGTTCGTGCGGATCCAGGAGTCGGACATGCGCCTGGACCCGGACCCGGAGACGTTCGCGGTCCTGCCGTGGCACTCGCAGGGTGAGTCTGCCTCCGCACGACTCATCTGTGACGTGATCGACACGGCGACCGGCGACCCGTTCGAGGGTGACCCGCGGTACGTGCTCAAACGGGCCATCGACCGTGCCGAGGAGATGGGCTACACGCTGAACGCCGGCCCGGAGCCGGAGTTTTTCGTCTTCGAGAAGGGCGAGAACGGCCGCGCGACGACGACGAC
>CAZQHW010000293.1:0-2302 GCA_964593395.1 uncultured Halobacteriales archaeon
ATGGACCTGACCGGCAGGGTCGCGCTCGTCACCGGCGCGTCCTCGGGCATCGGCGAGGGGACGGCCAGGGCGCTGGCCCGCGAGGGGTGTTCGGTCGCGCTCGTGGCGCGGCGGGAGGAGCGCCTGGCGGCACTCGCCGCCGAGATCGACGCGGAGACGCTCGTCGCCCCGACGGACGTCACCGACGAGGAAAGCGTCTCGGCGACGGTCGAGGACGTGCGCGACGAGTTCGGCGGGATCGACGTGTTGGTGAACAACGCGGGAACCGCCCGTGGCGGGCCGGTCGCGGAGGCGGACCTCGCGGAACTGCAACAGACGGTCCGGGTCAACTTGGAGGGTGTGATGAACGTGACTCACGCCGCGTTGCCGGCGCTGGTCGACTCAGAGGCGGGTGACGTCGTGACGGTGTCCTCGCTGAGTGCCCGTTACCCGCAGGAGGGTGGCAGCGCGTACTCCGCCTCGAAGTTCGGCGTCAACGGGTTCTGTCGGTCGCTTCGCAAGGAACTGTCCGACGAGCAGGTGCGGGTGACGATCCTGATGCCGGGGGCGGTCGTCACAGAGTTGAACGACTGGGCACACTGGGACGGGCGAGCGATGGACCCCGCGGACATCGCGGAGACGGTCGTCTTCGCCGTCTCGCGGCCACCCCACGTCGAGTTGACACAGTTGAGCGTCGACACGACGGACAAGTTCTAGCGGGCGAGGGGTCCCCGTGACCCGGTCGGAGAGTCAGGGACGGCCGGTCGTCTCAGCGGAGCAGTCCGTCGACGCTGTCGGCGACCCCGTTCGCAGACCGCCGGAACAGCCCCGTGCCCCCCAGGGCGACGACTATCGCCCCGACGGTGTCGAACACGAGGTCGGTCACGACGCCGACACGTGACAGGGTGCAATACCGTTTCGCTCCGGGTCGGCGGGCCGCCGAGTCACCAGGGGTCGACTCACGGCAAAGTGAGGTCACCGATCGGTGAGGGGACACCTACTTTGTCGCGGCGTGACTCGTGTCGTCGATGACAGACGGCGACCATGCGCCGTACGAGACGATGCCCGTCCACGACGAGTTCGTCCCCGAGGAGACGTACGCCGAGTTCGTCGCGCGGATGCCCCAGGCGTGTGTCGAACTGGTGCTAGAGACGGCGGAGGGACTGTTGCTAGCCGAGCGGACGATCCACCCGCGGCTGTGGTTCTGGCCCGGCAGCCGCCTGTACAAGGGGGAGTCACTGGAGGCGGCCGCACGTCGGGTGGCGAGTGAGGAACTCGGGGTCGAGGTCCGGCTCCTGGAGCAGTTGGGGGTCCACACCCACTTCTGGCGGGGGAGCGCGGACGAGGCGCCCAGCCGGCACACGGTCAACGTCGTCTACCACGCCGTCCCCGCGAGCGAGGACTTCGAGATCGACCTCGGCGACGGCCACTCGGCGTACCGCTTTCTCTCGGCGCTCGACCCGGACCTACACGAGTACGTCCGGGAGTACGTCCGGCGGTACGACCTGTTGTAGTCGGGGCTCGTGGCGACTCGATCGCCGGAACCCCCACCTTTTCGCCGTCGACCCGGGAACGTGTGGTCGAACATGGATCTGGACTTCGCGCCGCTGGGCGAGACGGGCCTGCAGACCAGCGAGATACAGTTCGGCACCTGGCGGTTCGGCCGCGAGACGGAGGCGGGCAACGTCGAGATCGGCGAGGCGCGCGCTCACGAGTTGCTCGACGCCTACGCCGAGCACGGCGGACGCTTTATCGACACCGCCGACGTGTACGGCGGCGGCGACTGCGAGGAGTGGATCGGCGACTGGCTGGCGGACCGGGACCGCGAGGAGTACACGATCGCCTCGAAGATCTACTGGCAGATCCGCGAGGGCGACCCCAACTCGCGGGGAACGAACCGCAAGAACGTCCGTCACCGGATCGACGCCCTGCTCGACCGCCTGGACACCGACTACGTGGACGTGCTGTACATCCACCGCTGGGACGACGAGACGCCCGCCCGCGAGATGATGAAGACACTGAACGGCCTCGTCGAGGACGGTAGAGTGCACTACCTCGGCACGTCGACGATGTACCCCAACGGGTGGAAGGTCGCAAAGGCGAACGAGATCGCCCACCGCGAGGGATGGGAACCCTTTACTGTCTCTCAGCCGCGGTACAACCTCGTCGACCGCGAGATAGAGGGCGGCTACCTGGAGATGGCGGATCACTACGGCATCGGCGTCTGCCCGTGGAGCCCGCTCGGGCAAGGCTTTCTCACCGGGAAGTACACCCGCGAGGAGGGACTCGTCGGCGAGTCCCGCGCCGCGGAGTCCTCCCGGTT
>CAZQHW010000294.1:0-2272 GCA_964593395.1 uncultured Halobacteriales archaeon
AGACCGTCCAGTACCCCGACCTGTACGACGCCGGCGTCGCCTGGATCGGCGTCTCCGACCTGCCGGACATGTACGAGAACACGATGCCGCACTTCCGCACCGAACTGATGGTGAAGTACCTCGGCGAACCCGAGGAGAACACCGAGCTGTACGAGCAGCGGTCGCCGACCACACACGCCGACAACCTCGACGCCCCGCTACTGATCGTCCACGGGGTGAACGACCCGCGCGTGCCGATCACCCAGGCGCGGCTGTTCCGTGACGCCCTCGAGGACGCCGGCTACGAGGGCCACTCGTACGAGACCGACGCGGCCCTGAACGAGGCCGTCGAGACGGACTTCGAGTACGTCGAACTCGGCGAGGAGGGTCACGCCACCTCCGACATCGACCAGAAGATCCGCACGTTCCGCATCCTCGACGACTTCCTCGCGCGCCGGGTGGGCACCCGCCAGACGGTGTCGGCGGACGACTGACGCTGGCCCAGTGTCGGGTCCGTCGTCCCTGGCTTCACTCGGCGCGTCCACGCACACTTACACCGCTGGACCCCGAAGGGTCGTGCTGTGATCGACGCACATCGCATTCTGGTCCCGTTCGAGTTGCCGGACCACAAGCCGGTTCCGGCGGCACTGGCCGAAGAGATCACCACGATGGAGGTCGTCGTCCTCGGTCACTTCGGGTTGCCGGAGCAGACCCCACCCGCGGCGGGACGCGACCAGTTCGAGGACGAGGCACGGGCGGAACTCGACGAGATCGCCGGCGCGTTCGCGGACGGTGCCGAGGTGACCTCACGGCTGGTGTTCGGCAAGGACCGCGCGAAGACGATCGACCGGGTCGCCCTGGAGGAGGACTGTGACGTGATCCTCACCGGCGGGGAGACCGGCGGCGCGGTCGACAGCGTGCTCGTCCCGCTTCGGGGCGAGGACAACCTCGCCGGCGTGCTCGCGTTCGTCGCCGAACTCCAGGCCTCGGGTGACGCCACCGTCACCCTGTTCCACGTCGCCACCGAGGACGACCGCCGGCCAGGAGAGGAACTGCTGGACGACGCCGTCGCCGAACTCACCGCCGACGGCGTCCCTGCCGAGCGTATCGAGACGGTCCAGACCGACGGCGACCCGATGGACGAGATCGTCTCGATGGGCCACGACCACGACGTGATCGTTATCGGCGAGACGGAGCCGTCGCTGCGCGAGCGACTGTTCGACGAGGCACCGGTCCGGATCACCGCCGCGACCGAGCGGCCGGTGTTCGTCGTCCGGCAGGTCGCCGACGCGCCGGCGTCGTCCGAGCCGACGCGGACGCGCCGACCGGACTGACGTCGTCGGTGGAAAGGCTAATTTGGCCGGGTGCGGTGGCGATCCGTAGATGAGCGAGGACCTGGAGCGCGACCTCGGACTCTACTCGACGATGATGATAAGCATGGGGGCGATGATCGGCAGTGGCATCTTCGTGTTGCCGGCGCTGGGGTTCAAGAAGGCCGGCCCCGCCGTCGTCGCGGCGTACGTCCTCGCCGGGCTCGTCGTGTTGCCGGCGGCACTCTCGAAGGCGGAGATGGCGACGGCGATGCCGGAGTCCGGCGGCACGTACCTCTACATCGACCGCGCGATGGGCCCGCTCGCCGGCACCGTGGCGGGGATCGGCGCGTGGTTCTCGCTGGTGTTCAAGAGTTCCTTCGCCCTGGTGGGGCTGGGCGCGTACCTCCTGCTTCTGGTGCCGGCGGTCTCCGGGCTGGTCGTCCCCGTCGCGCTCGGGCTGGCGGTGCTGATCCTCGTGCTCAACGTCTCCGGCACCAAGCAGAGCGGATCCGCACAGGCGGTCGTCGTCACCGGAGTCGTCCTCGCGCTGGTGGCGTACGTACTCGACGGCGCCACGGCGGCCGACCCGGCGCGATTCGAGCCGTTCGCGACCGCCGGGAGTGGTGGCGTGGTCACCGCCGCCGCCTTCGTGTTCGTCTCCTACGCCGGCGTGACGAAGATCGCGAGCGTCGCCGAGGAAGTCGCCGAGCCGGACCGGAACCTCCCGCTGGCGATCCTCGGCTCGCTGGGCGTGATGACCGTGATCTACGTGCTCGTCGTCGGCGTCGTGGTCGGGCTGAACGACCCGAAGACGCTGACGAAGGGCGGCCCCGAGAACGGCCCCTCGCTCACGCCGATGGCCGACGCCGCCGGCCAGTTGTTCTTCGGTGTCGGGGAGACCGTGATCGCCCTCGTCGCCGTGCTCGCGCTGACCAGCATGGCCAACGCCGGCGTACTCGCCTCCTCGCGGTTCCCGCTGG
>CAZQHW010000295.1:0-2256 GCA_964593395.1 uncultured Halobacteriales archaeon
GCTCGACCTGGTCGTCGGCCCAGTCGCCGTGGCCCTGCCAGGCGTGCCAGTCCGACCGGCAGATCCCACAGGCCTCGACGGCGACGAGGGCGTCCTCGGGACCGACCGTCGGCCGGTCGACCGTCTCGACGGCGGGCGGTTCGCCGTACTCCTCGAGAACGACGGCGCGCATACCACTGTCTGTACGCCCCGGTATGTAACTCGTCGGGGTCCGCCGGTCGGGGCGGGTGTCACGCGCCGGGTGACACCCACACTTTACACCCTCCCGCCCGAGCAACGAGCGTGGCGCCGGTCACGCCCGAGATCGCGCTGGTGTTCGCGCTGATACTGGCCGCGCTGGCGGCGTTCGCCTCGGAGGTGGTGCCGCCGGACATCACCGCCGTCGGGGTGATGGTGACGCTGTTGCTGGTCGAGCCCGTGACGTCGCAACTGGCCGCTGCCGGACTGATCGACAGCGGCCTGGTGGTGCTGCCGGCGGACTACGGCCCGGTACCGGCGGGTGTGTCCGGGTTCGCGAACGCGGCGACGATCACCGTTCTGGCGATGTTCGTTCTCTCCGAGGGGGTCCAGCGGACAGGTATCGTCCAGCGCCTCGGTGCCCGGGTCGCGGCGCTGACCGGCGACAGCGAGGGTCGCCAGGTCGGGGCGACGATCGGACTCGTGGGACCGCTGTCGGGGATCATCAACAACACGGCGGCGGTGGCGATTCTCCTGCCGATGGTGACCGACCTGGCCCACGAGGGGAACACCTCGCCGTCGAAACTACTCATGCCGCTTTCCTACGCCTCGATGGTCGGCGGCACCCTCACCCTGATCGGCACGTCGACGAACATCCTCGCGAGCGAGGTGGCCGTCCAGGTGGGCGAGACGACCGGGCCGGCGTTCGCGCCGCTTGGTATGTTCGAGTTCACCGCGCTGGGCGCCGTGTTGCTGGTCGTCGGCAGCGCCTACCTGATGACGGTCGGGCGGTGGCTCACTCCCGAGCGGGTGCCGGCCCGCTCGGAACTGACCCGCGAGTACGACGTCGCCGCCTACCTCACCGAGGTCGTCGTCGGGGCTGACTCGCCGCTGGTGGGCCAGACCGTCCGCGAGGCGTTTCGGGACGGCCAGTACGACCTCGACGTGGTCCAACTCGTCCGTGACGACGAGGCCTTTCTAGAGCCGCTGGGGCCGAAGACGGTGCGGGCGGGCGACGTGTTCGCGGTCCGCACCTCCCGGGAGACGCTCGTGGAGTTGCTGGCGGTCGACGGCCTGGCGCTGTCGGGAACGACTGTCGACGACGCCGGCCTGGAGCGTGCGGAGGACGAGCGTAACCTCGTCGAGGTGGTCGTCGCGCCCGGCTCCGAGTTGGCCGGGGAGTCCCTGGCGACGACGAACTTCCGGCAGCGCTACGACGCGACCGTTCTCGCGGTGCGTCGGGGGGGCGACGTCATCCGGCGGCGCATGGCCCGCCTCCCGCTGCAGGTCGGGGACACCCTGCTCGTTGAGGCGCCCGCCGACAGCATCGCCCGTCTCGACCGCGAGCGACAGTTCATCGTCGCCCGCGAGGTCGAACGCCCCGACGACCGGCAGTCCAAGACGCCGATCGCAGTCGGGATCGTTCTCAGCGTCGTGGGCCTCGCCGGCGTGGGTGCTCTCGACATCCTGACCGCGGCGCTGGCGGGGGCGCTGGCGATGGTGGTCACGGGCTGTCTCCGCCCGCCGGAGGTGTACGAGGCGGTCCAGTGGGACGTTATCTTTCTGCTGGCGGGGGTGATCCCGCTGGGGCTGGCGATGGACGCCACCGGCGCCGCGGGCCTGGTCGCCGACGGCCTCGTGCAGGTCGGCGGGTCGGTCCCGCCGATCGTCGTCGTGGGGCTGTTCTACGTCGTCACCGCCGTGCTGACGAACGTCGTCAGCAACAACGCCGCCGTCGTCCTGATGATCCCCGTGGCACTGCGGGCGGCGACCCAACTCGGGGCGCCGCCACGGGCGTACGTCTTCGCCGTTGCCTTTGCCGCCTCGACGGCGTTTATGACCCCCATCGGCTACCAGACGAACCTGTTCGTGTACGGGCCGGGTGGGTACCGGTTCAGTGATTACTTTCGGGTGGGTGCGCCGCTGCAGGCGATCATGGCCGTCGTGACGACGCTGGGCATCGCGGCGGTCTGGGGCGTGTAGGAGGCGCAACGCTTAGGCCCGTCTCGCTCTCAGGTCGGGTAGGGACCGTGGGTTAGCCTGGTATACTTCGGGCCTTGGGTGCCCGTGACCCCGGTT
>CAZQHW010000296.1:0-2223 GCA_964593395.1 uncultured Halobacteriales archaeon
CTGCTCGCGGTCGGTCGTGCCGTCGTCGTCGTACAGTTCGTAGTGGGTCATTCGGCCTCCTCGCCCTCGCCGATCTTGTTGCGCTCGAGCATGTGTTCCTGTTCGACGTCCCGGGCGGCGTCTGGCGTCTCGTACACGCGAGCCTCGCCCAGTGTCTTTCGCATCCCGAACTTCGTGTCGAGGTGGCGAACGACGACCTCCTCGGCGTCCTTGTTCAGCATCGCGGCCAGCGAGTCCCGCACGGAGAGTCGCTCCGGCGTCGCCTCGTCGTGGGTCACCTGGAAGGTGACGTCTGTGCGGCGCAACATAGGGTTCTCCTTCTCGGAGACGATGTCGATGTCCATTGTTCGTTACCCGAATCTGCCGCCAGCGCGGGTAAAAGGATTTCGAGTCAGGTGGCGTACTCGACGAGCAGTCGGAGGTCAGACTCCGCCTTGCCGTCGACCTGCACCGACAGCGCGGCCGGGTCGAACCACGCCGGCCGCCAGTCGTGCCCCGCCCCGGGGTCGATCTCGCCGTCGTCGACCGGCGTGGCCGCGAACACCACGTCGTAGCCGGTGGTCTCCTGGCCGCTCTCCGTGCGGTAGGTGTGGTGCCTGACCCGGAGCACACTCTCGAGTGTCACCTCTAGACCGGTTCCCTGGCGCACGATGTCGCGGGCGGCCGCCGCGTAGTCGGCGCCCTCCTCCACGCGGGCGAACGACGGCTGTCTGCCGTCGACCTCGTCGTGTTCGAGCAACGCGAGTTGTCCCTCGTCGTCGACGGTACCGACGACGACCGTCCCGGCGTGGTCCGCGTACGCCTCGTAGTGACTCTCGCTCGTCTCCGGAGCCGCCTCGACGTACTCGACGTCCTCGCGGTCGCGCAGCGACGCTGGGTCGGTGAGAGAGTTCACGGGACGGGGGGTAACGGGTCGTCACACCTGAAGGCGTCGGCGTGTCGCTGTCTCAGAGACCGAGCGCGTCGAGCGCACGCTCGTGGTCGCCCTCCAGGCGGTCGAACAGTTCACGCGCCCTGGCGCGACTCTCGTCGTCGACGGCGACGTGGACCATCCCCTCGCCGGGTTGGCCGTAGACGACGCTGGCGCCGTCTGGGGCGGCGAGCATCGCCGCCAGGGTGAGCAGGTCCTCCTCGCCGTCGACGACGACCGTCGTCGGGTCGGCGTTCTCCAGTCCGGCGTGCACGGCCCGCAGTGCCTCTGTCGTGAGCCGTGCGGCGGGGTTCCAGACGCGCTCGTCGCCGCGGTCGAGCAGGTCCCGCACCTCGTTCTCCGTCCGGCCGCGTTCGGTCAGGCCGTCGACGGCGGCCAGATCGGGGTCGCGACCGGCCTCGAGCAGGTGGTGGGTGACGATGTCGCCGACGGCAATCAGGGGGTCGCCTGCCTCGGCGAGAAGGGTGTCAGCGTCGGTGAACACCGGGCCGAGGGGGTCCTTGTACGCCGCACGGTCGTCGTGGCGTAGCTTGAGAACGACTGTCTCCTCGTCGCCGTCGGCGCCGCCAGTGTCCGAGCCGCTGTCTCCGTCGGTGTCGTCGTCCGCCATACGGGTCAGCGCACCTTCAGGGCGTACTTGCCCGGTTCGGAGACCTCCATCTCGGTGGCGATCTCGCTGTCACCCGGGTGGGCGATCCAGACGTAGCCGGCCCAGTCCTCGGTGAGCGAGGAGGAGCCACAACTCGGGCAGGTCTCGGCGTTCGACTCGACCACGTAGTGACACTCCCGGCAGGCGAGTCTGTCTCCCGCCATCACTCGGCCTCGGCGGCGCGTTCCTCGCGCTCCATCTGGAGCCAGCCGTGCTTGCCCAGCCCGGGTTGCTTCGCAGTCAGCCCGATCTTCGAGTCACGCGGGTTGCGCTCGTCGATGCTTTTCGTGACGATCCGGGCCCTGACCGCGTCCTCGACGGCGAGAGTGCGGTTCGAGTCACGCGAGGCGAGCGCCTGGTTCTCGCCGTCGAAGGCGAGGTACTCGTCGGAGATTTGCGAGACGTGCAACAGTCCGTCGACCGGACCGATACCGACGAACGCGCCGAAGTCGACCACCTCGACGACGGTGCCGTCGACGACCTCCTGCATCTGCGGGTCAAAGGTGACGGCGTCGAACTCCGCCTCGTAGTAGACGCCCGGTCGGTTCGGGAGCACCGCTCCCTCGCCGATGTCGTGCACCTCGACGACGCTGACGACGCTGCCGACCTCCTCGTCCATGCGGCCCTCGAGTTTGTCCTGGAG
>CAZQHW010000297.1:0-2220 GCA_964593395.1 uncultured Halobacteriales archaeon
TGCCGCCGCCCAGCGCGGCGCCGTCGACGGCGGCGACGACGGGCACCGACAGCGTGGCCAGTTTCTCGAAGGCCTCGTGGGCGGTGGTCGCCAGGGCGCGGGCCTCGCTCTCCTCGTGGACCTCCTCCAGCAGTTGTTCGACGTCGGCGCCGGCGACAAACGGTTCGCCCTCGCTCGCGATCACGACGGCGCCGACCTCGTCGCTGCGGTCGAGGTGGTCCGCGACGGTGTTGAGTTCGTCCAGCGCCCGGCCGGTCAGGGCGTTGACCGGCGGGTTGTCGAGAACGACCGTCGCTACCTCCTCGTCGGTGCCGGGGACGGCGTTGTACTGCACGCGCAGAAAGCGGCGCTGTTCGAGGCGGTCCTGTTCGCGGGCGACCCGCTGGCGGCGCCGCCAGCGCTCGGCCTTCGGCCGGATCGCCTCGACCGCCCCGGGGTTGCGCAGCGTGGTGGTGTCGCCGACGGGGTCGCCCGACAGCATCGCGGTGAGCATCCGGCGCATGTACTTTCCGGAGCGGGTCTCGGGGAACTCCTCGACCTCGATAAAGGCGTCTGGAACGGCGACGACGCCCTTCTCCTGGCGCACCAGTCCGGCGAGACGGTCCTCGACCTCCGCGGTGAGACTCTCGCCCTCGCGAGTCTGGACGAAGGCGACGGGGACGAGCCCCTTCTCGTGGTGGGGGGCGCCGACGACGACGACGTTCGCGACCGGCGTCTCTGGGGTGAGTTGCTTGTCCCGCAGCATCGCCCCCTCGAGTTCCTCGGTGCCGAGGCGGTGGCCGGAGACGTTTATCACCTCGTCCGAGCGGCCGTGCAGGCTCACGGAGTCGTCGTCGTAGCGCTTTGCCACGTCGCCCTGGAGGTAGGCGTACTCGCCGTCGCGCTGTACCCAGTACACGTCCTCGAAGCGCTCACGGTCGCCCTCCCAGGAAGTGGGGTCCTCGGGGTCCAACCCGTCGCCGTCACCCCAGACGGTACGCATCAGGTAGGGGTACGGCTCGCGGATCATGATTTCGCCGCGTTCCTCGACCTCGGCGCGGTCCCACTCGACGCCCTCGGCGGTCTCGGTCTTCGTCCACACGTCGTGGAACACCCACGGACAGGGGTAGGTGTGGGCGTCCGGCCGCAGCGCCATGTCGTCGTTGCCGTAGAAGTGCGTGAAGACGATGCCGCCGTGTTCGGTCGCCCAGTAGGAGTTGGCGTACCACGAACACACCTCGCGCAGGCCGAACTCCTGGACCGCCTCGTTCACCGGCTCCGCACAGAACGTGGCCGCCCGCAGCGACTCGGTCGACCACTCGCGCATGTCAGCGACGTTCTCCTCGTCCTCCATGACCGTCTTCAGAAACGTGACGCCGGCCTTGAAGATGTCAACGTCGTACCGCTCGATGATCGAGGAGAAGCGGCCGGCGTCGGGATACAGCGGCGACCCCTCCGCGACCACGCTCGTCGTTCGCGTCGTCAGGGAGGCGCTGATGAGGTATGACTGGCCGGTGATCCACCCGGGGTCGGCGACGACGAAGGCGGTGTCACCCGGGCGGGCGTCGAACGACACCCGCATCGAGTGGGCGATCCCGGCGGTGTAGCCGCCGTGGACGTGGACGACGCCCTTTGGCTGACCGGTCGAGCCGCTGGTGAAGATAACAAAGAGGGGGTACTCGGCGTCGACGGGGACGGGTTCGGAGGTGGCCCACAGCGCCTCGACCAGTTCACGGTCCGAGAGCGCGAGGAGGTCGGCACGGTCGGCGACGTCGAAACCCGCCTCGCGGGCGTTCGCGAGGACCGTCTCGCGGGCCGACGCCTCCAGGTGGTGAGCCCACGAGTCCCGCTCGCGGGTGGTGATCTCCTGGCCGGTGTGTTCGACGACCACGACGTCCTCGACGACGTGGTCGGCGTCGACCAGCGCCTGGGCGAGTTCTGTGCGGACCTCGGTGGCACGCTCGGGGGCGACCGGCAGGTCCGAGAGGGCGTTGCCGACGCCACGCATCGCGTCGGCGCGGTCGACGGTGATCGCGCCCTCTGTGGCCGCCTCGACGGCGTCCTCGACGGCGCGGGCGTGGTCGTCGTCAAGGTCGAGAGCGGCGAGGGCGTCGGCGACGGTCTCGCGGACGGTCTCGACGGGCAGGTAGTCGTCCAGGGCGGGGTCGGCGTACTGCTCCTTGTACGGGACGACCTCGGCGTTGCGGTAGCCGCCGTCGGCGGTGATCAACACCTCGGCGT
>CAZQHW010000298.1:0-2218 GCA_964593395.1 uncultured Halobacteriales archaeon
GACAACGCCGAGGCGATCCGCGAGGACTTCCAGCAGGCGCTGCGACGGGTGATGGAGCGGTACCACCGCAACACCCGCTTCGTGATCGCCACCCGCCAGCCGACGAAACTCATCCCGCCGATCCGGTCGCGGTGTTTCCCGGTGCCGATGCGGGCGCCGACGACCGACGAGGTGGTGACGGTGCTCGAGCGGATCGCAGAGCGCGAGACCGTCTCCTACGACGCCGAGGGTCTGGAGTACGTCGCGGGGTACGCCGACGGCGACCTCAGGCAGGCGGTCTTGGCGGCACAGACCGTCGCCGTTCGCGGCGACGAGATAACCATGACGGCGGCCCACGAGACGCTCGGCGACATCGGCTCGGAGGACCGCGTCGAGGAGCTGTTGGCCGTCGCCGAGAGCGACGACCTGGGCGAGGCCCGCTCGCTCGTCAACGACCTGCTGTACGACGAGGGGTTCGAGGGCGACGAACTGCTCGTGGCCGTTCTCGATGTGGCCCGGCGGCGCTACTCGCTTTCGGACGACCGCCTGCTCGCGCTGTACGAACGCGCCGGCGCTGTCGACCTGGCGATGGCCGAGGGGACGACCGACCGCGTCCACCTCGTCGACTTGGTGAGCGTGCTGGCGGGCGATGACAGTCGGGAGACAGAAACCGTCTTCACGGACGACTGAAGTGGCCCCGGGGCGTTGCTCGGAGTATGGCGGAAACTGCCGACGACGACGTACTGGAGGAACTGGCGAGTTTACCCACACTGGCACACACCACCGTCTCCCCGGACGGCACCGAGGTGGCGTTTTACTACGACGTCACCGGTCGCAACGAGTTGCACGTCCTCGACGTCGAGACCGGCGAGCACGAGGCCTGGAGCGACGGCGAGGTGCCAAAGGACGCCCGCTGGCCCGTAGAGTGGGCCGCCGACGGCGAGCGCGTGTTCTACCACCTCGACGACGCCGGCGACGAACAGAACGACGTGTACGCGATCGACCGCGACGGCGCCGCCGAACCGGTCGTCGAACTCGACGGCCAGGCGACGATCAACGACGTCGGTGAGACTGGCGAGACGCTGATCGTCGGGTCGAACCGCGACGGCCAGATGAACCTGTTCCGCCACGACCTCGCGAGCGGCGAGACGACGAAGATCACCGACTACGAGCGCGCGGTCACCGGCGCGCTCGTCTCGCCCGAGGGCGACCGGATCGCCTACGCGACGAACGAGACCGACGACTACAATAACTACGACGTGTACGTCGCGAGCGTGGCGCGACGGGCCACGGAGGACGGCGCTGACCCCCGCAACCTCGAGATCGGCGAGACGGGTGCCGAGGTCGCTCCCGCCGACTGGCACCCCGACGGCTCGAACCTACTGGTGAGCGACAACACCGAGGACCTCGGGCGGGCGGGCGTGTACGACCTCGACAGCGACGAGGTGCGGTGGCTTGGCGACCTCGAGTTCGAGGAGAGCGCACAGTTCTTCACCCCCGACGGCGACAGCGTAGTCGTCACCCGGTCCCGCGACGCGACTGCCGTCCCCGTGGTGTACGACCTCGAGTCGGGCGAGGGCCGCGAGCTCGACCTCCCGGACGGGATCGCCGGTCCCGCCGGCGGCCGGGGCGTCCTCGCGGACGGGCGGCTGCTGCTGACGCTGACGACGCCCACGCGGCGGCCCGAACTCGTCGCCTACGACCTCGACACCGACGAACACGAGGTGTTGCTCGAGGCCGAGTACGGGCCGTTCTCGCCCGAGGACTTCGCCGACGCGGAGTACTTCACCGTCGAGAGCGACGGCATCCCGGAGACGCCCGCCCGCGCCGTCGACCACGACCCGTACGAGACCTTCGAGATCGGCGCCCTGCTGTACGACTCCGGCGAGCGCCCCTCGCCGCTCGTCGTGAACCCCCACGGCGGCCCCCGCGCACGCGACACGAAGCGGTTCAACCTGTACACGCAGTTTCTCGTCTCGCGGGGCTTCTCCGTGCTGCAGGTGAACTACCGGGGCTCCACCGGCCGTGGCCGGGCGTTCGTCGAGGAACTGTACGACGACTGGGGCGGCGCCGAGCAGGGTGACGTCGCCACCGCCGCCGAGGCCGTTCTCGAACGCGACTGGATCGACGAGGACCGCGTGGTCGTGTTCGGCGGCTCGTACGGCGGCTACTCCGCCTACTGGCAGACCGTCCAGTACCCCGACCTGTACGACGCCGGCGTCGCCTGGATCGGCGTCTC
>CAZQHW010000299.1:0-2158 GCA_964593395.1 uncultured Halobacteriales archaeon
ACATCGCGTAGATGACCGGCGCCGAGGGGTTGATGGTGAACGAGGTCGATATCTCGTCGACGTCGATGCCGTCGAAGATGATCTCCATGTCCCGCAGGGTGTCGACGGCGACCCCCTCCTTGCCGACCTCGCCGTCGCTCATGCGGTCGTCGGAGTCGAGTCCCATCAGCGTCGGCATGTCGAAGGCGGTCGAGAGCCCGGTTTGGCCCTGGTCGATGAGGTAGTGAAAACGCTCGTTCGTCTCCTCCGGCGTGCCGAAGCCGGCGAACTGTCGCATCGTCCACACCCGCCCCCGGTACATCGTCGGGTAGACGCCCCGCGTGTAGGGGTGTTCGCCGGGGAAGCCGATGTCCTCGCGGTAGTCGACGTCGCGCTCGGCGAGGTCCTCGGGGGTGTACAGGCGGTCGACCTCCTTGTTCGAGATCGTTGCGAACCGCTCCTTTCGCTCGCCCGTGCGGTCGAGCCAGGGCTCTAAACTGTCCTCCTCCCACTCCTCGCGGGCCGCCCTGATCTCGTCGAGTTCCTCGTCGTCGTACATACCTCTGCGTGGGGGTGGCCGCGGGAATAAGCGTTCTGACACGCACAGTCCCAGTTCGCGTCGGCCACACCCGTTTCTCTCCGGTCGCCACGCGGCGACTCACTTTAGTCGTCGCCGGCCGCAGTCCGGGCATGGACAACGCGGTCTACCGGCGCCGCACTCGCGCCTGTCAGCGCCGACTCGCAGAGAGTGACGCCGACGCAGTCGTGTTGTTTCCCGGGTCGAACCTCACCTACCTCACCGGCTTCGCCGACGACCCGGGCGAGCGCCACCTCCTGTTGTTCGTCACCGCCGACGACTCCGTGTTGCTGGTGCCGGAACTGTACGCCGACCAACTGCGTGCCGAGACCCACCTGGACGACCTGCGCGTCTGGCGCGACGGTGACGACCCCCGGGAGGCGGTGCGCGAGACCGTCGCCGCGCTCGGTCTGGGCGACGCCGAACGGGTCCTCGTCGACGAGCGGATGTGGGCACGGTTCACCCGCGACCTGCGAGCGGTGATGCCCGACGCCACGCTCGACCTCGCCGACGAGGTGCTCGGGGAGTTGCGCGCACGGAAAGACGACGCCGAACTCGACCGCCTACGTCGCGTCGCCACTGCGACCGACGCGGTCAGCGAGGCGCTCCGCGAGTCGGACCCCGTCGGCGACACCGAACGTGACCTCGCCCGCGAGATAGAGCGCCACCTCCGCGACGAGGGCTGTACGGAGTCCTCGTTCGAGACCATCGTCGGGTCGGGGCCGAACGGTGCTCACCCCCACCACACCCACGGTGACCGCACGATAGAACGCGGCGACCCAGTCGTACTCGACTTCGGCGGTCGCATCGACGGCTACCCGAGCGACCAGACCCGAACGGTGGTCTGGGGTGACCCGCCCGAGGGGTTCGAAGAGGTGCACCGCGTCGTCAGCGAGGCCCAACAGGCCGCCGTCGAGACGGTCGAACCCGGCGTGCCCGCGTCGGCAGTCGACCGCGCTGCCCGAGACGTCATCGAGGACGCCGGCTACGGCGACCGCTTTCTCCACCGCACCGGCCACGGCGTCGGACTGGACGTCCACGAGCCGCCGTACATCACGGGTGAGAACGACCGACGCCTGGAGGAGCGGATGGTGTTCTCGGTGGAGCCCGGGGTGTACGTCGAGGGCGAGTTCGGCGTCCGGATCGAGGACCTGGTGGTGGTGACCGCCGACGGTCACGAGCGGCTGAACGACTCCTCGCGCGACTGGCGGGTCTGAGGAGGGAGTGCTCTCGGTTCTGGAGAGGGAACGCGCGGAGTTCCCGGCGAACTCTCTACTCCGGGTGCGTTCGATCCCGGGTGAAGTGGCCCCGAAGCCCTCGGCGCGCTCTCTGGGTAGGGTGCTTTCGGTCCTGATGCGGTGACTTCCGAAGCCCTCGGCACGCTCGACGGTTCTCACTCGCTGCACGCCTCGCTCACTGTGTTCGCTGTGGTGCTTGCGTCGTCGGAACCGTCGAGCGCACCTCGCCCTTCGATTCCGCCAGGGACGGCGAGTGATCCCCACACCTCCCCGCCCGGTCGCGGAAGTCGCTCGGCTGGTTCGCTATCGCTCACCAGCCTCGCAGTGAGGCGACCGGGCGCTACCTGGCCGCGGGGCGCGCGAG
>CAZQHW010000300.1:0-2134 GCA_964593395.1 uncultured Halobacteriales archaeon
TCAGTCGTCGGCGGTGGCGTCGCGCGCGGCGCCGACCTCGACCTCGCCGGCGTCGAGTTCGCGCTCGATCTCGCGGGTCGCCTGCACCATGTTCTCCATCTTCTGGTAGGCGACCGTCCGGGGGAGCAGTTTCAGGCCGCAGTCCGGACTGACGACCAGGCGCTCGGGCGGGACGACTTCTAGACCCTTGCGGATGTTGTTCTTTATCTCGGGGACGGACTCGACCTCGGCGTGGTGGACGTCCACCGCGCCCAGCGCGAGGTCCTTTGTGAACTCGGGGTCGCGGAACACGTCGAGTTTCTCGTAGTCGCCGTTTGCGAGTTCCAGGTCGAACTCGTCGACCGGGAACTCGAGGATCTCGGGGTAGATGCGAAAGTAGTCGCCGTAACAGACGTGCAGACCGACGCGGACGTCCTCGGGCAGGCCGTCGACGATGCGCTCGATCGCGTCGCCGACGATGGCGTAGTCGTCCTCGTGCTGGGCGAGGGCTGGTTCGTCGATCTGGATGTACCGCGCGCCGGCGTCGACGAGTTCCTCTATCTCCCGGTTGACGAGGTCGGCGAGGTCGTTCGCCAGGGCGGCGGTGGAGTCGTACGCCTCGTTGAACGACCATCGCGCCAGCGTGTACGGCCCCGTGATTGGCACCTTCACCGGCCGGTCGGCCACGTCGCTGGTGAACTCGTACTCGGAGCGGAGCCACGGTTCGTCGTAGGCCACCTCGTCGACGACGGAGGGCTTGTGGAAGTAGTTGTGACCCCACACCTTCACCGGCCCGTTGAACTCGAACCCGTCGATGCGGGCGGCAAAGTACTCGGTCATCTCCGAGCGGCGCATCTCGCCGTCCACGACGACGTCCAGTCCGGCCCGCTCGTGTTCGTCGATGATCAGCCGCGAGGCGTCGTCCTTTGCCTCCTGCCAGTCGTCGTCGCTGAAGTCCAGGTCGTGGTCGTCGCGGGGGTCGTGATCTCGGGTCTCCGGGCGAGAGATGTCACCGCCCTCGGCGAGGTCGCGGGACCGGTGGAGCCACGTCGGCTTGGGGTACGAGCCCACGACGGTCGTCAGTATAAAGTGGTCGTTCGGGTGGTCGGCGGGGCGGAACTGCTCTTTGCTCATGCGTCCACCTCCTGGGTCTCGGCGACACCACGCACGCGGTCCCGGCCCGCGGCGAGAGCGTCGAGTTTGGCCTGGAACGTGGAGTACGGCAGGTAAAACAGCGGCGTGTTCGTGGTGAGGTAGGCGCGGTCGAACTCGGCGCCGGGCGTGTTCGACCGGACGTAGTCGACGCGTTCCTCGACGTCGGCGGCAGTCTCGACGGCAGTGTTCTGCCCGTCGACGACACCAAACAGCGCGGTCGAGCGGGTGCCGTACTCGTTGATGAGGTAGCAGTTGCGGTCGTGGTCGCTGACGAAGTCGTAGCCGAGTCCGTCAATCGAGGCGTCCAGCAGGTGGGCGTGGACCTTCTCGGGGAGGGCGTCCCAGTACGGCTGGACCAGTGTCTCGCTGTCGACGGCGCGGGCGATCCGGTCGACGCCCTCGCTGGCTCGCTCGTCCAGGCCGTTCTCGGGCGGGTTCACCGCCAGCGACGGCTCCAGGAGTACCAGCGTGTCGACGCTCGGGGCCTCGTTCAGTTCGCCGGCGAGAAAGTCAGCGACGCCCTCTAACAGAGCGGCGTCGTCGCCGTAGTACTCGTCGGTCGCGAGGTCCGAGAGCGTGTACGGCCCCGGAAGCACCGCCTGAGTGTGGTCGTCCCCGGCGAGTGTGGTCAGCGCCGTGAGGTCCTCCCCGAGGTCACCGTCCGCGGTCAGTGGTCCCGTGACTGCCGGCTCCCGGTAGAAGTTGTTGTTGTCGTAGTACCGCAACAGTCCGCGGGTCTCGACCGCGTCGTGGACCGCAAGCGGGTGCGCCAGCATGTCGTCCCACCGACCCTGCCCGTCGACCAGTCGGTCCAGCCCGGCCGACCGCTGGGCGGCGACGAGTTCGCCGCGGACGTCCTCGTACACCTGCTGGACCGACTCCGGCGGTGTCGCCGACACCATGTCCTCCTTCTGGTGGCCCTTCAGGTCCGATAGCTCCTCCTTTGTACTGTCCGGTAGCGGGTACAGCCCCGGCGTCGTCGCGAGCGTCTCCATGCGTA
>CAZQHW010000301.1:0-2094 GCA_964593395.1 uncultured Halobacteriales archaeon
TCGACCTGCCCGGCGAGGTGGTCGAGGAGTACGGCGCCGACACGGTCCGGTTCTTTCAGTTGAACGCCGCCGAGCCCTGGCAGGACTTCGACTGGCGACCCGAGGCGGTCGCCTCGACCCGCGAGGCTGTCGACCGGTTCTGGGACCGCGCCGTCGACCTGATCGAGACCGACGCCCCCGCCGACCCGGACCTGCGCCCGGTTGACCGCTGGCTGCTGTCGAGGCTGCAGGCCACGGTCGAGGAGGTGACGGAGGGACTGGCGAACTACGAGACACGAAAGGCCTCACAGGCGGTGTTCTACGACTTCGAGGAGCACCTGCGGTGGTACCGCCGCCGGGTCGACACGGACCACCCCGCCGCCCGGCACACGCTGCGACGGGTGCTGCGGACGCGACTGCGGCTGCTGGCGCCGTTTACCCCCTTCCTCGCGAACGAGTTGCACGAGCGCCTGACCGGCGAACCGGCGGAAGACGCCGACTGGCCCACGGCGGACCCGGACCTGGCCGACCCCGCCGTGGAGACCCGCGAGTCACTCGTCCGGGCGCTCACCGAGGACGTCCACGAGGTGGTCAACGTCACCGGCACCGACCCCGAGGTGTTGCGGGTGTACGTCGCCGCCGACTGGAAACGCAACGTGCTGGCAACGGTCGCCGACCACGCCCCCGACCCGGACCGCGGCGCCGTCATGTCCAGCGTCATGGAGGACCCCGACCTGCGCGAGCGCGGCGAGGCGGTGAACGAACTGGTCGGAGACTTGGTCGAGTTCGTCCGCGAGCGCCCCGAGTCAGAGCGCGAGCGACTCCGTGAGACGGACGAGACGGCCGTGTACGAGGCGGCGACGGACTTTCTCGCCCGGGAGTTCGACGCCGACGTCGAGGTGTACCGCGAGGACGCAGAGCCACACGACCCGGCGGACCGCGCCGACAGCGCGCGTCCGTACCGCCCGGCGATCCACATCGAGTGAGCCGGGACGGGGGTCTCGCACGGGCCGACTGGGCGAGTGTAACGGGCCGGGTACGGGCGGGTCCGGCCGCGGCCAGAACCCTATTTCGGGTGCAGCCCCAGGAATACGTATGGCAAAACGAACGCAACACGTCGTCGACGCGAGTCGGCCGGACAGTCCGATAGCCCTCCGTGGGACCGACCACATCACCGTCGAGGGCACGAACGTCGAGGACACGGTCGAGTTCTACCGCGACCTGCTCGGGTTGCCGCTGGTCCTGCGCCAGCCAAATCTCGACCGCGGTCATCTCACGCACCTGTTCTTCGACACCGGCGACGGACGGCTACTCACCTTCTTTGTCGACGACGAGCGCGACGCCGCCGACCTCGGTGACCCCGACCCGGGGCAGGTCCACCACCTCGCCTTCCGGATCGACGGCGACCGCATCGAGGACGTCGCCGCCGCCCTAGAGGACGCGGACTACCCCGTCAGCGAGTACGACCGCGGCGCCTTTCACGCGCTGTACACCGAGGACAACAACGGCCTCGTGATCGAGTTGGTCGCCGACAAGTTCGACGTGCCGGACGAGCGCCGCGGGGAGGTGCTCGCACAGGCCCACAAGCGACGGATCGAGGACGGCAGCGAGTTCGTCCAGCGTGAGCACATGCGGGCGGCGGTCGAGGACGTCGGAGTCGACGCCGCGGAGCACGACCTCGGGGACGCGCCGGCCGGCCGGGACGCCTGAGAACGGGACCGCAGTCGGGCGGGCCGTCACCTACTTTTGTGAGAGTTTCTTTCGGGGCAGACGTGGACCTCAAGTCGAGCGGTGTGGTGGTCGTTCTGGTGGTGATTGGCGCCGGGGTCCTCGCGGGGGCGTGGACTGTCCAGCAGGACGAGCGCGAGCAGTTGGAGAACGCAGTCGAGCACCAGGGAACCGTTCTGAGCACCGGGATCGACCGCGAGGAGACGGTCGACAGGCGCGACCCGGACGGCGACGGCCGGTACGAGCAGGAAGAACGCGAGGTGGAGTTCGTCCCCTCGGTGCGGTACCGCTACACGTACGAGGGCGAGGAGTACGAGTCCGACAGTGTTTATCCCGTCTCACGCCCGGAGTTCGACACCCGGAGCGAGGCGGAGAACTTCACCAGTA
>CAZQHW010000302.1:0-2088 GCA_964593395.1 uncultured Halobacteriales archaeon
CCTCGAAGCAGACCTTGTCCATCGCGTGGGCGTACGGCTCCCACGACGACGACTTGAGCGTGGCCTGGCGGCGCATCGCCGCGCCGTCGACAAAGAAGGCGATCATCGGCGTCTCCGCCCAGGAGTCCATCGGGTAGTGGAAGCAGTTGAGAAACTTCCCCTCGCCGTTTGCGAGTTCGTCCAGCATCTCGTCACGGGTCTTCACACCCAGCGACTCCGCCGCGCGGTACAGCAGTTGGCCGTGCCCGATCTCGTCCTGTACTTTCGCGGAACAGGCGAGTTTCCGGTCCAGCGAGGGCGCCTGTCGGATAAACGGCCGCTCCAGGTACGCGCCCATTATCTCGCTGTTCGCGTGGAACTGGATCATCCGCGTGGCCGCCTTCCGGTACTTCTCCGGCATGTCGTCGCTCGCGTTGAACGCCCGCGGAGCGGCACGCTCTTTGACCGCTGCTATGTCCATAGAACTACAATTGTACTCACCAGTCATACCAATTTCCCCGCTCATGTGCGGGGTTTATATACTACTGCCGTGCTACCGCGGTCGTTTACGGGCGGACGGTCGAGAAACGGGGCGGGCAGAAGCGTCGGGAAGTGCGTCGAAAACGCCAGGGGCGTCGGTCACAGTTCGTCGGGCTCTGGCCGCAGGACGACGTCGGGCTCGGGCGTCACCACGAGGGGATCGCTCCCCGTCTCTCGGCGGAGCTCGTCGAGCCGGCGAGTCAGACCGGCGTAGACGGCGGGATCGCTGTTCCGGAGCAGTCCTGCCGGTAGGCTGGCGACCCACAGCGGGACGGCCGAACCGGTCCGCCGGTGGCGCCGACGCAGCAGACGGCGGACCCGGGCGTCGAGGTACGCCGCCGGGACCAGCAAGGGCAGGAGCGCCATCGCTCGGACGAGTCCGGCGAGGGCCCGGAGCCACGACAGCGGCCCGCCGCCGGTGTCGGACGGCTCCTCCAGTCGGGCCCAGTCGGGCCGCGCCACCGCGTACGGTACGCCCTCGGCCTCGAGGCGGGTCGTCAACGACTCGACCTGCGTGTCGGCCCGCTCGTTGGCCCAGTCCAGCAGGTCCGCGAGACGGTCGATCACCTGCTCGCTCGCGCCCGAGGCGTCCGCCGGCGTGTCGACACCGTCGTCCAGCGGGACGTAAACGACGACCGGCTGCCCGTCGGCCCGGGCGTCGAGGATCGCCGGCAACTCGTCCTCGATCGACTGTGTACCCTCGACCCAGACGTAATCGCAGCCCATGACACACGCTCGGTGCCCGGTCACATAAGCCAGGGCCCGGTCCGCGACCGGACTGGGGGGAAAGTGGCTGTGCTTTTGTCGGTCGCGCCCGTCCAGCGACCGTGATAGCGGCCTGTCTCGTCGTCGAGTTCGCCGTGACGGGCGACGACTGCCCACTCTCGCGGGCCGCCCGCGAGACGGGCGTGACGATCGACGCCCGCCCGTCACAACTGCGGACCGACGACAACGCCCTGCTCCGGTTTTCGGTGCCCGCACCCGATTCGGGGGCCACTGGAGTCGACACGCTGGGTGACAGCGCCGCCGCGGTGGAGGACGAGACCGTCGACCCCGCCCGCTACGGTCCCGTCGCGGAGGTGCTAAACGCCGACGACCGGGTGCGCTACCTCCACGCTGCCGAGTCGGGCGACCGCGTGGAGTTCCGGTGTCTCTCGAAGCGGCCCTGCGTGGTGCACGCGCTGACCGACGCCGGGTTCATGGTGGAGTCGATCCGCTACGCACCTGGAGAGGAGCGCCACCGCGGCGCCGTCGTCGGCTACGACGTGCTCCGGGGGGTGCTGTCTGTCGGCGCCGACCGCTCCGAGGGCGAGAACGGCGTGGCGGTGTCGGTCGAGCGGGTCCACCCGCTCGGCGCCGACGAGACGGAGACGACGGCCGCCAGGCGACTCCCGGTCACGCCCGGCCAGGAGGAGGCGCTGCGGACCGCCCTGGAGATGGGCTACTTTGCGGTGCCGAAGGAGGCCGACGCCGACGAGGTGGCGGCGGCGCTTGGCGTCTCGAAGTCCGCCTTTCTCGAGCGCCTGCGACGGGGCCAACGGGCACTGCTAGAGGGCGTGCTGTAGTCGG
>CAZQHW010000303.1:0-2063 GCA_964593395.1 uncultured Halobacteriales archaeon
AAGTCCACGTGACCGGGCGTGTCGATCAGGTTGATCAGGTGGTTGGTGTCCTCGTACTCGTGGGTCATCGAGACGTTCGCGGCGTCGATCGTGATGCCACGCTCCTGTTCGTCCTCCTCGGTGTCCATCGCGAGTTGTTCGCCGGCGGTGTCCTCGGAGATCATCCCGGCGCCGGCGAGCAGGTTGTCGGTGAGCGTGGTCTTGCCGTGGTCGACGTGGGCGGCGATGGCGATGTTCCGGATGTTCTCCGGTTTGTCCATCAGCCGTACACACTCGTCGACGATCTTCTCTCGTCTACTCATTGGCGTCCGGTATCGCGAGCGGGGACAAAAGGGTAGTGATCCGCGGGGGCCGGAGACGAAGCGAGCGCCGGGAGTGGGCCGGTCTATTTGTAACTGGAGCACCACGTTCGATGGGATGACCGTCCCAGGCTACGACCCGGACGACCTCGACGCCGCCCTGGAGGCGCTGGCCGAGGACCGCGACATCGACGACCTGCTCACCGCCGAGGAGCGGGCGCGCTGGGAGGCGGGCGAGGGGCTGTCGGACCTGCTGGACGACGAGGACGTCGAACGACTCCTGACCGGAGCGGAGTGAGCGCGGAACTCCGAACCGAACGCCCAGGCAGGCACAAGAGTCAAAACCAACGGTCGTCTGGGATCGAGTGACATGGACGTTCGCGTGCGAGGAGCCGTTCCGCCGGCACCGTTTCTGTCGGCTCGCGACCTCCTCGAGACCGAACACTCGCTAAACCGCCCCGTGGAGGTCAACGTCCGCGAGGACCCCGACGAGCGCACCTGGGCCGCACACTACGACGACCGGCACGTGCTCAACGTCTCCCGCCAGGCCGCCACCAGCGCGATGGCCCGCGAACTCGCCCTGCACGAACTCGCGCACATGGTCCGCCACGAGCAGGGCCACCCCTCACACACCCAGTCCACGAAGGAGGCGCTGTTTCTCGCGCTGGCCGGAAAGAGCGTGGAGAAACACCGCATCGCCCACTGCTACCAGATCGCAAACCACACCCGGGACATCTACGCCGACGACATCACCCTGAACGTGGGGCCGACCGACAAGCTCGTCTCCTATCTTGAGTCCTCGCTGGCCGCCGCCGTCGCCGACTCCCCCTCCCGCCACGGCGCGACCTGGGGGTCGGCCGTGACCGGGGAGGTCGGCGGCCCGCTCGGGGCCGGCACCGACGGCACGCGCCCGCTGACGACCAGCGCCGACCCCGACATCACCGCCGTCAACGCCGCCTTCGCCCTGGCGCTGGTCGAACGGCACGACCTCGTCGACGAGGACCACCGCCTGTACGACCTCGCCCACGCCGCCGCCAGTGACGCTCCCGGCGTCTCGCTGTCCAGTTTCAAGCGCCAGTTCGCCGCGCTGGGCGAGAACCCAAGCGAGAGCGAGTTCCGCAAGTCGCTCGTGGAGTTGACCCGGGCGTACGCCTCCGTCGGTGAGAAGGCTGCTGACTGACTTTTCGGGTCTTTCGGACTCGTTTCCAGGTCGCCGACAGAGAGTTCAGCACCACCAGCACTCTCGGTCCTGAGTGGGAAACCTTCGAAGCCTTCGGCGCGCTCTCTGGATCGGGTGGTCTCGATCCGGATTGGGTGGTCTACGAAGCCCTCGGCGTACTCGTCGGTTCTGAGTCGCCGTCGCACAAATCGAAGATTTGCTTGGGTCGCCGAGCGGAACTCGGCGGCTAACCAGACCTCCGGTCTGGTGAAGCCCAAGAATCGCCGCCGGCGATTCTTGAGAGCGTTCTCGTTCCGCTGCGGTGCTTGGGTCGTGACGCGCCCGCAGCGGGGCGGGGTTCCGGGCCGTCTCAACAGCACTACCGACCGAGAGCAGCGGGGCGAGGGCTTTCTGGCCCCTCTCCGCAGTCTAGACAGGTAAGAACAGGAGAGTCGACCGGAAGGACAGGTCGGTCAGTCGTCGGAGGTGGTCTCGACGCTGGGCGTCTGGCCCTCGATGCCGGGCAGGCCCTCGACGCCCATCTCCGAGAGGGTGTCTTTCAGGTCGCGCTCGTCGGGCACGTCCTGGCTGAGTTCCATCGCCTG
>CAZQHW010000304.1:0-2042 GCA_964593395.1 uncultured Halobacteriales archaeon
TGACGACCATCGTCGAGGAACTCGGCGCGCACGGCTGCACGAGCGCGAACATGCTCTTTGTCGTCAACGTCGTGTTCGGCGCGGTGACACTGGTCGAACACGGCACCGAACAGCAACGCGAGGAACTGCTCGGCCCGCTGATGGACGGCGACCTGCGCTTTTGTATGGCGCTGACCGAGCCAAACGCCGGCCACAACGCCCCCAACCTCGACACCTTCGCCGAGGACCAGGGCGACGGCACCTTCCACGTCAACGGCAGCAAGCAGTGGATCAGCGGCGTCGACCACGCCGACCGGATGCTGCTTGTCGCCCGCACCACCCCCAAAGACCAGGTCGAGAAGCGAACCGAGGGGATCACCCTCTTTCTGGCTGACCCCTCCGACCACGACATCGAACTCCGCGAGCTCGACGTCGGGATCCCCACGCCCGAGAGCCAGTTCGAGCTCAGCTTCGACGACTACGTCGCCACCGAGGCGGATATCATCGGGACCAGAGACAAGGGGCTCTACCAGCTGTTCGACACAGTCAACCCCGAGCGGCTGGTCGGGGCCGCGGGCGCCATCGGGACCGGCCGCAACGCCATCAGTCGAGCCGTCGACTACGCCAGCGAGCGGGAGGTGTTCGACCAGCCCATCGGCGGCCACCAGGCCATCCAGCACCCCATCGCCGAGTCACACTCCAAACTCGAGGCTGCCAAGCTGCTGGTCCAGAAGGCGGCCTGGATGATGGACCACGGCGACGACCCCGCCCGCGTGGCCGAACTCTCGAACATGGCCAAACTCCGGGCGACCGAGGCCGGCCACGAGGCCACCGACGTCGCCCTCCAGACCCACGGCGGTAACGGCTTCAGCCGCGACTACCACGTCATCGAGATGTGGAAAGGCAGCCGGCTGGGCCGGGTTGCGCCGGGCTCCTCGGAGATGATGCGCAACCACATCGCCGAGCACGCACTCGGTCTGCCCCGGTCGTACTGATGGACCGCCACGAGCAGCTCTCGAACCCGGATCTCGACGTCGCAGAGAGCGACGACGGGCTGGTGCTGTGGGCGACGCTCGACCGCCCCGAGGAGCGAAACGCGCTCAGTCCGGAGATCATCGGCGGCCTCCAGGAGGCGCTTGCCTACGCCGACGAGGGCGAGACCCGCGTCTTCGTCGTCCGGGGCGCGGAGGGAACGTTCTGTTCGGGCGGTGACCTGTCCTCGATGAGTGAGACCTTCGGCGCGGGCTCGGAGGCGTACCGCGAGTCATTTTCGGGGCTGGCGGAGCTCGTCGAGTCGATGGTCGACGCGGGCGTGCTGACGGTGGCGGCCGTCGAGGGCTACTGCCTGGCCGGCGGGCTCGGGCTCGCGACGGCCTGTGAGTTCGTCGTCGCCGACGCCGAGGCCGTCTTCGGGACCCCCGAGGTGGACGTCGGCCTGTTCCCTGCACAGGCGATGGCCCCGATCATGCGGGCGGCCGACGAGAAGGCCGGGCTGCGGCTCCTCTTCACCGGCGACTTTGTCGACGCCGCCGAGGCCGAGTCGATGGGGCTGGTGACCGATGTCGCCCCCGAGGGCCGGTTCGAGGGGACGCTGTCGGCGCTGGTGGACGAACTCGCCGACAACAGCCCCGTCCTCATCGAGGTGGGGAAGGAGGCCTACTACACCCAGCGCGACCTGGATTTCGGGTCGGCGCTGGCGTACCTCAGCGAGGTCATCACGGTTATCGCGATGAGCGACGCGACCGAGGAGGGTATCGACGCGTACCTGAACGACCGCGACCCCGACTGGAAACAGCGTACATGAGCGTTGACACACAGGATTCGGTCAGAGGCAACGACCCAAAGCGGGTAGTCATCTCGGCGGCGCTGACGGGCGCGCTGACCACCCGCGACCAGTGTGCGGCGATCCCGTACACCCCCGAGGAGATCGCCGAGGAGGCTGCCGCCGCCCGCGAGGCCGGCGCGGCCGTCGCGCACATTCACGCCCGGACAGACGAGGGTGACCCGACCTTCTCGACGGAGACGTACCGCGAGGTCTACGAGGCGGTACGCGCGCGGACGGA
>CAZQHW010000305.1:0-2032 GCA_964593395.1 uncultured Halobacteriales archaeon
CTCGTCGTCGAGCACGCGGTCGAACTCCCGCAGGGTCATCTCGACGCCGTCGAGCAGGCTGTCGGCGTCCGGGTCGTCCTCCTCGACGGCCCGCCGGAGGTTGTCACGCACGTCGAGGAGTCGCTCGACGAGGTCCTCGGTGGCCCGTTCCTCGATCCGCTCGCGTTCGCGCTCGGCGCGTTTCTTGTAGTTCTGGAAGTCCGCCTGCTTGCGCCGGAGCCGGTCGCGCAGGTCCTCGATCTCGGCCTCGCGGTCGTCCAGTTCGGCCTCCAACTCCTCGACTTCCGCCTCCAGGGCGGCCACGTCCTGGTCGCGCTCGTCGAGCGCCGTCTCCAGGTCGGTCGCCGCCTCCTGGAGTTCGGCGCCGCGCTCGATGATCCGGCGGACGTCCTCCGCGAGCGTCTCGTCGTACTCTGCGATCCGCGCGAGCAGTCGCTCGGCGGCGTCGGGCTCCTCGGGGGGCGTCGCCTCGTCCCGGTCGGCCCCTTCCGGGTCGGCGCCGGCGTCGGCGTCCTCCGTCGCGCCCGTCGCGTCCTCGTCGCTCATGGGCGGACAGAACGGGTCCGCCCAGTTAAGCGTCGTGCACTTCGGTCCGGAACCGTCTTAGACGCCCGGCGGCGATCGCGACGCGTGCTGGCGCTGCGCTTCGAGAACGGCACCGTCCGCGTGGAGGGTGACCCCGACCGGTGGCCCGCGGGTGTCGAGTCGGACCCCCGCGCCGGCGATGGCGTCGGGCGGGCGCCGGCCTACCGCTACGCCGCCCTCCTCGCGGACTGTCGCGAGCGGGGGATCGAGGTCGAGGACCGCGTTCTCGACCCGGAGCCGCTCGGCGAGAGCGGGGACGGCGCCGGCCCGGAACTGCGGTCGAGCTACGAGTTACGGCCCTACCAGCGCGACGCCCTCGACGCCTGGACCGAGGCCGACCGGCGTGGCGTCGTCGAACTCCCGACGGGCAGTGGCAAGACCGTCATCGGGCTGGCGGCGATCGAGGCGGTCGGCGGCCCCACGCTCGTCGTCGTCCCGACGATCGACCTGGTGGAGCAGTGGCGCCGCGAACTACAGCGGGAGTTCGACGTCCCCGTCGGCCAGTTGGGCGGCGGCGAGCAACGACTCGCGGGACTCACCGTCGCCACCTACGACTCGGCGTACCTCCGGGCGGACGAGTTGGGCGACCGCTTTCGCCTGGCGGTGTTCGACGAGGTCCACCACCTCGGCGCGGAGGGGTACCGGGAGATCGCCCGCCTGCTCGTGGCACCCGCCAGGCTAGGACTCACCGCCACCTTCGAGCGGCCGGACGGCGGCCACGAGGCGGTCCGCGAACTGGTCGGCGACGTGGTCGCGCGACTGGCCCCGGACGACCTGGCCGGCGAACACCTCGCGCCGTACGACGTGCGCCGCGTCGCCGTCGAACTCACCGACAAGGAGCGTGCCGTCTACGAGCGCAACCAGGAGACGTTCACCGACTACCTCGCCCGCTCGAACATCGACATGCGCTCCGGGTCGGACTACCAGAAACTCGTCATGCGCTCCGGGTCGGACCCCGAGGCGCGAGAGGCGCTCCTGGCGAAACAACGGGCCCGCGAGGTCGTCTACAACAGCGACGCCAAACTCGACGCCCTCGCCGACGTGCTCGACCGGCACCGCGAGGACCGGGTGATCGTCTTCACCGCCCACAACGACCTGGCGTACCGCGTCGCCGAGCGCTTTCTCGTGCCGGCGGTCACACACCACACGGGCGCCGCCGAGCGTCGCCGCGTTCTGCAACGCTTTCGCGAGGGAACGTACTCGCGGGTGGTCAGTTCGAACGTGCTGGACGAGGGGGTGGACGTGCCCGACGCCAACGTCGCCGTCGTTCTCTCGGGCAGCGGCAGCGAGCGAGAGTTCACCCAGCGCCTGGGACGGGTGCTTCGGCCCAGCGCAGACCGCGACCGCGCCCTGCTGTACGAGGTCGTCGCGGACGAGACCGCCGAGGAGAACGTCGCCGAGCGGCGGCGGTAGCCGTCAGGGTCACTCCCCGTTCGCGGGGCGGAAC
>CAZQHW010000306.1:0-2015 GCA_964593395.1 uncultured Halobacteriales archaeon
CCGTCGAACTCCTCGGTGACCTGGCGGGCGGCCTCGTGGAGGTAGCGGGCGCGGTTGTTGTAGCCCAGGGAGTGGTCGGTCCAGAACCGAACCACTGCGGCGCGGTCGTCCGCGGCGAGGTCGGCGGCGGTCGGCCAGCGGTCGAGAAAGTCCCGCCAGGCGTCGACGACGCGACCGAGTTGGGTCTGCTGGCTCATCACCTCCGAGACGAGCACGGCGTAGGCGTCGGTCGTCTCCCGCCAGGGAAACGAGCGGTGGTCGTTCTCGTACCATCCGACGAGTGCCTCGCGAACGGCGGGGCGGTCGACGCCGTCGAGCGGGGCGTCGGTGTCCCCACGCCCCGCTGCGTCCTCGCTCATCGATCGCCGACAGCGCACGCGGGGGCTTGTCGGTGGCGGTCTCGGTCCCCGTCCGACGGGCGTGCTCGACCCGACGGCGCACTCTCTCGTCTAGACCGCAGTAAACTCCGGACGTTGACGTGTCTCTCACCCGTCTGCCTGTCCGTGTGCGGCAGACGGCCGCTCCGAGTCCGAACGCCGTCGACGGTCGACCCGCAACACGGTCCCCGCGAGACACCGCCGACGGGTGAGACCTGCCCACTCCCCCATAGACTTACTTTCCCGACGACACGACACCTGATCACTGATGAACTGTCGCTCGAAACGCCCGTTTGCAGCCGTCCGGGGGACGTCGTGAGCGGGTCCGGCTCCGACGGTCGGTCCCCGCCGTCGTGGCTGCCGAAGGCACTGGCCGTCGCCGCCGTCGTCGCGCTCGTGGTGTACCTCGGCCTGTTCTGGACACCGCCCGAACTGGGGGGAACCAGTGACCGTGACCCCGAGTCGTCGACCGAGACCGACGACGGTACGACGACTGTCCCCGTACCCCCGGTCCAGTTCGACTTCGACTACGTCGGCGACGACCGGCAGGTGACGGTCAGACACGTCGGCGGTGGTCTAATCGACGGGCAGAACACAGACGAACTATACCTCACGGTCGACGGTGAGCGGCGGCGGACGTGGTCACGACCGGTCTCGGCGGGCGACAGTGTGGCCGTCGACGCCGGTCCCGACCAGCGGGTGTCGGTTATCTGGACCGCCCCCGGCGGCGGAGAGAGCGCGGTTCTCGCCGACTTCCGGACGCCCGAGGCGTCTGGACCGACCACGACACCGCAGGCAGCGTTCGGCTTCGAGTACTCGGACGAGGGGGTGACGGTCCAACACGAGGGTGGTGACGTCTTTTCCGAGGAGAACACCGGCGACCTGTACCTCACGGTCGACGGTGAGCGTCGTGCGACGTGGTCGCTGTCGGTTACCGCGGGTGACGAGGTGACCGTCGACGCTGGTCCCGGACAGCGGGTGGCCGTCGTCTGGACGCCGCCGGACGCCGGCGGACGGGCGCAGGTCGTCGGCGCGTTCGAGACGCCAGATGAGACGCCGTCGTCGCGGGGGCCGTTCGAGTTCCGCGAGCAGTCGATTCCCCGGGTGACGATCTCCTACACTGGCCCCCAGCGCATCACCTCGGCGGACACCCAGCGGGTGGTGGTCACCGCTAGCGCCGGCGTGAAACGTGCCTGGGATCTGCCGATCGAGCCCGGCGACTCCATCGCTGTCAACGCCACCGACGGGAGCGTGATCCGTGTGACCCAGCGCTCTTCCGACGGCTCCAGGGACGTACTCGCGACGTACGAGGTCGGCGCGGACCGCTCGGAACGCATCACCGTGTCGAACCGCCTGGCACGACCGCAAGAGCCGTAACGCCCGCGTCCCCGGTACGAGTATGAGCCTCGAGGACCTCTCGGAGACGGTCGAGACGGAGTACGGCGCGTTGGACGACACGCCGACGGTGGAACTGGACCGTGAGACGAAACACGAACTGGCGATGCTCGCCGCCGGCCTGGACGCCGACACGGACGAACTGCTCCGGCGTGGTGTCCACCTGTTGTTCCAGTCGGTCGTCGAGAGCGGTAAACTCGACTTCCACCTGCGCTCCGAGTACGACACGACCTACGACGAGTA
>CAZQHW010000307.1:0-1985 GCA_964593395.1 uncultured Halobacteriales archaeon
ACGCGGCGGCCTCGACGGTGAAGCCGGCGTCCTCCAGTGTGGCGACCGTCTCGGCGCGTTCGTCGTCGTCCGGGTCGACACAGAGGAGGGTCATTCCCCTGACGTTCGAGGGCGACGGGAATATACCTGCTGTCCGCGGATCCCCGTGGCCCGCCGGGCCCGTGTCGCGGTCCAGACCGCCCCTGGCGGGCCGGAGACCGACCGCTGTCTGGTGGTTCTCAGTCGCCGTCCGGCCACCCCCGTCACGTTCAAGTATATTACCCACTTGTCCCGAACACCCAACCAATGACGGACACCGACGGGACGGTAGAGGATGTCCTCCAGCGACTGTCCACGCAGTTGCGGCGAGACGCCCCCTTCGAGGAGAAGGTCGAGGACGTCCTGGACGCCGGCCGGCGCTACCTGGGCGTCGGCCAGGCGTACCTCGCGAAGATCGAACCACGGGCCGACCGCTGGGAGGCCGTCGTCAGCGTGCCGGAGGGAGCCGTCTTCCCTGGACACGCCGTCGACCTGCGAGAGACGTACTGTAGCCAGACGGTCGCCGACGACCGCACGCTCACCGTCGCGGACACCGCCGAGCACGACGCCGACGGGGCACCGTCCCCCCCCCCCGAGGGGGTCGGCTGTTACCTCGGGACGCCGGTCCGGCTCGGTGAGGAACTGTACGGGACGGTCTGCTTTCTCGACGCAGACGCGCGGGCCTCGAAATTCAGCGACGCCGAGGTGCTGTTCGGTGGACTCGCCGCACAGGTTCTCGAGCGCGAACTCGTCCGCGAGCGAAACGAGGAGAAACTCATGCGAGAGACCAACCTCACGGCGGTGCTCAACCGCGTGCTCCGGCACAACTTCCGCAACGAGATGTCGGTCATCCGTGGCTACACGGAGCGAATGTCCCGGGAACTGGACGACGACCGACTCGGGGCGACCGCGCTACGCAGCGTCGACCGCGTGCTCGAACTGGCAGGAAAGGCCCGGAAACTCGACAGGGTCGTCGCCGCCGACTCGGAGTTCGCCGTGGTCGACCTCGCCGAGCGAGTCGCGGCGGTCACGATGACGGTCCGCGAGTCGTTTCCCGAGGCGTCGATCACCGTCGACGCCGACGGCCCGGTCACCGCGGAGGTGGCCCCGAGTTTCGACCAGGCGATCGAGGAACTGATCGAGAACGCCGCGAAACACGCCGGTCCCTCCGTGCGGGTCGCGGTCCGCGCCAGCGAGGAGCGTGCCGAGGTCCGGATCGCGGACGACGGACCGGGACTGCCGGACCAGGAGACCCGGGTGCTCGAGTCCGGCGCCGAGACGCCGCTCGTCCACGGGAGTGGCCTGGGCCTGTGGCTCGCACACTGGGTCGTGACCGGCCACGGCGGCACGATCGACGTCGAGGTGGACGACGGCACCACGATGACCGTCTCCGTCCCGCTGGACCCGGACGCCGTCCCCGGCGAGGGGCTCACCGAGGTCGTTCGGCCCCGCGACCAGTACGAGGCGGTGTTCGACCGGGCGCCCGACCCGATCCTGATCCTCGACGACGGCACGCACCTTCTCGACGCTAACCGTGCGGCCGCCGACCTCCTCGGCGTCGACAAGCGCCGGCTCGTGGGCCAGCCGCTGTCGGAGGTCTGTCGCGACGAGGACGCCGTCGCGTCCGTCCGCGCCGCGATCGAAGACAGTACCGTCACCCGCGACGAGATACGGCTCGTCGACGAGACCGCCACCACGCACCGTCTGGAGTACGCCTCCCGTTCGAACTTCGTCCCCGGCCAGCACGTCGTCATCGCCCGCGAGACACTCGCGGAGGCCACCGGACCCGTCGCGTCCGACCCGCAACCCGGGGACTCCCGCTGACGATCCCCGCTCAGTCCCCGACTCGACAGGTGCGGAACTATTTTACTCGGTCGGCGGGCATCGTGAGACATGACCGACCTCGAGGAGGCGTACCGCCTCGACTACTTCGAGGAGGAGGAGATGGTTCGCCGGGAGTGTCCGTC
>CAZQHW010000308.1:0-1984 GCA_964593395.1 uncultured Halobacteriales archaeon
ACTCGAACACGTTCTCGGACATGACGGGGGCGGAGGTCCACCTGAAGATGGAGAACCGCCAGCGCACGGGGTCGTTCAAGATCCGCGGCGCCACGAACCGGATCGCCACCCTCCCCGAGTCGGCCCGGGCGGATGGCGTCGTCACGGCGAGTGCGGGCAACCACGCACAGGGCGTGGCGCTTGCGGCCTCCCGCGAGGGCGTCGAGGCGACGATTGTCATGCCGGAGAACGCACCCATCACGAAGGTAAAGGCCACCCGGGACTACGGAGGCGACGTCGTCCTGCACGGCGATGACTACGACGAGGCCGCCGAGCGCGCCCACCAGATCGAACGGGAGGAGGACCGGACCTACGTCCACGCCTTTGACGACCCGATAGTGATGGCCGGCCAGGGCACCCTCGGCCTGGAGATCGCTCGCGACCTGCCCGAGGTAGACACCGTGGTGGTCGCCATCGGCGGCGGCGGCCTGATAAGTGGCACCGCGACCGCGCTGAACGGTGCCCTCGACGACGTTCGCGTGGTGGGCGTCCAGGCCGAGGGAGCCGACAGCGCCGCCCGCTCGCTGCACAAGGGCGAGATAGAGGAACTCGACGTCGCCGACGGGATCGCAACCCGCAGTGTCGGCCGCGAGACGTTCCCGGTCATCCGTGACCGAGTCGACGAGGTGGTGACCGTCTCCGACGACGACATCGCGATGGCCGTGACCCACCTTCTGGAACGCTCGAAGACGCTCGTGGAGGGCGCCGGCGCCGTCGGCCTGGCGGCGATGCTCGCCGAGGCCTTTGAGTTCGAGGACGGGGAGGTTGTCGTGCCCGCGCTCTGCGGTGGCAACATCGACCTGAACGTCCTCACGACGGTGCTCACCCGGGGACTGATCCGCACCGGTCGGTACCTGCAGATCCGCACGGTGCTGAAAGACCGACCCGGGGCGCTTGAGTCGTTTCTCGAGATCCTCGCCGACCACCGGGCCAACATTCTCGCCGTCGACCACGACCGCGCCGCTCGTGACGTGGAGATGAACGCCGCGGAGGTGGAACTCGACGTCGAGACCCGCGGCACCGAACACGTCGACGACCTGCTGGCGTCGCTGCGCGAGGCCGGCTACGATGTCGAGGTGCTGTCCTGACGCCCCCCCGGGCAAACCACCCCAGTTGAAGTTCCGTCCCGTCGTGAGTGCGCGCATGAAGGAGACCATCAGTACGGACGACGCCCCGGAGGCGGTGGGAGCGTACAGCCAGGCGACCACCGACGGCGACCTGGTGTTCACCGCCGGCCAGGTCGCGATCACGCCGGACGGTCGACATCTCGACGACCGCTCCGTCGAGCACCAGACCCGCCAGGCGCTCGACAACATCGAGGCCGTTCTCGAGGCCGCCGACACCTCGATGGGCGACGTGCTCAAGACCACGATCTACATGGCCGACATCGACGACTACGAGGCGGTCAACGACGCCTACGCCGAGTTCTTCGACGACGAACCCCCGGCCCGGAGCGCCGTCGCCGTCGGCGACCTGCCGGCCGGCTTCGACGTGGAGATCGAGGTTGTCGCAGCGCTCGAGTGACCGACGCCGACTCGCCGTCGGAGCGGTCGGACGACCACGCGCCCGAAGACGACACACCGGCGGAGACGCCGGGCGACATCGAGGGACCGTCACTCACCCCACCGCCCCGGATGTCGCCGCAGCGGACGGTCGCCTGGGGGCTGGTCGGGACGCTCACATTTCTGGTGTTGCACCAGGGATACCTGCTCGCAGGCGGGCAGTTTCTCGGCTTCGCGCCCGTTGTCGCGGTGGCGGTCGTCGTCGGCGTCGTGGTCGGGGTGACGGCCCGTCGACTGGCCGCACGGGCGAGCGGGAACGGACAGCGTTAAGACGGAAACGGCGTTACCGTCGGGGTGGGCCAGGATGGCCGAATCTGGTAAGGCGCACGCCTGGAAAGCGTGTTCCCGTTTGGGATTCTGGGTTCAAATCCCAGTCCTGGCGT
>CAZQHW010000309.1:0-1968 GCA_964593395.1 uncultured Halobacteriales archaeon
CCGAGTTCAGCGAGGCAAGCAGCCACCGTCGTGCCGACGTAGCCGCTCCCGACGATGCTGATGTGCATGTGAACGACATTATACTAGTGCCCAATAGGTACTGGGGGTGTAGACAGTTGTCCGGGCGCCAGTCCACCGGGGCCCTGACGAGTCAGTGTGTCCGGAACTGTCCGGTCACGTCCTCAAGTGTGATCTCGCCCTCCGGGACGCGGTACGCCGCCAGGACGGAGCAGTCCGCGTCGGGCGTGTCGACGGTCTTGTCCACGGTGTAGCCGACGTAGGTGCACGCCTCGGGGGTGAACTCGACAACGGAGTACCCCCAATGGTGGCTGTCGAAGAACTCGATGTGTGGGTTCATCGCCGGCACGAGCCACGACAGCAGTGGTTCGGTAACCGTTCGTCGCCACCCGCGGGCTATGTGGAGTGCCTCCGCGACGTTGACCGACGTCAACGCGGGTGTCATGAACTCCACGCCGATACGGTCGCCCTGCGCGACACCCTCACCACCCGTCACCCGTCCGGGGTACGACGACTGAGAGTAGGCGGCCACGTAGGAGTGCATGTCACCGGTCAGGGTGACGAAATTGTCGACATCGGCCTCCGCGATGGCCTCCATGATCCGCAGGCGCTCTCTGGTGTAGCCGTCCCAGCCACCCTGGACGGGATACAGCGACAGCGGGCCGGAGCCGACCCGCAACGGGACAGTCAACACCTCGTCGGCCCAGACGGTCCAGGTGGCGTCCGACCCGGTGACCGTGTCGACGAGCCACTCACGCTGGTCGTCGCCGAGCATCGTCCGTCCGGGCGGTTCGCGGTGAGGACCGACGTTGTCCGGCGTCGGGATCGCCTCGCGTGGCGGGTCCCGGAACAGGCGCTCGTCGGTCATCGCGAGCGTCACCAGATCACCGAACTCGTACTCGCGCCAGAGCCGGAACCGGTCCTGAAGACTGTCGCCGCCCGGGTCGTAGTCGACACGCGCCGGCATGAACTCCCACCACGCGTGCATCGCGTCGGCGACGAGTTCGGTCATGAACTCGGGGTCGTCCCCACGTGGGTGATCGCCGGCGGGAGCGTCCGTTCGGCTATCCCAGTACACGTCGTTGACCATCTCGTGGTCGTCCCAGGCGGCGATCAGCGTGTGTGTCTCGAGCGCCTCCTGGAGAAACCGGTCACTCCGGTGGGTCCGGTACAGGTACCGGTAGTCCGCGAGTCCCTGGACGTGATCCCTCCCGCTCGGCAACTCCTTCTCACGACCGGGGTAGTCGTGCGACCCGAGGCCTTTGAATGCGCCACTGTCAGACTCGTAGATGAAGTCGCCGACGTGGAGCATGAAGTCGACGTCTTCGTTGGCGACATGATGGAGCGCGGGATAGTAGCCGTTGAGGTAGTCCTGGCAGGCCAGAACGGCGAACCGCAGCCGCTCTGGCGAGGCGTCGGGGGCCGGAAGCGTGCGACACCGACCGACTCGTGACACGGTGTCCCGGTAATAAAACCGGTATTGGTACTCGTTGTCGGGCTCTAGGTGCCCGTCGAGATCGATCTTGACCGTGTAGTCGTGTGCCCGGACGCGCTCGGCGTCGGTGACAACGCCCTCGTAGACGACCGTCTCGAAGTCATCGTCCTCGGCGACGCGCACGGCCAAGGGCTCCTCGGGGTCGAAGGCCTGCGACGAGAGCCGCGTCCAGAGGATGACGCCGCTCGTCGTCGGCCCGCCACTCGCGACCGACTGTGGAAACACCCTGTCCGGGTCGGCCGTCGGGTCAACGTCGAACTGATCTGCACTCGCGTCCGGATCGGGATCAGCCGCGAGTGCTAACTCGTGTGAGTCGAGTTCGGAGAGGAGTTCAGCGTGGTCGTCAGCCCCCCGCGACGGTTCGTCACGTCCGCCCAAGTCGATCTCGTCGTCAGTCATGTCGCTAGAGGTGATGTCAGCAAATGCTAAAACGTGGCTCTTCGGGACATTCTGCG
>CAZQHW010000310.1:0-1823 GCA_964593395.1 uncultured Halobacteriales archaeon
ACCTCGCGGGCCCGTTCCAGACTGTAGTACTTGCGGTCGTTGTCCGAGATGCCGTAGACGATCTCGTAGCCGTACTCGGCCTGGAGACAGCGGTCGAACAGGTGGGCACAGTCGCGGTGCGAGAGCCACATTGCCTGGCCGCGCTCGTAGTTCTCCGGCGGGTGGTCGGCGGTGAGGTTGCCGATGCGGACACAGACGACCGAGAGGTCGTGTTCGTCGTGGTAGTACCGCCCCAGGGTCTCGCCGGCGGCCTTGCTCACGCCGTAGAGGTTGCCCGGTCGCGGGAGTTCGGTGCCGTCGAGTCGGAACTCCGACTCGGTGCGGTAAATCTCGGGGGCGCGGTCGTCCTCGTAGGCGCCGACGGCGTGGTTCGAGGAGGCAAAGGCGATCCGCTCGACGCCGGCGTCGACGGCCGCCTCGAAGACGGTCCGTGTGCCGTCGATGTTGTTGCGCCAGACGGAGTCCCAGGGAGCGTCCGGCCGCGGGTCGCCCGCGAGGTGGATAACGGCGCCGGCGCCGTCGACCGCGGCGCCGACGGCGGCGTCGTCGGTCACGTCGCCGACGAACGTCTCCCCCGGCGGGTCGCCCGTCGGCGGCGTGCGGTCGAACAGTCGCCAGTCGTAGTCGTCCGCGAGGCCGTCGAGGACCGCGGACCCGACCCGGCCACTCGCGCCCGTCAACAGCACCGGATCGTCCATTCGTGCGGGGCCAGGGCGGGGGCCATAATGTAGGTGGCGCTCGTCACTTCAGCCGTTCCTGGAGCACCGACGGATGCGCGGCGCTGACGCCGTCGATCGAGAGGATCGACTCCTGGATAACGTCGCCGAGTTCGTCGTTGTCGGTGGCGCGGACCTCGGCCATCAGGGTGTGGTCACCGCTAGAGGTGAACAGCGACTCCACGGCGTCGACATCGGCGAGTGCGCGACTGGCCTCGACGTAGCGCTCGGACTCGACGTCGACCCCGACCAGCGCGATGGACTCGCCGGGCAACTTCTTTGGGTCGACGTCCGCGGTGTAGCCGACGATAACCCCCTCGTCCTCCAGGCGGCGGACGTACTTCCGGACGGTGGGTTTCGAGACGCCGGCCCGCTCGGCGATCTCGGCGTAGGAGGCCTGGGCGTCCTCCTCCAGCACCGAGAGGATGCGGCGTTCCGTCGATCCCGTGCTCATACGACGGTGTTTGTGCGTTGTGGAAAAACGTCTTTCGGGTCTGGAAAGCGAAGGTCGCCGTTCGCGAACCTACCGGTGTCGCTCCAACAGGTCCGCCGAACGCTCCCACTCGCGGTCCTCGTCGAAGTACTGTTGTGCGGCCGGCTCCTCCGGCATCCCACCGATGGCGCGTTTCTCCTGGCCGTACGAGGGTCGCTCGTCGACGTAGAACCGCCCGGTGAGGACGGTCCCCTCGTGGAGGGCGGACTCTGTCTCGTACATCATCTCTGAGGCCTCGCGACGGTCGTGGACGTCGTGGTCGTAGTCGTCGGACTGCTGGATGTCCACGTAAGGCACGTACTGCTTTGCGTCCTTGTTCCATGTTGGACACTGGGTGAGAAAGTCGATGTGTGCGAAGCCGTCGTGTTCCATTGCCTCGACCAGAATGTCCCGCGCCTGGTTCGGGTTGACGGCGGCGGTGCGGGCGACGTAGGAGGCGCCAGCGGTCAGCGCAAGCGACAGCGGCCGCACGGGGTCCTTTGCGGAGCCGTGGGGCTGGGTCTTTGACTTGTGGCCCTTTGGCGACGTGGGCGAGGTCTGGCCCTTTGTCAGCCCGAATATCTCGTTGTTGAACACGATGTAGGTCATGTCGTGGTTCTCGCGGGCGGTGTGCA
>CAZQHW010000311.1:0-1821 GCA_964593395.1 uncultured Halobacteriales archaeon
CGAAGTCCCGTAGACGGGCACGGAACTCGTCCATGAAGCCGTCCTCGTTGTCGAGAACGTACCGCCGGTAGGCGTCCTCCAGTTCCTCGATCGCCGGCATCAGCGCCTCCGGGACGTACTGACCGCCGAACCGGCCAAAGCGGGGGTTTAGTTCCTCGCGCTCCTCCTCGGGCAGACCGGTGCTCATCGCGAGTCACCCCCGGCGTCCGCGGTGTCGGTCGTGGGTGTCTCGGTCGTGCCGGCCGCGACATCCTCGGCACCGTCCGTGCGCGTCGCCCCGACCACCTCGCGGGCGTTCTCTCGCACCTGTACGGGGTCGGCGGCCATGATCGCGCTGCCGACCAGCAGGCCGTCGGCCCCCGCGTCGATCATGCGGTCGGCGTCGCTCGGCCCGCCGATCCCGCTCTCTGCGACCAGGGTCACCCCGTCAGGTGCGGCGGGCGCGACCCGCTCGAACGTCTCCAGGTCCACCGCCAGGCGGGCGAGGTCGCGGTTGTTCACGCCTATCAGGTCGGCGCCAGCCTCGACCGCTCGCTCTAACTCGGCGCGGTCGTGCACCTCCACCAGCGGGGTCATCCCGCGCTCCCGGGCGGCGGCGACCATCGCGTCGAGGTCCTCGAGAAAGCGAGCGATCAGGAGGACGGCATCGGCCTCGACCCGATCCAGTTCGGCCTCGTCGAGCACGAAGTCCTTCCGGAGCACGGGCACGTCGACGGCCTCGCGCACCTCCCGGAGCGCGTCGGCCGACCCGCCGAACCGTTCGGGTTCGGTGAGCACGCTGATCGCCGCCGCGCCCCCCTCGACCATCGCCCGTGCGTAGGCCGCGGGGTCGCCCGTCCGCTCGCCGTCGGTCGTCGGACTCGTCGGCTTCACCTCCGCGATCACCGGTCGGCGACCCTCGGCCGCCGCTCGCTCTAACGCCGCCGGCAGCGACCGGGCGTCGACCGCGACCGACCCGGCGGGCGATTCTCGCCCGCGGGCCGACCGCAACACCGCCTCGACCGCCGGCGCCACACCACTCTCAGTGTTCATCCTTGTTCATCGATGCCCGCTTCTGGACATAAGGCTTTCGCGTCTGGCGGTGCTCGTCGTCGATCAGTCACGTTCGTACTGTCGGCGCCGGGGTAAAAAACCGTCCGCCGTCAGCGGTAGAGCCCAGCCTGCCGAACGCGGAGCGCAGCAACACAGCCACGGGGATGATCTCAAGACGGCCGACTCACACGTCGAGTATCTGGATCGGCTTTGTGATGTCGGGCATCACCGGCCCGGTGATGCCGGTGTCCAGGCCGACGTTGCTCTGTGCGGTCATTGTGACGAGACAGTCGTAGTTCCCCGCGACGGCGTCGGCCTTCGTGTCGTCGCGCTCGACGACCACCACCTCGTGTCCGGCCTCGGGGGCGATGTCGACCAGCGGCGTGCCGATGGCGCCCGCGCCGACCCCGACGATGTACATCCGGGTTCGCGTTCGCCGATGCGGGAATAACGCCCGATGCTCCCCCGGAGTCAGGCGAACGACCCGTCGAGGTACTCCAGGATCCGCTCGGACTCGGCCATCGTCACGCCACGTTCCTCGTCGACGAGTACGGGGACGCCGCGCTGGCCGGACACGCGCTTGACCTCGTTGCGCTGGGAGTGCATCGCCTCGACCCACTCCGTCTCGTACGCCAGGCCGAGGTCGTCCATCCGGTCGGCGACTTTCTCGCAGTACGGACAGCCGTCGAGTTGGTACAGGGTGAGTGTCACGCCTGTGGATCGGTGGCTGTGTTGAAAGGCGCTTTGTTGGGTCCTTGGAGCTCCGGTCACGGGTTTGACTTCGATTAT
>CAZQHW010000312.1:0-1808 GCA_964593395.1 uncultured Halobacteriales archaeon
GTCACAGCAGCGTCGCACCGGCCGCACTCGTGGTGGTGACCGTCGGGTCGTAGCCGGCGTCGGTCAGGCCGGTGCCCAGGGCGAACACCGTCTCGCCGAGCATCGCCATCGAGGCCTCGCCGCCGGCCTCCGACACGTCCTGGATCGTCGAGCGGGTGCGCTCGGTCAACAGGCCCGCTTCGCGGGCGAACCGGCGGGAGGCGTAGACGAAGCTCACGAGCGTCGGCTCTTTCACCACGCGGGACAGCGCCTCGCGTCCCTTCTGGGAGATGAACTCCTGTCGGTCGAACTCCTGGGGACCGGCCGCCTCCGGCGTCTGAATCTCGCCGCTCCCCCCATCGGCGTCGTCGGCGGTGTCGGCCGGTTCGACGCCGTTGTCCGGGTGACCCGCGACGAAGTCGACGGCGTCCTCGTCGGCGGTGTCGTCGTCCGCCTCGCTGGTCCCGGCGTCGTCGGCCGACCCTGCGTCGGCGCCGATCACCGCCTCGGTCGAGAGTTCACCGAAGCTGACGAACTCGACGCGGGTCTGCCGCGGGATCCCGTCGAGAACCGCGTGCTGGGGGCCACCAGCTTCGAGCCGAACCGGCGCCCCGCCCCTGAGTTGGGCGACGACGTCGCCGAGGCCCGTGTCGGCCGTGACCTCGGCGCCGTGGGCGATCGTCGCGAGTTCGTTCTCCGAGAGTTTCCGGTCGAAGACCGTGTTCGTCGCCAGCGCGGTTCCGAGTGCGACCCCGCCGGAGACGCCGAAGCCGGCGCCAACGGGCAGGTCCGTCTCGGCGTGGACGACCGCCTCGACGTCCAACACCCGGAGGACCCGCTCGGCGGCGGCCATCTCGACTCGCTCACCGTTCAGTTCGACGGCGCGCTCAGTTGCGGGCGACACCCGGACCGTGACGCCCTCCGAAAGCGTCAGTCCGGCACCGCGGGACCCCGTCTTCGTCGGGTCCGACTCGTCGCGGTCGACGGTGAAGAACCCCGTCACGTGGCCCGGCACGAAGGCCTCGACCGTGTCACTCATCGGGTGTCGGTTCCGGCGCCGGCGAGTAAAACCTTCCCCGCCCCGCGGTCACTCCGTCTCGGTCTCGCGGACCGTCTCGCGCTCGGTGGCGGTGTCACTGCCCCCCGTCCGCCCCCGTCGCTCGACCGCACGCTGGGCCTTCTCGACTGACTCGGTCTCGACCAGTCGCTCCAGGCGGCGCTCGAACTCCGCCTCGGTCAGTTCGCCGTTCGCGTACCGCTCTCGCAGTCGCTCCAGGGCGTCCGCTGTCTCGTCTGTCTCGCCGGTCGTCTCGCCCGCGCGCTCTTCGCCCGACTCGTACCACTTCGCGAGGCCGACAGCGAGCGGCACCAGTCCGCCGATCATCGGGAAGCCGATCCACCAGAACTCCGCGCCGAGTGCCAGCAACACCGCCACGATCCCGAAGGCGGTCAACAGGGCAGCCCCGACCGCGACGCTCTCGAGTCCGGAGCCACTCGCGGGACCGTCGAACCCCGCTCCGGGGGCGGGACCGTCCTGTTGGGACTCCGTGTCGGCGCGCTCGGACATACGGGGTCGATGCGTCGCCCGACACATATGCTCCTCGGCGGCGTCACGGACCGTGAGACACGGGAGGGCGTAGTTACTGTTCGGGAGACGCCGTGATCCGGGAGACACTGGAACCCCGACACCCGGAGAGGGTAGCTTCGTCAGGGACTCAGGCGTTGCCGGTCGCGCGGGAACAGCGAGAACTCGCTTCGCTCGTTCTCTGGCCCCCGCACGACCACCCCTTCGTCTTACGGACTCAGGCGTTGCCGGTCGCGCGGGAACA
>CAZQHW010000313.1:0-1804 GCA_964593395.1 uncultured Halobacteriales archaeon
TACGCGACGGCGTTGAGGCAACACGTCGACTGACAGGAAACAGACAGTAGCGTTCTTTCGTCTGCGGCGAGAGTTCACCCAGCGTCACATGACAGACGACAGTGACACACGGCTGAACCGGCGGGAGTTCGCGGGGAATGTAGGACTGGGTGCGCTCGCGGCAGCCGTCGACCCCACGGCCGCAGCGATGACCGACGTCGACCGCGGGCAGGTCGCTGACCTAGACCCCATCGGGGAGGCGTTCACACCGGCAGAGTGGCTGGCGGTCGGTCCCTTCCAGAGCCAGTCGCGAGAGAGCGAGACGGGCTGGCTGTACCCAGTGGCCGCCGAGGACGACTTCGGGACCGGCGACGCCGTCGCCGAGGTCGGCCAGCGACTCCAGTCGGCCGTCGCCGGCGGCGGCACGGTCACCTGGGAGACCAGGGAGGCGAATGGGTCGAACGTGGACCTCTCGTTCGTCGGCCGCGTAGACCCCACCTTTGGCGACCTGCGACCGCTGGCGGACGGGTTCTTCTCGCCGGCGGGCGGACTCACCGACGACGATCAAGACTGGTTCGGCCTGGGTGGACTGCTGACCGCCGCCTACGCGTTCACGACCGTCGAGGCGGCGAAGAGGCGACGCGCGGTCATGGAGACCGACACGACGGTGTACCTCAACGGTCACAAGTACGACGCCGACAAGGCGGGGGTCGTTCTCCAAGAGGGGACGAACTACCTGCTGGTGAAGACGACCGCGTTCGTCGCCACGAACTCCTTCTCGCTCCGGTTCCGCCCGCCGCGCGCACCAGTCGAGGTGGACCCCCTCGCGCGCTTCCGGGGGACGCCACAGAACGCCGTCCTCCCCGACCTCCGCGAGGGCGAGACGACCGACCGTCCCGCGTCAGTGCGGGTGACGAACACCACCGGCCGCCGGATCGAGGCCACCCTGGAGTTCGCGCCCGACAGCGACGCGATCGCCGCCCAGGCCGAGACCGCTGATCCGCCCCTTGCTCCCTTCGAGACGCGGCGGATCAACACCCGCGTACAGACGACGGGGCCACTCGACACCGTCGACGGCGCCGACGCTGGCACTGACCTGACCGAGACGGTGCCAGAGTTGGAACTCACCTCGACGATCACCGCAGAGGCGATGACCGAGGAGGCTGCCGCGGAAGTCGACGCCGGTGGCGGCACCACCCTGCGGGTCGCGGGTGCCGGCGGGCCGGTCGAGGTCACCGCCCGCGTCACCGCCGAGGGAGAACACGACGATCGCACCATTCCGCTGCGAGTGCGGGCACCCGACGCGCCCTCCTTTCAGGACACCTTTCGCTCGGCCGTCGACGAGAGCGTTCAAGAGTACTCCGTCCGGCGCCCAGCGAACCCAGGTCCCGAGAACCGGCCCGACGACGGCTGGGAGCTGATCGTCACCCTGCACGGGGCGAACGTCCCCTCGATCAACCAGGCTGGCGGTCAGTACACCCAGAAGGAGGGCACCTACATCCTCGCACCCGCCGCGCGCGGCCCGGTGAACTACGACCATGAGGACCTCGGGCGGATCGACGACCTCGAGGCGGTCGAGGTCTTCAAGCAGCGCTACGAGGTAGACGACTCGGCGGTGTACCTCACCGGCCACTCGATGGGGGGCCACGGCACCTGGCACGTCGGCCTCACCAACCCCGACGAGTTCGCTGGGCTCGCCCCCTCCGCGGGGTGGACCGACTTCGACTCGTACATCTCGACCGTCCTCGGCCGCGACAAGATGCACACCCACCCGCGACTGCACGCCGTCCCCACCACAGCGCAGTACAACAACCTCGCGCTGCCC
>CAZQHW010000314.1:0-1796 GCA_964593395.1 uncultured Halobacteriales archaeon
GACGCCGTCCGGGCGGTGCTCGACGACGACACGACGCTGAGTGACCCGGGCGAGGAGCCGGAGACGGACATCATCGTCTCGACCCAGGAACCGTACGTCGGCGAGGAGGTGGTCTTTCGCGCCGACCCGCAGGCGACCACGGGGTACGTCGAGCGGTACGACTGGGAGTTCGACGACTCGGTGCGGTCACGCGCAAGCGGCGAGCGCGTCACAAAGCGGTTCGACGAGCCTGGCGAGTACGAGGCACAACTCGTCGTGACGAGCGACCGCAGGGAGTACGCGACCGTCACCGAGACCGTCACGGTGCAGAACCGTCACCTCCAGCGGGAGGTCAACGAGGAGACCCACGAGGGGAACCTCTCCGGCGGGAGCTCCGACACGTACCGGTACGAACTCCAGTCCGACGAGCCGACTCACGTCGAAGTAGCGGTCGAGAACGCCGAGGGTGACCACATCGGCTCGGACTACGTCGACCTCAACGACCTGACCGACGCCATCGAGCGACTCAGTGTCAGTCCCGACATGGACGCGGAGCCCCACGGTGTCGGACCGAACTGTTACCACAGCCGGTCAGACACGCCGCCGGACCCACTGGACACCGACGAACACGAGATCGAACTCGACACGGCCCGCCTCCGGTGGATGGACACCGACGACTCGATCACGATCACCGTCGGTGGCCGCTCGCTGACGGGGCTCGACGCCACGCACAACTACGAACTCACTATCGAGGAGTACGCCACACGGGGCAACAGGCGGCCACAACTCCACGGTCCGCCCGGGGGACGGATGGGGATTCAACTGGAGGACGACGGGTCGAGTCCCGCCGGCTGGGCGGGCCCCAGCGATCCCCTAGACAGCACCACCACGCCGGGGGGGACCCCGAACTACTACGTCGCCGTCGGTGAGCCAGTCGCGTTGACCGGGCGAGCGCACGAACCGGACGGCGAGGACGTTCAGTTCCGATGGCTCGTCGACGGTGACGTCACACAGCAAGACGCCGAGGTGGTCGAAGACGGATACTTCGTCAGCAGCGGCCACGTCGTCGAGAACACGATCGACCACACGTTCGAGGAGTCGGGAGAGTACCAGATCACGCTCATCGCCTACGACGAACACGACAACCGGAACCAGACGTCGGCGACGCTCTACGTGCGCTCGAACGACCCGCCGGTCGCGGCGATCGACGCTCCCGCCGAACCGGTCGCTCCCGGCGAGACGGTCGTCTTCGACGCCGAGCCCTCGGAAGACCCCGACGGCGGCATTGGAGGTATCACGAACGCCGCGTCCCTGGAGTACGAGTGGGAGTTCGACGACGGCACGGAACCTCCCGTGCCTGCTTGGCCCAACCGCCAGCAGGTGTCCCGCACCTACGACGAACCCGGAGAGTACGCGGTCACCCTGACCGTGACCGACGACGACGACGCGGTCGACACCGCGACGGCGACGGTCGTCGTCGAGGAGTCACCCGGGGACGACGAGGGGGACACGACGGGCGACGGGCCCGGCGCGACGTTCTCCGGCGAGGTCGACGTCGGGCAGATGGCCTACCACACGTACGAGGTGCCAGAGGAGGCGACGGAGGTCGCCGTGGAGCTGTCGGCAAACACCGACCTCGACCTGTACGTGACTCTCGACGGCTCTCCGCCGACCCGTGGTGACGCGGACTACCGCTCGCGGTCGATCGCCGGCTCCGAACGGATCGTCATCGACGACACCGTCTCCGAGATCGGCATCGGCGTCACTGGTATGTTCGACGGCCGGTACTCGGTGTCGGCCGTCCCCGAGTGTCCCTC
>CAZQHW010000315.1:0-1789 GCA_964593395.1 uncultured Halobacteriales archaeon
GTCCAACAATGAAACGGCGCAAGCTACTCGCGGGACTCGGATCGCTCGCCGCCGGTGGGGCGGCTGTGCTAGGTACCGGTGCGGTGGACACGATCTCGGCCAGCCGTGACTTGGCTGTCGACATTGAGGGCGCCGGTAGCGCGTACCTCGGCGTGGACGCGAACACCGACTCGTCGTTCGTCGACGCCGGCAATCCCGTGTCGCTCGACTTCGCGAGTGACAGCGGGAACGGTGGATCGGGGATCATCCAGGACGGCTACACCGAGGCTCGACCGGCGTTCTCGGTTGCGAACCAGGGCGACGACACCCTGTACGTCGGAGTGCTCAATTCCCTCCGGAACAACGACATCTCTACTGGGACGAGCAATAACAACGGATTCAGCGGTGGTGTCAACATACCCGCTGGCGTCGACGTGCAGTTCATCGCCTCCAACTCGGAGCCGGGCTTCTCCAATCCGGGGCTGATCGGCCGCAACAACGTCCCAACGTCTCCGGGCGGTGTCACCGGAGGCTTCGGCACACCGGCCGACCCACAGACTATCTCACTCAAGGCCGGTCAGCACACCCCGTACAACTTCACGAGTGACGATCGGGCCGGCTACGTCGAGGTGGAACCAGGTGAGGACTTCTTCGTCACCGTGCGTGCGATAGCGAACGATTTCGACCTCTCGTCGGATAGTGTTCCGAACGTCCCCTTCGTGATCGAGGCGACCGACAACGAGGGTTCGACGCGCTGGAACACGAACCTGACCGACACGCTCGGGATCGCCGACTGAGCGGGTCACACCCCTCGGCCGACGCGACTCGACGCCGCGGGGGACGATGGTGGTAGGCCAGTAGCCCGGTCCGTCGACCCCTCGGCATCCGTCGTGAACTTGACAAACTCTACGCCTGATTACGCGTGACAACGACGATATTGGACGAGGCAAAGTTGACACGGGGAGTATCTTCACGGCTTGTGCAGACAGCGGTCGGCCCTACCCGTGGTGACTGGAGGCTGGTTCCGGGGCCTGCCCGTCGACACACAGGAGGACCGACCTCGATCGAACTGGAGGGAGACCCATGACGCGGTGGAGCCGAACCGCTGTGAAGGCGACGGTCGTGGTCGTCCTCGCCGTGCTAGCCGTGGGACAACTCCTCGGCCAACCGATCCTGCTGTCGTATGTCACCAGCGCCAGCATGGAGCCGACGATCAACGAGGGCGACGGGTTCGTCGCCGTCCCCGCACAGGTCGCCGGTCCCGTACAGGAGGGTGACGTGGTCACCTTCCGCGCAAAGGAGGTCCAGGGCGGCGGCCTCACCACCCACCGCGTCGTCGACGAGACCGACCGCGGATACGTCACCAGGGGTGACGCGAACCCGTTCACCGACCAAGACGCCGGCGAACCCCCGGTCAAACGAGCCCAGATCGTCGCCACGGCGCTCCAGGCGAACGGCCGCGTGGTCGTCGTTCCCCACCTCGGGACGGTCGTGGAGGGAACCCGGTCAGTGCTCGCAACTGTCCAGCGCAGCCTCGCCGCGCTCCTGGGCACCCGGTCGCTCCTCGGCATCCAGGGGCTCGCGTACCTGTTTTTCGCGGTCGCGCTGCTGTGGTACCTCGTTGACGAATTGCCGGATGGAGCTGATGAAGTGTTTTCGCGTGCGGAGCAGGGCGTCGACGTTTTGCAGGCTCCCGACGTACAGATCGCTGAAACACTCTACCAAGTCGCCAACGGTGGCGTCGTCGCGGGTATCGAACTACAGGGAGACCCACGTGAGACGCTCCGCCGTCTCGTCACGAACGGGCCGG
>CAZQHW010000316.1:0-1725 GCA_964593395.1 uncultured Halobacteriales archaeon
GGTCCAGCGGATGACGGACTCTGGTCGGCGGGTCAAGTTTCGCTGTGTCGTCGCCGTGGGCAACCGCAACGGGCTCGTCGGCTACGCCGAGGGACGAGACGACCAGGTCGGCGGCGCGATCCAGAAAGCCATCGAGATCGGCAAGCTGAATCTCATCGACATCTCACGGGGCTGTGGCTCGTGGGAGTGTGGCTGTGGCCGACCACACACGGTCGCGCTCCGCACGACGGGCAAGGCCGGCAGCGTCGAGGTCGAGCTCCGGCCCGCACCGCGCGGGCTCGGGCTCGCGGGCGGGGAGACCGTCCGCAAGGTGCTCGAGCTCGCGGGGATCGAGGACATCTGGACCCGCTCGTCGGGCAACACCCGGACCACGGTCAACTTTGCGAAGGCCACGTTCAACGCCCTTCGGAAGACCGCGGAGGCCCGGGTCCCCCAGCGTGCCTTCGAGGAGCGCGAGGTGATCGAATGAAGGCCGTCGTCCAGCTCCGTGGCGAGGTCGACACCAGCGGTGACGTGGTCGACACGCTGGAGATGCTGAACGTCGGCCGGGTCAACCACGCGACGCTCGTGCCCGAGACCCCCACCTACGAGGGGATGGTCACGAAGGTCAACGACGTGGTCGCCCACGGGGAGCCAAGCGCGGCGACCATCGCCGAACTGCTGCGCCGCCGCGGCGACCCCGCAGAGGGCAGCGCCGACACCGACGACGGGTGGGTTGCCGACAACACCGACTACGACGACGTCGCCGCGCTGGCGGAAGCGCTGGTCGCCGAGGAGACGACCCTGCAGGAGCAGGGGCTCTCGCCGACGCTGCGCCTGCACCCACCGCGTGGCGGCCACGACGGCATCAAGAAGTCAGTGGTCGAGGGCGGCCAGCTTGGCCCCCACGACACCGAGGCGATCGACGGATTGCTGGAGGCGATGCGATAATGACCAACAAGAAAAAGCGACAGCGTGGCTCGCGCACGCACGGCGGCGGCTCGCACAAGAACCGGCGGGGTGCCGGCAACCGGGGCGGCCGCGGGGCCGCAGGCCGCGACAAACACGAGTTCCACAACCACGAGCCGCTCGGCAAGTCCGGCTTCTCGCGACCCGAGAAGGTGCAAGAGGACGTCGGAACCGTCGACGTCCGCGAACTCGACGAGGACGCGGCCGTGCTGGCCGCCGAGGGCGTCGCCGAAGCGACCGACTCGGGGTACCGAGTCGACGCCCGCGACGTCGTCGAGGACGGCCACGAGGTCGACGTCGTGAAGGTTCTCGGGGCCGGCCAGGTTCGCGGTGAACTCGAGGTCGTCGCCGACGCCTTCTCCGGGACGGCTCGCGAGAAACTCGAGCGTGCGGGCGGGACAGCCGAACTCTCGGCGCGTGGCGAGGAGCGCGCGCAAGCCGAAGCCGAAAGCGATACCGACGAGGAACCCGAGACACAGTAACGATGAGCTGGAAGGACACCGCCGAACCGGTACTCACCCGGATGCCCTCCGTCCGGCGTCCAGAGGGACACATCCCGTTTCAGCGCAAGCTGGGCTGGACCGCGGGCGTCCTGGTGCTGTACTTTTTCCTGACGAACGTCTTTCTCTTCGGCCTCGAAGGCCAGGGAAGCGAGGTTTTCGGTCAGTTCCGGTCGATACTTGCCGGCGGTCAGGGGACGATCCTGCAGTTGGGGATCGGCCCGATCGTCACGGCGAGCATCGTGCTCCAGTTGCTCGGCGGTGCCGACCTGCTCGG
>CAZQHW010000317.1:0-1724 GCA_964593395.1 uncultured Halobacteriales archaeon
ATCGCGTTGATGTGGGTGTGTTCGCCCACGTCGGCCAGTTCGACGATCGGGTCGCGAACCGGCGTCACAGTCGAGAGCACGTCACGGGAGGCGGCCTCGTCGATGGAGCCACCACGGACGTCGAAGCGGTCCTCGAAGGTGTCGACAAAGGACTGGATCTTCGAGTCGTTGCGGTCGGCGATGACGACCTCCTCGATCGGACGGACCTCGGCGACGGCCTCCAACTGCGTGTACGACTGCACGCCCGCGCCGACGATCCCCATCGAGGTGGCGCCCTCGACGGCGAGGTGGTCGGTGGCGACGGCGGCGGCGGCACCGGTTCGCTTGCGGGTGAGCACCGTGCCGTCCATGATCGCAAGCGGAAAGGCGGTCTCCGGGTCGGAGTAGATGACGGTGCCCAGGACCGTCGGGAGGTCGTGGTCGGTGGGGTTGTCGGGGTGGACGTTCACCCACTTCACCGCGGCGGCGTCCCAGTCGCCGGCGTCGACGACGAACGCCCGCTCGGCCGACTCGCTGTCGGGGGCGCCGTCGCCGGTGACGTCGAGGTACGCGGGCATCGACCGGAAGTCGCCGTTGTACCGCGGCAGGTCGACGTAGGACTTCGCCGGCATGATGGTTCGGCCCTCGGCGTACGCGCGAAAGGCGTCCTCGACGGCGGGGATCACGTCCACAAGTCGTGCGTTCTCGTCGACGTCGTCCCCGTCCAAGAGCAGCGTGTCCATGTCCTAGCGGAGGGCCGGCCGACACTTAGAACACTCGAAGCAGACCGTTTCGTCGGGCGGTGCCGGGCGACGTGGGTCGCCCTGCGACCGGACGCGCCCGAACTGGAGACTACTCCGACGCCTCGCGCACCGCTATCCCGGTCTCTCGAACGCGAACGTGGAACGCCGCGCGTCACGCCAGACCGTCGTGGCCGAACAGCCGTCGGCCACGTCGACTGCGACCTCGACGTCCGGACCGGAGCGGGACGCGTTGTTGTACCGCCGCTCGGCGCCGGGAGCGACGGTCCTCGTGTCCGCTATCTCGGCCGCGTCCTCCTCGACGTCGGAGACGGTCAGGCAGACGCGTCGCTCGCCCTCCGTCTCGTTGTGGACGGACAGGTCGTACGGCGTCGGGCCGCTGATGCCGGGGGGTTCAGTGCATCCCGCGACCACGCTGTTGAACAGTCCGACGACGCCGGCCAGGACGGCGCGGCGTCTCGTGGATGCCTTTGGTCATGTGGTGGAGGTCTCCGGGGGTGGGTCACTGGCCGGCCACGAGACGTGAGCCGCCGGAACGCTCGGGAATCCAAAGTGCCCGTCGCCGCCGACGGGAACTGTAGAGTGTGGGTCGGCGTCACCTGAGCGTTCTGTTCTGGTACGACAGCCGCAGTGTAGGGGTGTTTCGGTCGAACGAAACGAACGGTCCGTCCGTGGGATGCGCGGGCAGGCGGGCGGACTCTGGAGTGTGTGGTCCAGGCGCGCCGCTGTGGGAGTGATAAACAGAGAAGCTCGGTGAGCGGGCGGTGCGTGGCGTCGGGCGTCGTGGTGGGGAGGGAGGCTACGTGACCTGTGTCGTCTCGCGGGCGAGACCCGCTCGACTGTCAGAGGCGCGTGGCACCTCTCACATCGGCGCGCCGAGCGGAACTCGGCTGCCTGTGGAAATCGGGCTGTGCCCGATTTCACATCGCGCCGCCCATGCTTCCTCTGCCGCCCATACCGCCCATGCCCCCCATGCCGCCATCC
>CAZQHW010000318.1:0-1721 GCA_964593395.1 uncultured Halobacteriales archaeon
CCTCACAGCGAGGCGACCGGGCGCTACCTGTCGGCGGGGCGCGCGAGCAACGCGCGAGGGCTGACCGAAGGAGCGCAGCGAGTGAGGGAAGCGGCTGGGGAGGCGTGAGGTGGCGGTCGCGCCGGGCGGGACTGAAAGGGGCCGGCCCGCTGCGGGCTCGTCGCGACGCAAGCACTACAGGGAGCGTAGCGACCGAAGCGCGCAGCGAGCGAGGTGCCCGCAGCGGGGCGGGGGCTTTCTGGGTCCGCTCAGTAGCGACAGCGTTCGAGAGCAGCGAGACGGGGACGTTCTGGGTCCTCCCGCGGCGGGAGACAGTCCGAAGAAGTACGCGACCCCGTCCACCACGAAGGGCCAGTTTCAAGCGGGGGGATCGCCACGTGTCGACAGGAATGACGCCAGCGCCCGACGAGCAGGAGACCGCCGGGCCCGCGCGGGTCGAGGAGGGGAGCGACCGTGACCGCGACCGCGCCCGGAAGTTCCCGGCGCGCGCCCCCGAGGAGATCCCCGGTGGGGTCCTCGCGCTGCGAAAGTACAGCGGCCGGGCCGGCTACTACCTCAACATCACCGAGATGGCCCGCGACCTGGACGTCACGCCGGGGGCGGACCACGTCCACGTCAGCTACGAGGACGGCGAACTCGGCTTCGAGGTGCTCAAAGAAGTCACCGACATGGACGAGTCCAACCCCAACGTCCGGAAGGTGATCGACAACGGGCCCAACGTCCGCGTCTCCCCGCCGCGGGAGTTGCTCGGGGAGTACGGCGTCGGCATCGCGATCGACGACTACCCCGAGGACGACCCGTACCTGTTCCAGCCGCTGTACGAGCCCGACGCCGCCTGGTTCCTGTTGTTGCCGCTGGGCCACGCCAGCGAGGTGTTCCGTGACGTTCCCGACGAGCCGGTGCCGATCCCGGGGGAGACCGTCGCCGAGGTCGTCCGCGAGATCGGCGCCGACCGCGGCAGTGTCGACGACGCCCTCGCGGAACTGAACCGGACGCTCGCCCCCGAGACGTTCGAGGCGGCGGCGATCCCGCTGACGGACGAGCCGACGGTGCTCGACAGCGACGGGCGCCGCCTGGGCGTGTACTACCTCGCACAGGCCGACTTCCGCGGGCTGGCGATGGACATCTACGAGTTCGCTCCCGGCGTCGCCCAGGCGCTGTGGTACCTCCACACCGAGTACGCGACCAGTCTCGTGAGCCGACTGTTCGAGGCCGAGGGCGGGTCCGTGCCGGACGACCACCCGCTGCGAGAGCCCGAGGTCGGCGCAGTGGTGCTCTCGCTGGGCGAGACACCTGCCGAGGAGAACGGCGATGACGAGGGCGTGGTCCGCCGCGTCGAGGTGCCGGTCGACGACCGAGTTCGCAAGTTGGGTGTGCAGGCACTCGGCGTCGACGGCGACGCCCTGGACGGCGTGTTGGAGACGCTGACGCGGGGCCTCGACCGCGAGACGCTCGCCGACGCCGACGCTCTGACCGACGACCTCGACCCCGTGACGGTGCCGTACGACGCCGAGGAGTACGACCGGGTGCGGGTGTTCTTTCTCGTCGACGGCCGGCTCGCGGAGGTGGTCGAGTCCGTGGCCGAGGCCCCGGCGGACCTGGCCGACGCGGCTCGCGAGGTGCACACCAAGCAGGCCGAGCAACTGCTGCGACGGTCCGGCGAGGCGAGCGCCGACCAGCGTACCTTCCGCCGGGAGTACGACGCCGTCGTCGTGCCCGCG
>CAZQHW010000319.1:0-1713 GCA_964593395.1 uncultured Halobacteriales archaeon
GGCGGCGGTCCACCCGGGCGTGGTGGCGACCGTGGCGCCGGGGACGTGCCGGGGGCCCCGACGCTCGACGGCGTGTTCTCCCGTCCGGAGGGGTACCCGGACCGGCGCACCGGCTTCATCGGCAACGACAATCTCGACGACAACATCGACGACGTCGGGCCGGAGGGCTCGCAGGCCCAGGAGGAGTTCGACGAGTCCGTCGAGGCGGGGGCCGAACTCTCCTTCGGCTACAACGACATCTACCGGAACTCGAACCCCCGCGAGGACAACGTCACGATGCTGGAGGACCAGCGCTTTCTCCCCAAGCAGGCCCAGCCACCGGGCGCGTTCGCCAACGGCTCCATCCTCCACGTCTCCAAACTCGACAGCGACCTGGAGGGGTGGTACGGGGAGAACGACGACACCGACCGCCGCCACCGGATGTTCAGCCCCCACCACGACAAGAAAGACGTCGGCGAGGTCGGCGAGAACCTCGGCATCTCCAACGCCCCCGACGACACCACGGACCTCGCCATGCGGGACTTCTCAGACGTCACCACCCAGGACGTCGCCGAGCGCACCGCCGAGGACGCCCGCGACGGGAAGTTCATCGGTCACGCACAGAAGGTCGCCCGGGCCCGCGCCCAACTGGAGGCCCACTTCCAGCCCGAGGGCGACCGCAGCCTGTTCACGACGGGTGTCCCGCTGCAGGACGACCCCGTCGCCCAGGAGCGCGACGACGACCTCCCGAACCACGACGGGACCAACCAGCAGGTCGAGGCCGGCTTCCTCCGGCGGGACTTCAACACCGTCGACCAGGGGAAACCCGGCACCCACTTCGTCGCGCTCCAGGCGTTCAGCATCTACCTGGTGTACATGCGACACGCGATGAACGTCCTGAAGTGGGACACCGGCGCCATCGGCCAGCCCCGGGCGGAGAACACGCCCGAGGGTGCGCCGGCGCCCGGCTTCGTCCACGAGGGCGAGGTCGACTTCGACCGCAACGGCATCCTCGAGTACATCGAGACGCTGCGCCGGGGGAACTTCATCATGCCCCCGCTCACGATGCGGGCGCTGCCGCCCGCCCGGGCGCTCCGTCCCGACACGACCGTCGAGCGCCAGGGTGACGAACTCCACGTCACCCTCGCGGACGAGGACCTCGCCCGGCGACTGGACCCCGAGACGGTGCGGTGTGGCTACTACCGCAGCGTCAACGCCGGGCGCGGCGCCGACCTGGAGCGCGTGGACCCCCGCGGCGGCACCGTCACCCTCGTGTTCGACGCCGATGAGACGGCACTGGACCGTGACGACGTGGAGGACCCCGCCCGCGTGCGACTGTTCGGCGAGCGCCGCGGTGACCGCCACCCGGTGTTCGCGACGGACGAACTCTGAGGCGGGCCGCCCGGCCCGCGAGAACGGCGTTCTGCCCGCGGACGACCCCCACCGGAAACTACATGTCTGCGCCGTCGGTCCGGGGGCGTATGCTCGACGCCGAGATCGAGGTGTGTGTCGACTGTGGCGCACTGCACATGGAGAGCGACGACGGCCCGGCCCCCCACCACGTCGAGGAGTGTGGTGCCTGTGGCGGCGACGTGGCCGAGGTGGAGATGGACGACCTGATCGGACTGTAGCCAGCGACGGCAGTGAGGTTTTTTACCCGCGGGTGATGCGGTCGTACCACATGGAGGATCCCCCGAACTGGGTGACCCTGACTGACGGCGAGAAGGTCGTCTG
>CAZQHW010000320.1:0-1659 GCA_964593395.1 uncultured Halobacteriales archaeon
TGATGGACGAGGGAGCGGTCAGCCTAGAGGGCTTCGGCTACGTCGGTCGCGTGGCGCTGGTGACGACGCTCGCCATGGCCGCCGTCGGCGTCGGCGCGGGCGGGGCGGCACTGCTCAAGACCGGAAAGGTGGACACTCTGTACGTCGCCAACGGCATGCTCGCCGGTCTCGTCGGCATCACGGGCCTCGCGGACGCCATTGTCTGGCCCGGGGCGTTGATCGTCGGGGCAATCGCGGGCGCGCAGTTGCCGATCGTCTTTGAGTTCGTCGAGCGTCGCCTGAAGATCGACGACGTCTGTGCGGTGTTCCCGGTCCACGGTTCGGCGGGCGTGGTCGGCGCGCTCGCGTACCCCTTCGTGGCGACCAGTGTCCTGGCGGACGGGTTCTCAGTCACCGCCTTCACGGACGCCATGGCCGGGCAGATCGCCCTCGTCGGCGTGATCGGCGCCTGGACGGTGCTGGCGACGGCAGCCGTCTTCGGGGTCCTGAAGGCCGCCGGTCAGGCCCGTGTCGACCGCGAGCACGAGCGCGAGGGGCTCGATGTCACCGAGCACGGCGTCGACACCTACCCCGAGTTCGGCGGTACGAGTCGGGGAGCAGTCGAGCGCGACGCCGTCCGGACCGACGGCGCCGGCGAGTCGGAACTGGAGATGGTCGTCGCGATGATCCGCCCCGAGCGCCTGGAGCCGGTCAAAAAGGAACTTGCGGCGGTCGGCGCGCCCCACCTCACGGTCACCCGGGTCCGTGGCCGGGGTGACCAACCCGCGAAGGTCGGCCAGTGGCGCGGCGAGGAGTACAGCGTCGACCTGCTTGAGAAGGTGAAGGTGGAGTGTGTCGTCGCGGAGATCCCCGCCGACGAGGTGGTCGATGCGATCCGCGAGGGCGCCCACACTGGCGAGGCTGGCGACGGCCGGGTGTTCGTCGTGCCCATCGACGACGCCTGCCAGATCCGCACCGGACGGCGCGGCCCCGAGGCGGTCTGACCCGGCGAGACCCCGCATCCGGTCGCTCGCCGTTCGCGGTCTTTACAGATGTGAGTCCTCTGGGACCACGCTCGTGGGACTGTGGCCGTCGGCTCTTTCTTTGTCCCGCGGCCCTCTCCCGGGACCGGACGTTAAGCCAAGACATAAGAGGGTCCGTCCGCGAGTGTCGGCACGACAGACGGCCCGGTAGCGGACCGGCAACTGCACACTCGACACTCACTATGGACAGGCAAGACCGCCGCGCGATCTCGCGCGACTACTTCGACAAGGAGCGACTCGCGGACCACCACTTCCGGTCGTTCAACTCGTTTCTCGACCGGGGAATGCAACAGATCGTCGAGGAGAAGGAGACGATCGAGACCGACATCGGCGACAAGGAGGGTCAAGAGCCCGTCTACGTCGAACTCGGCGACGTCCGGGTTATCACGCCCCGGATAAAGGAGGCCGACGGCAGCGAGGAACTGTTGTACCCTCAGGAGGCTCGTCTGCGCAACCTCACCTACGCCGCCCCGGTGTTCATGGAGATGGCGATCGTCCGTGGCGGCGAGGAGGAACCCGAGGAAGTCGTCGACCGCACCGAGACCCGCGTCGGCCGGATGCCGATCATGGTCGGCTCGAACAAGTGCAACATCGCGGACTTCTCGCGCGAGGAACTGATCGAGGCCGGCGAAGACCC
>CAZQHW010000321.1:0-1593 GCA_964593395.1 uncultured Halobacteriales archaeon
TCGCAGCCCTCGGAGATCACGGTAGTAACGGGTGTACTGTGAGGACGCTCAAAAGTACCACGGTCGGCGGTGAGCGAGACGACGGGGCGGCGCGGGTCGCTCCCCGAGGACTTTTCATTCGCCGCGTCGCCGTGACGGACGTGAGCGTCCGCGAGGCGACGGTCCGGGCGTACCGGGCGGTGCTGCCGGCGCTGTCGGTGAGCGTCGTCGGCGGACTGGTCGCGGGCACCGTTCTCGGGGGGATGCGGGGTGAGTTGCGTGCAGTGTCCGGCCTGCTGGCGCTGGTCCCGGCGCTTCTGGCGACGCGAGGCAACGTGTACGGCTCGCTCGGGGCGCGGCTCTCGACGGCACTCCACCAGGGGCTGATCGAACCGCGGGTTGACGCCGGCGACCGGCGACTCCGCGGGGCGGTCGGTGCCGCCCTCGCCAGCGGTGCGGTCGCCAGCGTGTTCGCCGCGACGGTCGTCACGCTGGCACTCGTCGCGCTCGGGCGGCCGGTCGCAGGCCCCCGACTCGCGGTGATCGCCCTGCTGTCGGCCGCCATGTCGGGAGTGGTGCTGTCGGCAGTGGTCGTCTCGGTGGTGGTCGTCGGCTACCGGCGCGGTCTCGACCCGGACACGCTCGTCGGGCCGACGGTGACCGTCGCCGGCGACGTGTTCGGCCTGGCACTGCTTCTCGTGGCAACCCGGGTGGTGCTCGCACTGTCATGACCCGGACACCGTTGCGTCCCCGACCGATCCTCCGGGCGACGCTCCCCGTGTTGCTCGTCCTGTCGACGGTGGAGGTCGGCGCTGGACTCCTTCTCGACGGCGAGGAGGCCACGCTCCTCGACACGCCGTCGCTGCTGGTGCTCGTCCCCGTCACGATCGGGACGGCAGGCAGTCTGGGCAGCGTGCTCGCCGCCCGGCTCTCGACGGCGCTGCACCTGGGGACGCTGTCGTTCGCCCCGGACGACGAGGCTCTCGCCGGCAACGCACTCGCGACGGTGGCGCTTGCGGCGACACTGTTCCCGCTCACGGGTGTGGTCGCCTGGGCCGTCGCCGCCGTCTCCGGCGGGGCCCGACTCTCGCCGGTGACGGTCGTCGCCGTCGCCACGCTCACCGGCCTGGTGCTGTCGGTGCTGGCGGTGGCAGTCACGGTGCTGGTCACCTACGCCGCCTACCGGCGCGGCCTCGACCCGGACGACGTGGCGATCCCAGTCGTCACGAACGTCGCCGACGTGCTCGGTGTCGTCGTCCTCCTGGGCGTCGTGCGACTGGTCGTCGGGTGACCGTCTCGGCAGCCCTCCGGTCGACCGCTCGGGAGCGGTCAGGCGAGTGGTTCGCCGCCCTCGGTCGGCGGCGCCACGGCGTCGACGAACTCCTCGACGGTGGGCTCCTCGACGCGGATCCGCACCGCCAGTTCGCCGAGTTCGTCGGACGTTCCGACCGCGAAGTTGACCACACCCTGGAAGGCGGCGAGTTTCTTCAACTCGACGTGGATCGCCTCGCCGGACGACTCCACCGTCCGGCTTCCCGAGGCCCGTGGCGCCTCGCTCTCCCCGCGGCGACCGTCGAGCAACCGCTCGCGGGCCGTGTCCAGTATCTCCTGGCG
>CAZQHW010000322.1:0-1589 GCA_964593395.1 uncultured Halobacteriales archaeon
CGGACCTCGGAGTAGTACATGTCGTGGTGGTCGACGGCGTCGACTCGCTCGGCGATCGCCACGGCGAGGGCGTGCCAGCACAGTTCGGTCGGGTCACGCCGGTCGAGGTTGTACTCGCTGTCCTTGCAGGTACACCCGCCGTCCTCGACGACGTACTCCTCTCGGTAGCCGACGACGACGGTGAAGTCCAGATACCCCTTCACCCGACTCTCGGAGACCGCCTCGATTGCCCGCGCCCCCCGGTCCCCGTGGACGTCGGTGATCCGGTCGACCAACTCGGGCGTGAGTTCACCCGCCTCCGCGAGCGCCGCCTGCCAGTCGTCGACCGCGGTCACGGCCACCACCGCGGTCGACCACGCCGCTCGATCACTGTCCGCGGTTGCGCGGCGACCGACAAAACACGTTCGGTCCGACCGGTCGCCCGCCGTCACCAATCTTTGTACGATAAGGAAATTAGTTAAATTTATTATGGAGCATTAGTTAACATTGTATCATGCCAGTCGGTCCCACGAGCGGGCGGCGTCGGGGGACGCTCGCCAGCGGCAAGATCGCACACCACACCTACTCGATAAAGAGGGCCCCGGAACGGGCCGTGTTCACCCTCGAGTCGTCTTCGGACCTCGACCTCCTGATCAACCGGGACGGCAGCCAGCCGTACCCCGGGAAGGCAGACCTGTCGTCGCGGACGGCCGGCGGCTCCGAGGAGGTCGTCATCGAAGAACTGGGTGACGAACTGGGGGTCGCCGTCTTTGCCAACCAAGCGGGCGACTACGAGTTGGGAGTGACACTTGAGGGCGCCGGTCGCGACGGTGACGAGGACGGCAACGACGGCTCCGGGGGAGACGGTGACGAGGGCGACAGGAGTCCCGGGGACAACAAGATGTCGCTCTCGATCCAGACGAACGTGGAGCGGGTCCGCCACGGCGGCACGGTCCAGTTCGTCGCGGTCGCCAACGACCGCCGGGCGGACTCGCTCACCTACCGGTGGGACATGGACGATGGGTCGGTGAAGTCGGGTCGTCAAGTGTCACACGTGTACGACGACTGGGGCAGACACGAAGTGGCCCTGGCGGCGCTCGACGACAGAAGCGTCGTCGCCACTGCCACCCAGGAGATAGATGTCGAGTACGACTTCGATGGTGCCCAGCCGCCGATCGCCCGGATCGCAGTCGCACCACGTCCCGCCACGTCGGGCGACGAAATCACGCTGGACGCCACCCGCAGCGAGGCGCCCGACGGTACGATCGTCTCCTACGACTGGTGGGTTCAGGACGCCGACCAGCTTCGGTACGACCTCGGCCGAGGTCCGGAGTACAGCGGGTCGAGACGGACGACAACCGTCGATGGGTCGACTGATCTGATGATCATGCTGTCGGTCACCGACGACAACGGGTCTTCGGACCTCGTCACCGAGGTCCTCACCGTGAACGGAGGGTGACCACCGGCTCCGGCTCATATGATGCGGGGCCGCCTCTCCAGTCTCTGACTGTCGGCCGTAGAATCGAACCCCTTTTTCTGGCCGTCGCGAACATTCAGTATGCGCGTTCGCGAGGGTGCCGTCGAGGTCGAGGCACCGGAACAACCAGACG
>CAZQHW010000323.1:0-1573 GCA_964593395.1 uncultured Halobacteriales archaeon
GGTCGCATCACGTCGGCGCCGTCGCTGACGAAGGAGACGGCCCCGGCGTCGACGGTGACGACGCGCCGCTCGGGGTCGAGGGCGTTCGCGCCCCGGACGGTCAGAAAGGGGTCACCGTCGACGTAGAAGACGAGGGGGTCCCCGTCGACGAGCACCAACTCCGTGGCGTCGTTCTCGAACTCGACGCGCTCGTAGCTCTCGCCGCCCGGGTCGACGCCCAGGCGGTCGGACAGTGCCGCCTGCACCTCGCTCACGGCATCGGACCGGAGGTGGTGACGGGACTTCACCTGCATACACGGTGTCGGGGTGTGCCGCCGTTTAAACTGCGCGGAGCCGAGCAGAGAGAGATGACCCGGGGGCGACGGCGAGAGTCGCGTCAGGAAAATCCGGAAACGGGCCTGAACGGGGCCGACCGCCGGATCGTTTATTGCGCCGCGTGTTGAGGTGTATACCCAGTGAAACGATGGACCCGGAGGTGATCGGCGGAGACGGCGCCGGGCCGGGAGTCCTGCGGGCGGCCCTCGAGTCGGTCGACGAGGGTGTGGTCGTCCACGACCGGGACGGGACAGTCGTCGCCCTCAACGGAGCCGCGGCGGCGCTGTTCGGCCGCGCTCGCGAGGCGCTCCAGGGTTCGGACCCAGGGGCGCTGACCGCCGCCGAGGGTCCCTCGGGCGAGGCGTTGCTCGGCGGGCTCCGCCGCGTCGCCGACGGTCAGGACGGGAGCGACGGCACCACGGTGGTCGGTGCCGGCGAGGAGTTGGTGGTCGAGGACGACGCCTGCGAGTGGCGAGCGGCCGACGACACCTGGGTGCGTGCGGAGGTGACGAGCGTGACGGGCGACAACGGCAAGCGGTTGGTCGCCACGCTGCGGTCCGTCGACCGGACGCACGACCGGGACCGCCGACCGGCGGTGGAGGGGGGACTGTACCGGACACTCGTCGAACAGGGCCAGGACGGGATCGTCGTCGTGCAGGACGGGACCTTCGTGTTCGCCAACGAGGCGATGGCGGAGTTGACCGGCCGGCCCGTCGCGGACCTGGAGGGGAGGTCCTACCGGGAGGTGATCGCGCCGGAGTACCACGACCTCGTCGCCGAGCGGTACGACAAACGGGTCCGCGGCGAGGAGCCACCGGGCAGGTACCGGATCGAGATACTCACCGCCGACGGGGACCGCCGGCACGTCGACCTCTCGGGGTCGGTGATCCAGTACGGGGGCGACCCGGCGGCGCTCGCTCGCTACCGGGACGTCACCGAACACGAGAGGCGCAAGCGCGAACTGGAGGCGACCACGACCCGACTCGAACTCGCCCTGGAGGGCACCGACACCGGTGTCTGGGAGTGGGATCTAAACACCGACGAGGTGAGCATGGACGAGACCTCCGAGCGACTGTGTGGCTTCGAGTCCGGCACGTTCCCCGGCCACTACGGCGGGTTCGAGGACCGTGTCCCCGACGATGACATCTCCCAAGTCGAGCGGGCGGTCCAGCGGGTGTTCGAGACCGGCGAGGAGCACGACGTAGAGTTTCGCGTGGAGCACCCCGACGGCGAGACACGCTGGCTCCAAGCGCGGGGC
>CAZQHW010000324.1:0-1513 GCA_964593395.1 uncultured Halobacteriales archaeon
AGGGCTGGTCGGCGATGACGAACACGCCGTTGATGATCGACCCGACGATCGGCGCAAGCACCACGCCGACCACTGCCGAGAACACCGTCACCGAGATGAAGATATCCGGGAACTGCACGCCGAGCACCCACAGCGCGACGAAGCCGGTCAGCACGAGCAGCGCCGCTCGCACGCTGCGCAACACGGTCCGGGCGAGCGAGGGACGACGGAACCGCCGAGCGAGCGGGCGCCCGAACTGGCGGACGAGTAACCGGGAGCCGTACCAGCCAACGAGCACCACGAGCACCGTCCCGACGATCCGGAGTCCGGGTTCGGGAACCTGTGCCAGCAGGTTGTCGACCTGTCCCTGCAGTCGCTCGATGAACCCGGACTGCAGCGGCCCGCCGACCGCCGGCCAGGGGCCATTCCCCGGGACCATGCCCGACCCACTCCGCCGCCGGGAATAAGGATTGCGTCGGACGTGTAAACGCCCAGACCCTGAGTGCGGTGTCCGTCTCGTCCGTCCGTTCGAATTCGTTCCACGCCGATCGACGAGTGTACGTGCCAGAGTCAGGGGCGTCTGAACCCGAACGAGCGCCGGTGGGAGGCGGGTCGACGGTGACAGAGCCCGCCGTTGGCGCCGGCGCCGCGGCGCTGGTCGTCGGGGGAACTGGGCTCGTCCTGACGGGCATAGGCGGCGGTTTGTCTCGTACGCGCAACTCGCCCACGAGGGCGTGGACCTGGCGGGGGGACGGTCTGAGCCACCGTGGCCGCCTGAAGCGTCGTCGAGGTCGTCACGGGTCCCCACGAACGACAGTGCGCTCGCGAACACAATTCGCGAGTGAGTAAACGTTTTGTCGGATGGGGTCGTCCGACAGCAGGATGACCGACGACCTCCGCGACCAGTTGGAGCAGGTGGGCGAGCAGTTCGACCTCGGGGAGTACGAGGTCGAGGCCTATCTGGCAGTTCTGGAGCACGGGCGGCTCACGGCGAGTGAGATCGCCGACCGGACGGACGTGCCACAGCCTCGCGTGTACGACACGGTGCGGGCGCTCGCGGACCGGGGCCTGGTGGAGTTGCGTGAGTCTCGTCCGCTGCGGGTCGTCGCAGTCGACCCGGAGGAGGCCCTCGGGACGATGCAGGAGACGCTGTCCTCGCTCACCGACGGGTTGACGACGCGGTACACCGCCCCGCCGCGGGACACGGAGGCGGTGAGCCTGGTGAAGTCCCGCTCGACGATCCTCAGACACCTCACCGACACCGTCGAGGCCGCCGACTACGAACTCGAACTCGCGGTGACGCCGGACCTCCTGGGGCGGTTCCAGGCGGACCTCCGGGCGGCGATCGAGCGCGGCGTCACGGTCGACCTCGTCGTGGCCCCCGACGCCCGGGCGCCGGACCCCGCGGAGTTCGCCTACGGCGAGGTCGCACACGAGGCACGCACCCGGCGCGGGATCACGACGCCCGTGGTCGCGGTGGCCGACGGCGAGCGCTCGGTGTACGCCACCCAGGACGCCCTTCGGGACGACCGCG
>CAZQHW010000325.1:0-1504 GCA_964593395.1 uncultured Halobacteriales archaeon
CCAGACTGGCGACGTTCGTGTAGACGAAGAACTTGATCGCGGCGTACTTCCGGCGGGGCCCACCCCAGACGCCGATCAGGAAGTACATCGGCACCAGAACGCCCTCCCAGAAGACGAACCAGACAAAAAAGTCCAGCGCGGAGAACACGCCCAGTAGCGCCGCCTCCATGAACAGCATCAGTCCGTAGAACTGTGACTCACGGTCGTCGATCGCCGAAAAGGAACTGACGATCGCCAGGCTGGTGAGGACGGTGGTGAGCGCCACGAGTGGCATACTGATCCCGTCCAGTCCGACGTGCCAGTTCAGCGTGTACTGGCCGACGGTGACCCACTCGGCGACCGTCTCGAACGCGACGTCACCCTCGGCGAGACTGCCGTCGATCAGGGCGTTGCCCACCCCAGAGAAGGTGGCGTACATCCACGCGCCGAGCGCGACGGGCACCAGACTCGCGGCGAGGGCGACCCGGCCGGCGACGCGGTCGGGCGCGAACAGCGTGCCCGTCGCCCCGAGCAGGCAGGCGAGAATCAGCGCTTCGACCATCACAGGAACCACCCCCCAGCGACACCGATCACGACGAGGATGATCACGAGACCGACGGCGATCGCCAGCGCGTAGTTCGTCACGACGCCGGTCTGGATGCGACGCACGCGCCGTCCGGACAACAGGCTCACGCTGCTTATGCCGTCGACGACGCCGTCGATAACCCCCTGGTCGAAGCGGTTGGCGACCTGCGCGAGGTCGGCCGTGCGGTCGGCGAGCCACACCTGGTACTCGTCCTGGTAGTAGTTCGCGGACAGGAGGCCCTTTGCCGCGCCCAAGCGGTCGGTGTGTTCGGCGGGGGAGGGAACGCCGTACAGGCGGTAGGCGACCAGCGCACCCAACAGCGCCAGCCCCAGCGAGAGACCGGCGCTGACGGCGACGGTGCCGACCTCACCGCCGACGAGCGTACCGCTCGCGTAGCCCGCGAACTCGGCGGTCAGTTCCTCGTAGTGTTCGCCGTTCAGCCCCTCGGGACCGCCGAACAGCCAGTCGTGCAGGAACTCCGGCACCGCGGGGACGACCGTGTGCACCGGGACGAGGTTGATGACGCCGGCGACCGTCGCCAGCGTCCCGAGCACCACGAGCGGCGCCTTCACGGTCCAGCCCACCGGCTCCGGGTCGCGGGCGGTCGGAGTGCGGGGCTCGCCGTGGAAGGTCAGAAGGACCATCCTGAACGTGTAGACGGCGGTGACCGGCACCGCGAGCAGGCCCATCGCGTAGGCGCCCAGAAGGAGGGGACTGCCGCCGACCCCGTGGACGAGTGCCTCGAACAGCACCTCGTCCTTCGACCAGAAGCCGGCAAAGGGGAAGATGCCGGCGAGCGCGAGCGACCCGGCGAGAAAGGTGTAGTACGTGACGGGCATCCGCTCGCGCAGGCCACCCATCTCCCACATGTCCTCCTCGTGGTGCATGGCCACGATGACCGACCCCGCGCCGAGAAACAGGAGCGCCTTGAAAAAGGCG